>DASWDA010000108.1:0-9311 GCA_036395695.1 Gemmatimonadales bacterium
CGCTCGATGGCGGATACCGAAGGAAAGACGCAGCTGCTCGACACGACCGCCGGCGGTGCCACGCAGCGGATATCGGCCAAGCAGGCGGCGCCGGCAAAGAAGCGCTCGCTCATTCCCGTCGTCGCCGGCGTGGTCGTGATCCTGGCGGGGGGCGGCGCGTGGGTCGCGCTCAATGGCGGTAATAAGGCCGGCCCACCGCCTCCACCGCCGACGAATCCCGCCGATACGACGCCGCACGTGGCGCGCGACTCAGCACACCAAACCACCCATCGGGCCTCGCCCCCTCCCGCGCCTGCTGCGGCAACCTCGCGAGTGGACGTCTCGAAAGCGCACGACGTGCTCGATACGCTGTTTCTCGAGCGACTCGATTCGACAACCGCTGCGATGGTACGCGACTCAGCGCTCAAGTTCTATAAAGCCGCGGGGATCTCCGAAAAGGACAGGGGATACGCCGCGTTCGTGGTGGGACAGGCCTTCTTCCAGCTGAAGGAGCGCGCGACGGGATGCAGCTACATTCGCATTGCCAGTACCATCGACCCCGGCGATCACAGCTACGCCACGCTGCTCGGGCAGTGTAATTGATGTTCGGACGCTCTAAACCCGTCCGCGTCGAGGTCTTCGGCAAGACCGACCTCGGCCGCGCGCGCGACCACAACGAGGACCGTTTCCTCGTTGCGGATCTGACGCGAAAAGCGGCGTCCCTGCTCCCGGACGTCCGGCAGCACGACATCGGCCCGCGCGGGACGCTGCTGGTGGTGGCGGATGGCATGGGCGGCGCGGCGGCGGGCGAGGTGGCGAGCGAGATGGCGACCGACACGATCTACGCGCATCTCGTGAAGACGTGGAACGACGAGGACGAGGTGACGCCGCAGCGGTTCGCCTACCGCCTGAAAGAGTCTGTCGAAGTCGCCAACGCGAGCATTCACGCCCACGCGAAAGCCCACCCCGAAGTGCGCGGCATGGGCACGACGACGACCGCGGCGGGCGTGCTGAACGATCATCTCTATCTGACGCAGGTCGGCGATAGCCGCGCGTACCTGATTCGCGGCGGCCAGGCCCATCAGATCACCAAGGATCAATCGTTGATGCAGCGGCTGGTCGAGGCGGGCGAGCTGACCGAGGAGGAAGCGGCACAGAGCGAGCGCCGCAATATCATCCTCCAGGCGCTCGGCCCCGATCCAAAGGTCAAGGTCGATCTGACCTACCAGGAGGTGCGCCGCGGCGACATCCTGGTCCTCTGCTCGGACGGCCTGTCGGGTCAGGTAAAGAAGGAAGAGATCGCCCAGGTCGTGAGCTCGACCCCCGATCTGAGCGCGGCTTGCGACAAGCTGATCGCGCTCGCCAATGAGCGCGGCGGCCCCGACAACATCACGGTCGTCATCGCGCGCTTCGACGGCGAGGGCCTGCGCTCGGCGGGCGACACGCAGGACGACGTCGGCCATCAGGTCTACCCGCTGATCGACACCGAGACCAGCACCGAGCCCGTGCCCGTGTACAAGGGCAGCCGGCCGCCCGTGCCGAACCGCGAGTCCAGCAAGCACACGCGGGCGATCGTGCTCGCGCTGATCGCCGTGGCCGCGGCCCTCATCTGGTACCTCACGCTGCAGCGGTGAAAGCCCAGTTCAAGTTTCTCTCCGGGGCCCGCGCGGGGCAGATCGAAGCCTTCCGCAAGGGTTACATCGGGCTCGGCCGCCACCCGCTCTCGGACGTGCGCTTCGACGCCGAGCGGGACCTCGACGTCTCATCACGCCACGCCGCGATCGTGCGCAAGACGGAGGGGTTCATCCTCCAGGATCTGAGCAGTCGCAATGGCACCTTCGTGAACGGCAAGCGCATCAACGGCGACACGCTGCTCACGGGCGGCGACGTCATCGGCTTTGGCGCGAACGGGCCGGCGCTCGAGTTCGAAGTCATCGAAACCGATACCGATCTGCCGGCGACGACCGCGGCGGAAGGCCTCGCCGACCGCGCGTCCTCGCCGCGCGAGGTGTATCACGCCGCGTCCCCCGAGCCCCGGGCGACCGCACCGCGCCAGAGCACCGGCGTTCGCATCGCGGCCGAGGTGGCGCGCCAGACGGCGCAGCTCCGGCGCACGACCAAAGTCTTGATCGGCCTGCTGCTGATCGTGGGCACCGGGTTCACCTGGATGCAGCTCGATGGCCGGCGGCGCGCGAACGACCTGCGGCAGCTGCAGGATCGTGCCGACAGTCTGATGCGGGAGTCCCGCGCCTTGACCTCGCAGTTCCAGACCCAGCTGCAGGGCGTGCGCGACGCGCTGAAGGCATCACAGGACGAGACGGCGCGCCTGCGGCGCGAGCTCGGCGCCTCCGGGGGAGACGCCTCGTCGGTCGCGCGGCTGCGTACCGAGCTGGATGCGGCCGAGCGGCGGCAGCGCGCGCTGGTGGGCGCGAGCGCCGTCGATTACCGGGCGATCTCACACCGCAATCAGGACGCGGTTGCGATCGTGCTCGTCGAGTACACCGACGGCGAACGCTTCAGTGGGACCGCGTTCTCGATCGACTCGATGGGCACCATGGTCACGAACAAGCACATCCTGGCGGGCGAAGACGGCACCAAGACGCCGCGCCGCCTGGGCGTGATTTTCTCGGGCAGCACGCAGTTCTGGCGCGCCGAGATGATCGGCGTTTCGGCGGAGGCGGACGTCGGCGTGTTCCGGGTACTGATCAAGGGCGGAACGCCGCGGGTCGCAGGCCTGGCCAAGACGCGCGAGGGGCTCGAGCGCGGCGACCCCGTCGCGATCCTCGGCTATCCGCTCGGCTTCGATCTCCCGATGGAGTCGCAAGGCGGCCAGCCGATCGCCGAGCCGACGCTGACGGTCGGGACGGTCAGCAAGTCGCTGACGGCGGTCGTGCAGGTGGACGCCTACGGCGCGCCGGGGTCGTCGGGGAGTCCGATCTTCGACCGCGACGGGAAAGTGATCGCGCTGCTGTATGGCGGCGAGCGCGAGTCGCAGGGCAAGATCATCTTTGCGGTGCCGGCGTACGTCGTTTCGGACTATCTCAAGACCCTCAATTTGCCGCGCTGAATTGTGTCGTTTGGGGCACCCCCACTTGCGCGCTTCAGGAAACGGCAAAAGCATCAAGTCGAGGGAACCAATGCCACGACGCTCCCTCACCGTTTCGCTCGTCTTGCTGGCCGCCGCAGTCACTGCGTGCGGCGAAGCGACGAGTCCGGTTCCGGCCATACAGCCGACGATCACGGCCGGGACGGCGCACACGTGCATGCTCTCCTCCACCGGTACGGTGTCGTGCTGGGGCGGGAATCTCGCCGGTCAGCTCGGCAATGGATCCACAACCGGCAGTGTCAGCCGTGTCACCGTTGCCGCCAGCTTCGAGTTCACGACCATCTCGGCGAGGACGTCCTATACTTGCGGATTGGATCGCGCCGGCGCGGCATTTTGCTGGGGCAACAACGGATTCGGAATGCTGGGGAACGGCACCACCACCAAGAGCACCGTACCTGGACCGGTCTCCGGTGGGCTGCACTTCAGCAGTTTGACGACTGGGTCGTACCACGCCTGCGGAGTGACGTCCACCGGCGCGGCCTACTGCTGGGGATGGAATACTCTGGGGCAGCTCGGCACGAGCGACACGGGGCAACGACTCGTGCCCACGCCGGTGGTGGGCGGGCTTTCCTTCAGCGCGCTGGCCGCCGGCTACGACAATACGTGCGGCATCACGACGTCCGGTCAGGTCTATTGTTGGGGCGGGAACATCTACGGACAGCTGGGCAACGGCACACGGACAACGCCAAGCTACGTACCGGTGGCGGTCTCTGGCGGACAGACCTTCACCGCGATCGCGTCGGGCTTTGGCTTCACCTGCGCGCTCGCCTCGTCGGGAGCGACGTTCTGCTGGGGCGCAAACAACGCCGGAGAATCGGGGAACTTCAGCGCGAGCGGATACACGACGCCGACGCAGATCCTGGGCTCGCACGCGTTTGCGCACGTCACGGCCGGCAGCAACCACGCCTGCGCCATCACGAGCGGAGGCGATGCGTTCTGCTGGGGGACGAACCAGAACGGCGAGCTGGGCGCCGGCGCCAATCCGCAGCAGTTCGGGCCGAACGCCGTCTCCGGCGGAATCAAGTTCAGCGCCATTGCCGCCGGCGCGTCGCACACCTGCGGCCTCACCACGAACGACGCTGTGTATTGCTGGGGCAGCAACCGATTCGGCGAGCTGGGACACGTCGTGGAGCGCGTACTGTCTCCTGCTCCCGTGATTGGTCTGACGGGCGTCGTCACGCTCACGGCCGGCGCCACGAGCTCGCACACGTGCGCGCTGAGCGGCGCCGGAGCGGCGTTCTGTTGGGGAAACAACGCCGGCGGCCAGCTCGGGAACGGTGGCAGCCAACCCATGGCGCTACCGGACGCGGTGTCTGGTGCCCACTCGTACAGCGCCATCGCCGGCGGCCTGATGCACACGTGTGCGGTATCCACGGCCGGCGCCGGATACTGTTGGGGATCAGACGGGACATTTCAGCTCGGAACCGGAGACTTCGGCGGCTTGTACAGCGGCACTCCCGTCGCCGTCGCGGGTGGTCTGACGTTTACCACCATCGCCACGGGACTTTGGCATTCGTGCGGCCTGGTAACGTCCGGCGCCGCGTATTGCTGGGGTGCGAATGTTCGGGGCGAAATCGGCGACAGCTCGATGACTTCCCGATCGGGCCCGACCCCGGTTGCGGGTGGCCTGACGTTTACGGCAATTGGGGCCGGAGTCTTTGGGTCGTGCGCGCTCACGAGCTCGGGTGCGGCATACTGCTGGGGCGACGGCAACTCCGGTCAGCTCGGCGCCGACACCACTTCAGTTAGTGTGGTCCCAAACCCGGTATCAGGAGGACTCGTCTTCACAACATTGTCGATCGGCGGAACGCACGTGTGCGGCTTGGTGGCCTCCGGAGCTGCCTACTGCTGGGGAAGCAATTACTCCGGCCAGCTCGGCACCGGATCGTTTGCGACGGGCAGGGTTCCGGGTCCAGTGGCGGGTGGACACACCTTCGCGACGATTTCGGCGGGCAGTCGTCAGACCTGCGCCGTAACCACGGGCGGCGCGGCGTATTGCTGGGGGTACAACGACGTCGGCCAGCTCGGCATCGGCACCAGCGGAGACTCGACCAACGTGCCGGTCGCCGTGACCGGCGGTCTGACGTTTACGGCGATTCAAGCGGGATCGGAGCACACCTGCGCGCTCACGAGCGCGGGGACGGTGTATTGCTGGGGCGATGACTACTACGGCCAACTCGGCCACGGAGTGCTTGGGTTCTCGACCGTCCCGGTCGCCGTTCTGTACTGAACTTAGCTGCTTGCGCGTCCCGCTCCAGACAGAGAATCGCATTACGCTCCCAGCCGGTCAGTGTCGCGCTGTTTCGCAAGCAGCCGCTCGGTGAAGTCCACGCGCTCCTCGAGCTCGGCGACGCGGTGCTGCATCGCCTCGAGGTTCTGACGCAGCTCGGCAACCTCCGCGACGTCCGCGTCCGATTGGTGCGGAAAGCCGCGACGGAAGCGCGGGTTTCTGCCTGAGATTGCGCGCCCTACTTGGATCGCGATGAGAATGACCGCCGCGCCAAGCGCCCAGCTGGGAATCATGAACGGAAACATGGTCTGCGCCTCCTGTGACTCCAGTCTAACTAATTGCAGGCAGCGGAACCTTGATCCTTGTTCAGCTCTCCCCTGAGACCGCCGATCCTCATCCAGCCGGACCGCTGCGACGCGGAATCGGTCATGTACAACCACCAACTCTGGGCTGGCTCGCGAAGTATCTGCAGCCCGGTGACCGGCCGATCCGGCTCCCCAGTGGCCATGTCGAATTCCAGTCCGTGCCAGCGGACGCGGTGCTTTCCCTCGCCCGCGGATTGAAGGATCTCCAGCGTATCACCCCCGCGAGGACCTGAGAGAGTCTCTCCCATCGGCGTCTCACCGACGATTACGGCGAGTCCGGTCGGGTGCATGATCACCATACCGCTGTCGGTCTCAACCCTTGCTCCATCGGCGACTCGCCCCACGCTATCGGAGTAGTAGCTGGGCGACGCCCGCAACGTCCCACCTCCGATCATGGTCGTCTTGCCATACCGGCAACATTCGAATGGACAAGCCCCATGCAGCACGTACTCGGGGCCGGACTCGTAAGCCGGTGCTTCGACGTTCGTCCGGAGAGATGGAGTGACATCGGCCGAAGGTTCAGGGCTCGGCGTGACGGCGGCCGGATCGGGCACGGTTTGGGCTCTTCGTTCGGGCGACCGATCTCCACAGGCCTCCCCGGCCCCGCACAGTCCCGCGAGCGCGAGGAGCAGCAGGCTACGCTGCAATGACGGCGTTGGGTTCATGAATCGATATCGCACCCCGCTGTCGCAGGATGATCCATTCGGCAACAATCAGATTCGGGACCCAGCAGAGCCACGAAATAGTCTGGTACGCCGCGTCGAACGGAATGCCGGCAACCTGGCTCAATGGCAGGTAGATCCGCAGCGTCACCGCGGCAAAGGTCAAAGCGTAGCTGCGAACCATCCAGCGGCGGTGCAGCGCCTGATTGCCCGAGCGGATGTAGCGATACGCCATCCCCGTCGAAACCAGCCACAGCACGGCCAGCAAACCGAAGCCGGCATGCGTGACCAACCCCGCCTGCGAGGTCGTCGCGAGGGCGAGCGCCGCGCTGCCGCCGAGCAGTACGCCCACGACATACGTCCGGCCCAGCCAGCGATGCGCATCGATGTAGCGCGCCCGGATCCGGCCATTGTGCTGAAACGCGCCGACGGCAAGCGCCAGCCCCGAGCCACCGAGGTGGAGGTACGCGGCCCACGATATCGTAAGGAAGCGTTGCTGGAGGAACGGCGCCCGCATCGCAGGAACGAACAGCAACGCGATCGCATAGGTGGCGATGACCAGCGCCAGAACCGCCATGAGCCACCAACCGAAGCGCCTCACAGGCTAATGCGCACCCGTTGTGGGCTCCACCACCATCATCATGAATGATCCCGGAATAACTGGCGGCCGCCGCCGCGGGTTGTCGGCGGTCGAATCGGTGGGCGCTGGTCCAAAGCGCGCCGAAACGACGTACACGCGATGCGTCGTGGGATCGAGTCCCATGTTCCGGCCGCCCGCTGCGGTCTGGACGTTCTGCACCACATGGTACTGATCCGGGCTGTCTTCATGAATCACGGTCAGTGTTCCGTCCGCATTGGACGTGAACACATCACGGGCCGCCGGATCGAACGCCGTGCCATCGACGCCCGCCCCGATCGGTGCCGTGGCGACGACTGTCCCCGTCTGATAGTCTGAGACGGCCATCACGCCGCTGCGACAGCCGCTGAACAAGCGATGGTGCGTCGTATCGATCGCCATCGCGACGGGCTGCGCGCAGGGCGCCGTGGGCCAGCGGCGTGTGACGGTGAGCGACTTGCCGTCGATTTCCACCACTTCGCCATTGTCGACGATGTTGACGTACAGCTTGCCGTTGCCTGCCGCGACGCCCGACTCGGGCTTCCCCCCGAGCGGGATGTTGGTGACCAGACGCCCTGGCCCTGGATCCACCACCGTCGAGGAATGCGCGTCGCCGTTGAATGTGAACACGCGGTTCGAGCCCGGATCGTAGACGATCGCGTCGGCGTCTTCCGCGGCCGGAATGTGACCCAGGATCTTGAACGTCGCCGGATCGAACATCACGACCGAGCTGTCGTTTCCGGACGTCGCGAACCCGTGATGCGACGTCTCGGCCAACGCGACGCCGTGCGCTCCATGAATGTCGGCGATCTCGCCCAGGAGTTTCCCGTCCTGCGCATCGACCACCATCACGCGATTCTGGCGCGCGATGAACACGCGGTGGTGCGGTGGGTCGGGAATGACATAGTCCCAGCGGCCATCGCCGCCGAGGACAAACGTGTGCGTGATCTGGTAATGGGCTTGCGCCGACAGGCTCCCCACGGCCCCAAACATCAGGCTGAGCATTACTGCGCGCATATGGTCATGTCTCCTTTGCTTCAGTGCGGCTTGACGAGCCCCTGCGCGTCCAGCCAGTTGTAGAAGTCGTCCAACCAGTGGTCGCTCGTGGTTCCCTGCTTTTTGAGACCGAAGCCGTGGCCGCCGGAACTATAGATGTGGATTTCGGGTCGCTGGCCCCCGCGGATCAGCGCGTCGTAGAACTTTCGCACGAAATCGCCCGCCGTCGCATCGTCCTGCGCCCATGCGAGGAACAGCGGCGGAAGCTTCGCCGGGATCGGCGGGATCACGCCGAATGGACCGCCGTAGATCATCGCCGCGAAGTTCGGGCGGCCGCCGGAGTCCTGTTGCAGCACCGCCCCGCTCGTCACCATCGCGCCGGCGGAGAAGCCCATGAACCCGATGCGATTGGGCGACACGCCCCACTCGGCCGCGCGCGCGCGCACGACTTTGAGGGCCTGGATGCCGTCGGCAATGCCGTAGCGCCCGGCAGTGTCCATGTCCATCTGCGGGATGCCTTCCGAGCGTTTTTCCACCGTCCGGTACTTGAGCACGAAGGCGGCGATCCCTTTTGCTTGCAGCGACCGGGCGATCGACGTCGCCTCGAGG
This sequence comes from Gemmatimonadales bacterium, assembly GCA_036395695.1. Classification (GTDB taxonomy): domain Bacteria; phylum Gemmatimonadota; class Gemmatimonadetes; order Gemmatimonadales; family GWC2-71-9; genus 20CM-2-65-7. The sequence continues at coordinate 8,564 of DASWDA010000108.1, forward strand.
TCGATCGCCAGGGCCACAAACGCGCCGCCCGGCGCGAGGATGATGCCGGTGCCGGTCGCCTTGCCGCGTTCGGGCAGATACGCGGTCAGCGTCGGCGTGACGACGTTGAGGATCACCGTGCCGAGCGGGGTGTTCTCGATCGTCACTTCCTTCTGGGTCCAGCGCTCCGAGCCCGGGGCAACGCCGGGCCACACGTTCACCGTTTGCGCCCGCGCGGTGCCGAGTGTGAGCGCGATTCCGATTGCCGCCGCCGCCAAAGACTGTTCCCTCATATCGCATCCATCAAAAACCCGTCCATATCCCGGGATGACCGCAGGACAAACACGCGTTTCCCGTCCTCGAGTTCAGACAAACGCTGCAGGATTGACCCCCGCCGCCGGGCTGGATACGTCCAGATCCATTGCACAAACTCCCAGCTCAGACGTTCCGGGCACCCTGCCGGCAGCTCGGCGCGGTTCTGACCGCCGTGCTGCAGCTGTCGTCGCAGGACGCGCCACAGACAGACGAGTCGCGGGATGTCGAGAAAGACAACGGCGTCACAGGCTGCCAGGCGAATATCCAGCGTCCCGCCATAATTGCCATCCATGATCCACGCCTCTCGGCGCACCAGCTCCTCGACCTGCGAGTGCCACTGTGCGGGCGGCGTAGGATCCCAACCCGGCCGCCAAAACAGCGCGTCGAGGTGGATCAGCGGCAGTCCGGTGCACGCGGCGAGTCTGCGCGCGAATGTCGTCTTCCCCGAACCACC
>DASWDA010000109.1:0-1898 GCA_036395695.1 Gemmatimonadales bacterium
CGCTGCGTCATGCCGCCGATCTTGCCGCGCCGCGCCGAGAGATCGCCGATCACGTCACCCATGTAGTCGGACGGTGTCACGACTTCGACGTCCATGATCGGCTCCAGCAGAATCGGATGCGCCTGGCGCGCCGCTTCTTTCACCGCCATCGAGCCGGCGATCTTGAACGCCATTTCGCTCGAATCGACGTCGTGGAACGACCCATCCACCAGCTCAACCTTCACGTCCACCATGGGATAGCCGGCGAGCACGCCGTTCTCCAGCGCCTCTTTCACACCCTGCTCGACGGGGCCGATGTACTCCTTGGGGATCGAGCCGCCCACGATGTTGTCCTCGAACACGAAGCCCGTCCCGGGCTCCCCGGGCTCGAGGTTGATGACGACGTGGCCGTACTGGCCGCGCCCACCCGACTGCCGGATGAACTTCCCTTCGATGTCCTCGACGCGCTTGCGGACCGTTTCGCGGTAGGCCACCTGCGGGCGGCCCACGTTGGCGTCGACCTTGAATTCCCGCCGCATGCGCTCGACGATGATCTCGAGGTGCAGCTCGCCCATGCCGCTGATGATCGTCTGTGCGGTCTCGGGATCGGAGTGCACGCGGAACGTGGGATCTTCTTCCGACAGCTTGGCCAAGGCCACGCCCAGCTTGTCCTGGTCGGCCTTGGTCTTCGGCTCGATCGCGACGGAGATGACGGGGTTCGGGAAGCGCATCGCCTCGAGAATGATCGGATGCGCTTCGTCGCACAGCGTGTCGCCGGTGCGCGTTTCTTTGAGGCCGATGGCGGCGGCGATGTCGCCGGCGCGCACATCCTCGATTTCCTCGCGCTTGTTGGCGTGCATCTGCAGCAGCCGCCCGATGCGCTCCCTGCGGTCCTTGCTGCTGTTGTAGACGTACGAGCCGGCGCTGAGCACGCCCGAGTACACGCGGAAGAAGGTCAGTTTCCCGACGTAGGGATCGGTCATGATCTTGAACGCGAGGGCCGCGAACGGCGCGTCATCGGTGGCCGGGCGCTCGGCGTGCGTCGCGTCGTGGTGCGGCAGATGGCCCTTGATCGGCGGGATGTCCGTCGGTGCCGGCAAGTAGTCCACCACAGCATCGAGCAGCGCCTGCACGCCTTTGTTCTTGAAGGCGGCGCCGCAGATGACGGGGACGACGGTGCCGGAGACGGTGGCTTTGCGGATGACGGTGCGGATCTCTTCCTGGGTCAGCGTGTGGTCTTCGAGGTATTTGTGCAGGATGGCGTCGTCGGATTCGACGCAGGCCTCGATCATCTCGTGTCGCATTTGCGCGACCTTGTCCTTCAGCGCCGCCGGGACCGGTCCTTCGACGTACTTCTTGCCCATCGTCTCGTCGTCGTAGACGATCTCGATTTCGCGCACGAGATCGACGAGTCCCGTAAACAGCTCGCCCGAGCCGAGCGGCAGTTGGATCGGCACCGCCTTCGTGCCGAGCCGCTCGCGGACCATCTTGAGACACATGTCGAAGTCGGCGCCGACGCGGTCCATCTTGTTGACGAAGATGATCCGCGGCACACCGTAGCGGTCCGCCTGGCGCCACACCGTCTCGGTCTGCGGCTCGACCCCGCCCACGGCGTCCAGCACGGTGACGGCGCCGTCGAGGACGCGCAAGCTACGCTCCACTTCGACGGTGAAGTCCACGTGACCGGGGGTGTCGATGATGTTGATGCGGTACTGTTGCTCGAGGCGAGTCCAGAAAGCGGTCGTCGCGGCCGACGTAATCGTGATGCCGCGTTCCTGCTCCTGCTCCATCCAATCCATCGTGGCCGTACCTTCGTGCACCTCACCCAGCTTGTAGGTGCGGCCCGTATAATAGAGGATACGCTCGGTCGTAGTCGTTTTCCCGGCATCGATGTGGGCCATGATGCCGATATTCCGAAT
>DASWDA010000110.1:0-5316 GCA_036395695.1 Gemmatimonadales bacterium
CGATCACCGTGAACCAGCTGCTGGCCAATATCGCGGTCACGCCGGACACCGTGAGTGAGGGCCTCGGCGACACGGTGACATTCTCGGCGAGCGCAACGGACCAGGGTGGCAGCCCAATGCCGGGGACGATCGGCTGGCGGCAAGACGCGCCCGCGGGCCAGTACCTGACGATCATCGACTATCCGACGGCGAGCTCGATTCGCGTGCGGATCGACAGCGGCTATCCGAATGGTCTGCGCGACGTTGCGGTGATCACGGCATTCACTGAGCGCGCGCCGGGCGACACCATTCTTGCGTCGGGTGTGATCTACAACCCGATCATCCGGACGCTGAACTTCCTGGGAAGCCAGCCTTGGGCCGTCGGGATCGATCCACGCACGCAACTCGCTTACGTCGCGAACCGCGGCAGCAGGCAGGTGGCGGTGGTCGATGTCACGAACAACACGCCGGTCAACTTCGTGGATGTCGGTGCGAATCCCGAGCGGGTGATGGTGGACTCGCGCAACGCTCACGTGTTCGTCACTAACGTGATCGACAATACGATTTCGGTGCTGGATGCCGCGAACAACGGAGCATTCCTGTCGACCATGACGCTCGGGCCGAGTGTGGGATTCACGGCCGTGGACACGTCATCCAACCTCGTCTTCATCCCGTCGGCCTGCGCCGACCCGCCGGTGTGCGGCCGCGGTGGCTCCTATCTGCACAAGATCGACGGCGCCACCCGCTCGTTTATCTCGCAGGACACCGTGCAGCTGCCGGCGAACGGCACGGGCGTGGTGTTCGACGAAGTGAACCGTCGCGTCTACGTGGCGATGGCAAACGACACGGTGGCGATCGTGGATCCGATCGCTCACAATATTGTGGGCTTGATCGGCGTCGGCGTGACGCCCGAGGGGATGGCTATCAATCCGGTCACGCGGAAGCTCTACGTCGCGAACATGGGCGATCAGACGGTGTCGGTCGTCGACCTGAACACGAACTCGCTCGTGAAGAACGAGTTCGTGTTCAGCAATCAACCGCAGCGTATCGCTGTCGATCCGATCAAGAACAGGATCTACGTGGCAGGATACGGCAGCTTCCTGGTCGATCGGATCGACGGCAACACCGACACCAACATCGGCTACCTGTCGGTCAACTGCTCCTACCCGAATGACGTCGCGGTCAATCCGCTGAACCGCGACCTGTTCGTGCCGTGCTGGTCAGACGGGCAGTTCCTGACCTACCGCTACCTCACGCACTAGCCGCTACAACCGCAGCCGGACGTTGATGTCCACGAGCACGGCATCCGGCGTGTCCACAAACACCACGCGATTCTCGACGCGCCGAATGATCATCTTCATCGGCGGCCCCTTGCCCTTGCCGCGCCCCCTGTTGCCGCGGCGGTAGTACACGACCTGGTCGGCGCCGGCCGTTTCGATGCGGATGACTTCATACCCCTGACGCCCCAGCACCTCGCGCGTCACCGACACGGCGCGGCTGGGGGCGACTTCGAACTCTTTCTTGTGACCGTGCCCCTGCGCAGCGGCCGGGGAGGGCGCTGCGGCGAGCACGAGGAGACCACCGAGATACAAGAGCGAGCGCTTCATGACGAGCCTCCGATGGAGGGACGACATCCTACCCCATAGAAGAGCAGAGTTGTGTGATCCCGGTCACTTCAGCAGCAGCTTCGCGATCGTATTCAGCTGCATGTTGCTCGTGCCTTCGTAAATCGTCCCGATCTTCGCGTCACGGTAGAACTTCTCGACTGGATACTCCTTGGTATAGCCGTAGCCGCCAAACAGCTCGACCGCGAGCGACGTCACGCGCTCGGCGACCTGCGAGCTCAAGAGCTTCGCCATCGCCGCTTCCTTCGTGTACGACTCGCCCGCGTCCTCGAGCCTGGCCGCGTTATAGACCATGAGACGCGCGGCCTCGAGCTCGGTCGCGGCCTGCGCGAGCTGGAACTGCACGGCCTGGAACTCGGCGATCGGCTTGTTGAACTGCTGCCGTTCTTTCACGTACTTGAGCGACGCGTCGAGCGCACCCCGCGCCACGCCGATCATCTGCGCGCCGATGCCGATCCGCCCGGTGTTGAGCGTCTCGATCGCGACCTTGTAGCCGTTGCCGACCTCACCGATCAGGTTCGCGGCCGGGACCTCGCAGTGATCGAGGATCAACTCGACGGTCGACGACGCGCGAATCCCCAGCTTGTCTTCTTTCTTGCCGACGCTGAATCCCTTGAAGCCCCGCTCCACCGCAAACGCCGTGATCCCCTTATAGCCCTTGGCGAAATCGGTCTGCGTGAAGATCACGAAGAGCCCCGCCTCGTGGCCGTTGGTGATCCACAGCTTCCGGCCGTCGAGAATCCACGTGTCGCCCTGTTTGGTGGCTTTGGTCTGGAGTCCAAATGCGTCGGATCCCGATCCCGCTTCGGAGAGGGCGTAGGCGCCGGCGACCTGCGTGGCGAGACGCGGCAGGTAGCGCTGCTTGATGTCGTCCGACGCCCACTTGAGCAGCAGCGCGTTGACGAGGGTGTTTTGGACGTCGACGAAGATCGCCGCCGAGGCGTCCACGGCCGACAGCTCCTCCACGGCGAGGACGGTCATGAACAGGCTGCCGCCGGCGCCGCCGTGCGCCTCGGGGACCTCGATCCCCATGAGGCCGAGTTCAAAGAATTTGGGAATGAGGGTCGGATCGAGCCGCGCGGCCTGTTCCATCGCCTGCACGCGCGGGCGGACTTCACTCTCGGCGAAGTCCCGCACCGCGCCCTGGAACATCCGTTCTTCTTCGGTGAGGACCGTGAGTGGAGCGGTCATCCCTTCTTGTCGGACGGACCCAGCGCCAGCATCTCGCGAATTCCGCCAAGCGACCCGAGCACGCCGGTGGCCTCGTACGGCATGTAGACGACCTTGTTGTTCTGACCAGAGACCATCTCTTTCAGCGTCTCGATGTAGCGGATGGCGATCAGGTACTGCGCGGGATCGCCGCCCGTCCCCTTGATCGCCGCCGTGATGCGCTCGATCGCCTGCGCCTCCGCTTCGGCCACCTTGAGCCGCGCTGCCGCTTCCGCTTCGGCGTGCAGGATCTTCGCCTGCTTGTCGCCTTCCGCCGTGTTGATCTCCGATTGCCGGATGCCTTCCGCCGAGAGGATGCGTGATTGGCGCTCGGCATCGGCGGTGATGATGGTCGCGCGCCGCTCGCGCTCGGCGCGCATCTGTTTCTCCATGGCGTCGCGGATGTCACGCGGCGGATTGATGTCCTTGAGCTCCACGCGGCTGACCTTGGCGCCCCACTTGTGCGTTGCCTCGTCGAGAATCGCCCGCAGCTTCGCGTTGATCGTGTCGCGCGACGACAGAACGTGGTCGAGCTCCATCTCGCCGATGACGTTGCGGAGCGTCGTCTGCGTCAGCTTCTCGATCGCGTCGGGGAGATTGGCGATCTCGTAGGTCGCCCGCACCGGGTCGGTGATCTGCGAGTAAATCAGCGCGTCGATCTCGACGACGACGTTGTCCTTGGTGATCACATTCTGGCGCGGGAAGACATAGACGGTCTCGCGCAGGTCGATGCGCTCGGTGCGGAAGCGGCGCGAAAAGCTGTCGCCCGCGGGCGTGACAATCGTCTGGTGCCAGTCCACGGCGCGGGGACGGTCGATGAGGGGGAGCACAAAGTTGATGCCGGAGGTGAGCGTTTTGTGGTACTTGCCGAGGCGTTCGACGATCATCGTCTGCGCCTGCTGGACCACGCGAATGCTCTTCGAGATGAGCACGATCACGCTGAAAGCGACCGCCGCCACGAGTACTGTGCCAGGGCCCATCGGTTACAACTCCTTCTCGACCATGAGGGTCGTGCCGTCCACCTGAATGACTGTCACCTGCGTGCCGGGCTCTATCACCGTGGCGTCACTGGACGCCCCGCGCCAGTCTTCGCCTTCGACTTTGACCCTGCCGGGGACCCCGGGCGCGATGCGCTCCGTCACGATGCCGGTCTTCCCCAGCAGCGCATCCACGCCGGTACGGAGCTCCGAGCCGGGACCGAGCTGGAAATAGTGCATCAGGCGGGGGCGTAGGCCCGCCATGCTGGCTATGCTGGCCACGGCGAACACGATGCCCTCCGTTACAAACCCGAAGCCAGGGATCAGCCCAACGAGACCGGCGACGCCCGCGCCAACCGCCAGGCACGCGAGCCAGAACCCTGCTGTGAACATCTCCCCGACGAACAGGCCGATCGCCAGCAGAAACCAAAGCAGCCAATCTTGCATATGGTCAAAGCTGCAACCCTTGTACGTGTTTCGCTATCCAACTGGTGCCAACTCCTTGTGGAGCCGCTATGATTGCTCGTGCGCCGTTGCTCGCTTTCGCCGTTGCCGTGGTCGCCACGCCCGTTGTCGCACAAACCTCCCGCTATAGCCTGAAAGGCGACTCCGTCGCCGTCTACAACCTCGTCGGCGAGCTCCGGGTTGAGGCCGGCACCGGAAGCGACGTGGTCGTGGAAGTGCAGCGCGGCGGCGCCGACGCGGCGAAGCTCGAGGTGCAGTCGGGACCGCTGCGCGGCCGCGAGACGCTGCGGATCATCTATCCCGACGACGTCATCGTGATGCCTGAGTTGGGGGGGGGACGCGGCTGGAATACGACGCTGCGGGTGCGCGATGACGGCACGTTTGGTGACGATCATGGCCGGCACGAACGCGGCGGCTGGTTCGGGGAAGGGCGTCAGGTGCGCATCACCGGACGTTCGCGTGACGGTCTCGAAGCATACGCCGATCTGCGCGTCAGTGTCCCGCGCGGCAAGACCATCGGGCTGTACCTCGGCGTCGGCAAGACGTTCATCTCGAACGTCGACGGCGCGATTCGCGTCTCCGTCGCATCGGCCGATGTCTCGGCCGATCGCACCAAAGGCTCGCTCCACGTCGAGACCGGGTCGGGCAACGTGGACCTGCGGACCGCGACGGGCGACGTCAACCTCGAGACCGGCTCGGGGGACATTACGGTCTCCGGCGTCGATGGTTCGACCCTTCGCCTCGAAACGGGATCGGGCAGCGTCACCTTGACCGATGGGAAGGCGGCGACGCTGCACGTCGAGACGGGATCGGGAAACATCGAAGCGACGGCGTCGTCCGGCGACGATCTGTCGTTCGAGACGGGCAGCGGCGACGTCGACGTCGCGCTCGTCGCGACGTTCCGCTCCGTACATATCGAGACCGGCTCCGGCGATGTCACACTCAAGGTGCCGCCCACGCTTGGCGCCGAAGTGGACCTCGACACGGGAAGCGGCGACATCGATCTGGGTGGGCTGTCGCTGCAGGTGCGCCGCATCGAGCACGATCATGTCACGGGGACA
>DASWDA010000111.1:0-1906 GCA_036395695.1 Gemmatimonadales bacterium
GCCACGGCGAGGCGATTGCGGAATCCGATCAGGAAGTAGATGTGGGCGACGCTCCACAGCACCCAGGCGACCAAGCCGCTGGTCTTGAGCCGGCCGATCTGGGCGATAGCGCGCTTGCGGCCGATCGTGGCCATCGCCCCGAAGTCGCGGTAGCGGAACGGCAGCATTTCGTTTCCGCGGGCACGCGCCATCAAAAGATCGGCGACGTATTTGCCCTGCTGCTTGGCGACGGGAGCCACGCCCGGCAACGGCTTTCCGTGTCCGTCCAGGGCGAGCGCGGTGTCGCCGATCACGAATACGTTGGGATGTCCGGGCAGCGAGAGATCAGCGGCGACCTTCACCCGCCCTGCACGGTCCGTTTGCGCGCCGAGCCAATTCCGGGCCGGCGACGCCATGACGCCGGCGGCCCACATGATGGTCCGCGCCTCCACGCGTTCGCCGCCGAGCGACACCCCTTGGCAGTCGCAATCGGTCACCGCGGCCCCGAGGCGCACCTCGACCCCGAGCTGCTCGAGCGAATGCCGCGCCGCCTCGGAGAGCGACGGATCGAAGGAAAGAAGCAGCCGCGGCCCGGCTTCGACCAGAATGATGCGCGCGCATCTCGGATCGATCGAGCGAAAGTCCATGGCCAGCGCCCGCTTGGCGAGCTCGGCGATGGCGCCTGCCATTTCCACACCGGTCGGCCCCCGCCTACGACGACAAAATTGAGCAGCCGACGTCGTTCGGCGGCGACCGGCTCCGTCTCGGCCTTCTCGAAGGCCAGCAGGATACGGCGTCGAAGGTAGGTGGCATCGTCGATCGTTTTCAGGCCCGGTGCATGCCGAAATAAGCATGCTGGGCGCCTGTCGCGACGATCAGATGATCGAAATCGATACGAAGCCCTTCCGCTCCGAACTCGTTTCGTTCGAGGTCGATATGCGAAACCCGAGCCAGGATCACGGTGGCATTCTTTTGGTCGCGAAGAATCCCCCGGATCGGGGAGGCGATGTCGGCGGGCGACAGGCCGGCGGTAGCCACTTGATAGAGCAGCGGCTGAAACAGATGATAATTGTGCCGATCGATCACGATCACGTCGAACGGCGCATCCCGCAGCGCCTTGGCGGCGGAAAGGCCCGCAAAACCTGCGCCGATGATCACGACGCGCTGGCGATGCTTGCGGGGATCGTCCTGGGCCATCGGGCTCGCGACCGCTGCGGATCTGTGCCCTCACCGATTACCTGTCTACCGTCCATTATTTGGCTGCCGAGATCGATGGCAAGGACATTAACTATCACCTCCTGCATGACACAATGTCTGCCGATGACCGTCGCCGATCGCTGAAGCTCTTCCGATACAAAGGAGAAGTCTTAATAGCCACCAGGGCCGCAATGATCGATGGTGTGAGCCTGAGTGGCGTTACGGATCTCATTCTGTATGACGGTCTAGATAGCGAAGTTATGCTCCACCAAATCCTAGGTCGATTTGATCGGTTCGGGAGAGTCGGCCAACTATGCGTCCACGTCTTTACGCCTCCAAATGGAGTTGATGGCCTCGCAGCCGAGCGTCTCGCAATTATACGCAGTGTTCTTGGATAGCCAAACACAGTGCAAAGTGGTCGTTGAATCTGGATTATTGCAGGTGGACAAATTGGGTGCTGTGCGCTCAGCCTTTGGCCAACAACCACCATTGACTTTTTTGTCTTTTGGACGGATCTTTAGCTTTGCATCACGACGAGGGCTGGCGCTCTCTCCAACCTGCCTCATCCGTGGCAAGGTGGTCTCCACAAAAAGTGGGATGCGGCCGTTTCGACGGCAAACGTAACGGAACGCCAGCCCTCCGTGAATCAACGATGGAGGGTCTGATGGCCACACGAATTTTTCACACTCACTCGCAACGGGTCGACCGTCGTCGTTTTTTAGTGTCGGTG
>DASWDA010000112.1:0-1533 GCA_036395695.1 Gemmatimonadales bacterium
CCCCGAAGGCGCCAGGGCGAAGGCAAAAAGCATTTTCTTGAAGACCAAAGTGGCAGGGGCTGAGCGCGTCCGAGTTCTCAACAGCGAGGGCGTTGAAATCCTCAATTGGGGGGCGCTTGGTCTTCGACGCCAGAAGCGCGACGAATAAGGCGGGCGGGGCCGGAGCCGGCGTCGCGGCGCTCTGGCTCGGGCACCTCAGTCCGTTTACCGACCAGCCTCCGCAGTTCATTTTTAGAGCATACGTCTCCGCGACTGCCGGTTGGCTCGCCCTAATCTGTCTTGTCGCGCTCATGCTCGCGCTGATCGTTGGCGCATTGTATGCGGGATACCTCTGGCCCGCGGATCGCGGTGACGGCGCCGCTCTCGCTCAGCCACCGGGAAACGAGGATGGGCCGGCTCGCAGCGATATGCTAACATCTCGCCAGCGCCTAGCCCGCTTAGGGGGGATGGGGTGACAACTGGTCGAACCACCCGCAAGAAGACTAAGCTACGCAGAATAGTAAGGCTGCCGCGCCGCAGCGCGAGTAAGCCAGCTCCCCAGACCGGTGACAAAAAGAAGATCGCGCTAATCACCCGCGAGCTGACCGAGGCGCTCGAGCAACAGACGGCAACTAGCGAGATCCTGCGCGTTATCTCCAGTTCGCCCACCGATCTCCAGCCAGTATTCGATGTGATCGTCACGAGCGCCGTCAGGCTGTGCGGCGCTCTCGCGAGCTGCGTGTGGCGCTTCGACGGCGAGTTGATTCATCTCGTGGCGCAGCACAACCTCCCCCCCGGCGCGCTGGAGGTTTACCGACGGACATATCCCTTGCCGCCATCGAAGGACAAGTTGCTCGGCCAAGCGCTCCTGGACCGCAGGCCGGTCAATATTGCCGACGTCCTCACAGCATACCGCTCCTCCGTCGGGCAGCGCGAGCTAGGCCAACGCAGCGTGTTGGCGGTGCCGATGCTTCGCGAGGGTGTCGCCATCGGCGTGATTGCCGCGTCCCGCAACGAGCCGGGACTGTTCCCAGAGAAGCAGGTCGAACTCCTCAAGACCTTCGCCGACCAGGCCGTGATTGCCATTGAGAACGTGCGTCTGTTCGAGGAAGTGCAGGCCCGCACGCGCGAGCTTTCGCAATCGGTCGAGGAGTTGCGAGCTCTCGGTGAGGTCGGTCAGGCAATCAACTCGACGCTCGACGTCGACACGGTGCTGACAACGATCGTCGCCAAGGCGGTCGAGCTTTCCGGCACCGAGGCCGGCGCGATTTATATGTTCGACGAGGCACGCCAGGAGTTCCGGCTGCGTGCTACCCATGGAATGGACGAGGCGATGATCGCTGCCATTCACGACCGACGCATCCCTGCCGGCGAGACAGCGGTCGGCAAGGCAGTCGCGGAACGGGTACCTATCCAGATTCCGGATGTGCTCAAGGAATCGTCTTTAGTCCTCGACATCGTCGTACGTGCCGGAGACAGGGCGGTGCTCGTCGTGCCGCTGCTGCGCCCTGCTCAGATTATCGGCGCCCTGGTGGTGCGGCGACGAGAGCCTGG
>DASWDA010000113.1:0-9053 GCA_036395695.1 Gemmatimonadales bacterium
ACATCGGGGACGAGGTCAAGAACCCGGGGCGGGTCATTCCCCGCTCGATCCTGCTGAGCACGGTGGCGGTGGCGCTGATCTACGTCGCGATCAACTTCTCGATCATCGGCGTCGTGCCGTGGCGCGAATTCGTGCCGGCGGATTCGCACCCGCAAGCGAGTTTCGTGGTCTCCATCTTCATGGAGCGGATCTTCGGCTCGCGCGTCGCGACTCTCGTGACGGCGATGATCCTGTGGACCGCGTTCGGGTCGGTGTTCGCGCTGCTGCTGGGCTATTCCCGCGTGCCGTACGCCGCGGCCAAAGACGGCTACTTCTTCGGGATATTCGCCCGGCTGCATCCGAAGCACGGATTTCCCTACGTCTCGCTCATCGTGCTTGGGGTACTGTCGATTCTCGCCGGGATGGTGTCCCTCGACACGGTGATCCAGGCGCTGGTCACGATGCGTATACTCGTGCAGTTCATCGGACAGATCGGCGCCGTCACGTTGCTCCGACGTCGCGCGCCGGACATGCCGCGGCCTTACCGCATGTGGCTGTATCCGCTGCCCAGCCTGATTGCACTCCTCGGATGGGTTTTCATTTTCGCCACCACGCCGCCCCTGGTGATGGCGTTCGGCCTGGGTGCGCTGCTCCTCGGGCTGCTGTGCTTTGGCACGTGGTCGTGGAAAGGAAAAACGTGGCCGTTCGAGGCCGTTTCATCCTGAAGGCCCCAATCCGGCAACAATGTCTCCCGACCGGGTGTAGCTCCGGGAACAGAAGGGAGGCCTCAACCGTGACACGCATACTGAGCTGTCTCATCGCAGCCGCGGCCGCGATCACGACGGTGGCACCGGCACAAGGCAGCGTGGCATTGAAGGGTGGCTTGTCTTACGGCAACGTGTCGAACCGTGGCGTGCTGCCGGGGAATCTGTCGGCACGGACGGGATTCGCCGTCGGTCTTTCTCTTGGCACCGGCCGCAACATGCTCGGGTTCGGGGTCGATGCGCTCTATGCGCAGCGCGGCGTCACAGGCTCGGCGCCCGACGAGCGCAAGCTCGACTATGTGGACGTGCCGGTCGTCTTGCGCGCCCTCTTCCCGACACCGGGTATCGCGCCCTTCGCGTATGCCGGCCCGCAGGTCTCCTTCGAGCTGCGATGCCGGACGGGTGGCAGCACGTGCCCCGCGACCGATCGTCCATCCACCAGCTATGCGGCGGTGATCGGCGGCGGCGCCCGCCTTGGCGCCACGAGCGCGCTCACGGTCGAGGGCCGCTACGTCTACGGACTCACCGACCTGAAGCTCAGCACGGTGACGAGCTCGGATAGCTACAAGACCCGCTCGTTCCTGATTCTGGTGGGCTGGACGTTCTAGCAGCAGATTCTCGAGAATGTCCAACATATCTCGAGAGATGTCGCGTAGGGACTTTGTCACTGCCGCGGCGACTGCGGCGGCAGCTTCGCAACTGCCAATCGGCGCCGTCACGAACCAGGCACCGGCGAACGGAACGGTCGTCCTGTTTCAGGGGGACTCGATCACCGACGCCGGCCGCAACCGCGCCTCGACCGACGCCAACTCGGCCGGGGCGCTCGGCAGCGGCTATCCGCTGCTCGTCGCGTCCGCCGTGCTGGCCGCGCGCCCGGGCGGGGCGTTGCGGTTCTACAATCGCGGCATCAGCGGCAACAAGGTGCCCGATTTGCAGCAGCGCTGGACCACCGACACGATCGATCTGAAACCAGACGTGCTCAGTATCCTGATCGGTGTGAACGATTTCTGGCACAAGCTGGATCACGGATACAACGGGACGGTGCAGGACTACGAGCAGCAGTACAACGCGCTGCTCGACGCGACGCGTGAGGCGCTGCCACGCGTGCACCTGATCGTGCTCGAGCCGTTCGTGCTTCGAACCGGGGCGGTGGATGCGCGCTGGTTCCCCGAGTTCGATCAGCGTCGCGCTGCCGCGGCGCGCGTGGCGGCACGCACGCGTGCGACGTTTGTGCCGCTGCAAACGGTCTTCAATCAGCAGACCCGCGCAACGCCACCCGAGTATTGGGCTGCGGACGGCGTGCATCCCACACCGGCCGGCCATGCCGTCATTGCCGAGCAGTGGCGCCGTGCCGCGCATCTCTAGTCGGCTGAGTTCGATCGGCGCGACGCTGGTCGGCGCGGCACTCGCGTGCGCGTCGGGCGCAGCGACCGTTGCTCCACCGCCGCCCCCGCCGCCGCCCCCCCCGCCCCCCTGGGTTCAGGTCTGGAGCGACGAGTTCGACGGACCCGCCGGCACGGGCATCGATACCACCAAGTGGCGTTACGATCTGGGCGACGGATGCCCGGGTGTTTGTGGCTGGGGCAACAACGAACGGGAGTATTACCGCTCGGACACTTCGAACATCAGACTCAATGGCTCGGGCCTGCTCCTGATCGTCGCACGCGTCGCGACAGACAGCATCCCGTGTTACTACGGGCGGTGCCGCTACACCTCCGCCAAGATCACCACCAACGCCAAAATGTTCGCCGATCCGGGTCGCGTCGAAGCGCGCATCAAGCTCGCATCGGGGCAGGGGCTCTGGCCCGCCTTCTGGATGCTCGGCAAAAACATCGGCGCCGTCGGCTGGCCGACGTGCGGTGAGCTCGACATCCTGGAAAACCACGGCAGCGACATCACGTCCATGAGCTCAGCGGTGCACGGCCCGGGATACTCGGGCAACACGCCGTTCGTGCACGTCAATCGCTTCGCCTCTGGCGGGGTCACCGACTTCCATGTGTATGCCGTCGAATGGGACTCGGTGAGTATCCAATTCTTTGTTGATGGCGTTCGGCACCATCTCGTGACGCGTGGCTCCGTGGGGCAGTTCGGCGCATGGGTGTTCGATCAGCAGTTCTTCGTGATCCTGAATCTCGCCGTCGGCGGCAATTTCGATCACGACCCGACGTCCGATGCCATTTTCCCCGCGACGATGCAGGTCGACTACGTGCGCGTGTACAAGCGGGGCACCTAAGGGCCCGGGTTGCGGTAGTTCACATCGAGCGCACCAAGCCTCATCAAGTGTTTTGCTAATCGCGCGCTGAAATCCGCAAAGTCCCTCTGATCCCGCGGCGTCCACGCCACCTCGGCGAGCGCGACGAGCCTCGGAAACACCATGTATTCGACGTTCTTGGGCGTCCGCTGGTACTCCGTCCAGATCTGCCCCTGCGTACCGAGGATGTGCGACGCCTGCGTGGAGTCGAACGAAGCAGGAACGGGCTCGAAGGCATAGACCCTCTCGAGCGGCAGGAAGCCGCCGATGGCCAGCGGCTCGTTCGCGGGGTTCTGCGACTGGTAATAATCGAAGTAGGTGTTTGACGTCGGCGTCATGACGACGTCGTGGCCCGCCTGCGCGGCCGCGATGCCGCCGTCCATGCCCCGCCACGACATCACGACGGCGTTGGGCGCCAGCCCTTCGGTCCCGCCTTCGAGAATCTCGTCCCAGCCGATGAGCGCCCGGCCGCGCGCCTCGAGAAACCGGCTCATCTGCGCGGTCAGCCAGCTCTGCAGCTCGTTCTCGCTGTGGAGTCCCAGCTCCATGATGCGCGCCTGCGCGACGGGACTCGCGACCCACTGCGGTTTCGGGGCCTCGTCGCCTCCGGTATGGATCCAGTGACTCGGGAACAACGCCAGCACCTCGGTGAGCACGTCCTGCATGAAGTGAATCGCCGAGTCTGACGGGTTGAGGATGTTTTGGTCGACGCCCCAGTGCGTCAGGACTTCGAGCTGCTGGCCGGTGTTGCCGAGCCAGGGGTAGGCGGCGATGGCAGCCTGCGCGTGGCCCGGCATCTCGATTTCGGGGACGACGGTGATGAAGCGTGCCTGCGCGTACGCCACGATCTCGCGGACGTCGTCCTGGGTATAGAAGCCGCCGTGTGGAATTTTGTCGTAGACCCATTGCGTCGAATCGGCGTATCCACGCTGCTGGCCGACGAGCGACTGGCGGCGCCACCCCCCGATCGAGGTGAGGAGCGGATACTTCTTGATCTCGATGCGCCAGCCCTGATCGTCGGTGAGATGCCAATGGAAGCGATTCATCTTATGGAGCGCGAGCAGGTCGATGTACTTCTTGACGAACTCCTTCGGCATGAATGAGCGCGACACGTCGAGATGGGCGCCGCGCCACGAGAAGCGCGGCAGGTCTTCGATGTCGACCGCGGGCACCGTCCATATCACACCGCTCACCGGCGCCTGGCGGAAGATGTCGGGCGGCAGGAGCTGGCGCAGCGTCTCGATCCCGTAGAACACGCCCGCGGCCCGGTAGGCGCGAATCGTGATGCGCGATCCCGTCACCGCGAGCCGATACCCCTCCTCACCGAGCCGCGCCAGGGTCGGATCCAGGCGCAGGGAAATCACGCGCGCGGCACCGGCCGCGGCGCCGCCGACCGACAGCCGATAGCCGGTCGCAGGCCCGAGCCAGTCGGCCAGCTGGTAGCCGATCTGCCGCGTGGCGCGATCGGTCGCCACGATGGTGGCCGGTGTGAGGAGGAACGTGCCGGTCCCGCGAGTCATATGCGCGGGCCGCGGGATCATGGCGAGGGAAGTGTCCTGGACTGCAACGAGCGCCACGAGCGAGAGGACGTTGATCATGCCGATATGATATTGCTCGCCGAGATGTTCTGCGAACCGTAGATTATCGGCCATGAAACGACGCGACTTTCTTCAGACGATGGGAGCCGCTGCGGCGAGCGGGATGGTCGCCCGGGTTCCCCTGGGTTCACCCGCCAAGAAGTTGCAGCGCATCGGTCTCGAGACGTACGCGGTCCGCCACGCCATGGCGGAAAACCCCGAACAGACGCTCGCCGCGGTGCGCGCGATGGGTTACACCGACGTCGAGCTGCTCTGGTCGTTCAATCTTTTCGGCCGCACGCCGGCGCAAGTCGCCGCGACCCTGAAGAGCGAGGGGCTGCGGGCGCCGTCCGCGCATATGTCCGCCGACACCATTTTCGTCGGCTGGGAGCGCAGTCTCGAGACGGCGAAGGTGCTGGGCCACGAGTTCCTCGTCGTACCCGATTTCGAAGACTGGACCAAGCAGACGCTGGACGACTGGCGCGAATGGGCCGATCGCTTCAACGCCGCCGGCGCGGTGGCGCGGAAGGCCGGGATCTGGCTCGCCTTCCACAATGAGGCCTACCACCAGAAGCCGATCGACGGAAAGGTGCCCTTCGACATCTTCATCGACCGGCTCGATCCCGCCGTCACTCGGGTCCAGCTCGACACCGGCAACATGCTGATCGGGGGCGGCGATCCGATGCAGTACCTGCAGAAATATCCCAATCGCTTCTGGAGTTTCCATCTGAAGGACGCCGTGCCGGATCGCTCCAAGGACACGCGCCTGGGGACTGGCATCTTCGATTTCAAGAAGTTTCTGGCCGCGGTGCCGGCGCTCGAGCAGAAGCCGACGTACGTCGAACAGGAGACTGCACACGACGCGGCCGGCGACCTGGCCGACGCGAAAGCGAATTGCGAGTACCTCAAGGCCCTCGAGTTCTGATGCGGCACCTCGCGGCGCTGCTCGCGGTGACGGTGGTGATTTCGCCGCTCCCTGCACAGCAGCGCCGCGTTGCTCCCAAGCACTACACATACGTCATCGTGCACGGCGCCTGGGGCGGCGGGTGGGATTGGCTGGCGATCGATTCCATGCTGACGGGACGCGGCCACAAGGTGGTGCGCGTGACGCTGACGGGTCTGGGCGAGCGCCACCATCTGGCATCGCCGAACATCGGGCTCGACACCCATATCGACGACGTCGTCAACAAGATCCTGTGGGACAACCTGCACGACGTCGTGCTCGTGGGGCACAGCTATGGCGGGATGGTCATCACCGGCGTCGTGGACCGGATCCCTGACCGAATCAAACGCGTCGTCTATCTCGACGCGCTGCTTCCCGATTCGGGCGAATCGCTGATGTCGATTCCGGACACGGGGCGCGCGAAGTTCGTCGCGAGCATTACGCGCGGGGACTACCTCGTGCCCATGTGGGTGCAGGACACGACGGTGATCCCGCGCGACGTGCCCCAGTCGATGCGTACGTTCACCGACACGCTGCGACTCGTGAATCCTGCTCGGCTCCAGGTTCCTGCCTCCTATATCCTGACTTACGAGCCGCAGATCACACCCGATCCCTTCCAGATGTTTGCCGATCGCGCCGCCACCCGCGGGTGGCCGGTCTACAAGATGGTGTCGGATCATCTGCCCGAGCGGACACATCGGACCGAGCTGGTGGCGTTGCTCGAGAAGGTACCGTAAGCCATGATGATTCCTGTACTCTTCCTTGCCACGCTGATGCAGGACACCACCACCCGCAGCTTTTTGAAGACCGTCGATATCACCACCGGACAAATCCAAACCGTCTACAGCGCCGACCGCCGCTTCGAAGCCCCCAACTGGTCCCGCGACGGCCGCTATTTCCTGATCAACCGTGAGGGTCGGCTGTATCGCCTCCCTGTCGGCGTGAGTCAGCTCGCCGAGCTGCGTGTCGATTTGGCCACGCCGCGGATCAACAACGATCACGGGATCTCACCGGACGGCCGTTCACTCGTCATCAGTCACGAGCCGACCGAAGACTGGCTCACCTCGAGCGTCTATACGCTTCCCATCGGCGGCGGGACGCCCAAACAGATCACGACGAAGGCGCCGAGTTTCTGGCACGGCTGGTCGCCGGACGGCAAGACGCTCGCCTTCGTGGGCCGCCGCGACGGCGAGTTCGACATCTACACCATTGCGGTGACCGGCGGCGACGAGCGCCGCATCACGACGTGTACGGGCCTCGACGACGGGCCGGACTATTCGCCCGACGGCGCCTTCATCTATTACAACTCGTTCTGCAGCGGCAAAATGGAGATCTGGCGCATGCGGCCGGATGGGACCGAGAGCGAGCAGCTGACGCACGACGCCTACGCCAACTGGTTTCCGCATCCCTCGCCCGACGGGCGCTGGATCGTGTACTTGGCGTTTCTCGAGGACCAGGGGCAGGACCATCCGTTCGGCAGGCAGGTGAAACTGCGGCTCATGGATCTGCGCGACCGCTCGGTACGCGATCTCACACCGGCATTCTTCGGCGGGCAGGGAACGATCAATGTTCCAAGTTGGTCACCTGATAGTCGCCGCGTGGCGTTCGTGACGTACGAGCAGCAAGTTAGAACCCGATGATTTCGTTTGTTGCGAGGGGCATTGCGTTTGTTAGTAGGGGCGCAGCATGCTGCGCCCCTACCCACATCTCCGCTGCGTGTTAAAGGAAGGCGCCGCATGACTCTGATTCGCTTCAATTCGTCGCAGCAGCCGCAGGCCGATCTGTCCATCACCTACGATGCGGTCGTCGTAGGCTCCGGCGCGGCGGGCGGCATGGCCGCCCACGTGCTCACGTCGCAGGGGATGAAGGTGCTGCTCCTCGAAGCGGGGAAGAAGATCGACATCAATGCCGAATTGCGATCGATGGAGTGGCCCTACGACCATCCGCGCCGGGGCGAGGCCCCGCCCGGAGACCACGCCATCCGCTTCAACGAGTACAACATCCGCAAGCCGCCCTACGCCAAGGGCTCGGCGTTCAAGCACGTGTTCTCGTACGTGGGCGGCTGGGGCGGCTCGGACTACGTCAAGAACATCCTGGTCGACGAGAAGCAGCATCCGTATACCGGCACGAAATACGCGTGGGTGCGCGCGCGGCTGCTCGGCGGCAAGACCAATATCTGGGGCCGCCTGGCGCTGCGGCTTTCCGACTACGACTTCAAGGGCAAGACGCACGACGGGTTCGGCGAGGACTGGCCCATTTCATATGCAGATATTGAACCGTATTACGACAAAGTAGACCTGTACCTCGGCATCTCCGGCCACAAGGAGAACCTGCCGCATTTGCCCGACAGCCTGTTCCAGCGGCCGAACAAGCTCACCGCGTCCGAGGTGAAGCTGCGCAAGAGTCTCGCTACGATGGGACGCACGCTGACGCCGTATCGGGCCGGCGTGACGACCGACGGCGTGAAAAACAAGTATCGCAGCAAGTGTTTCGGGCGCGGCGCATGCGGCCGGCGGCCCGGTGGCTGCGACATCCACGCGGCGTTCGATTCGCCGACGGGGCTGATCTATCCGGCGATGGATACGGGCAACCTCACGCTGCGCACGAATTCGATCGGGCACGAGGTGCTGGTCGATCCGAATACCGGCAAGGCGCGGGGCGTCTCGTTCGTCGACGCCGTCAATCACCGCACCTACGAGGCGAAGGCGAAGGTGGTGATCCTCGCGGCGTCCACGCTGGAGAGTGCCAGGTTGTTATTGCTGTCGAAATCGCGGCAGTATCCCAACG
Source organism: Gemmatimonadales bacterium (assembly GCA_036395695.1). GTDB lineage: Bacteria > Gemmatimonadota > Gemmatimonadetes > Gemmatimonadales > GWC2-71-9 > 20CM-2-65-7. The sequence continues at coordinate 8,302 of DASWDA010000113.1, forward strand.
GCATCGGCAATTCGAGCGGGCACGTCGGCCACAACTTCTGCGAGCACGTGATGGGACCGGGCGTGACGGGAATGGTCAAGGAGCAGGTTGGCGCGGCCCCGACGCTGGACGACGGCAAGCCCGGCGGCTTCTACATCCCGCGCTTCCGGAATTTGCAGGACAAGCAACCGGGCTTCATCCGCGGCTACGGCTTCGAGGGTGGCTCGGGTTTCTCGATCTTCCCCGACGGCGTGTTCGATACGCCGGGATTCGGCGGGCAGTTCAAGAAATCGGTCCGCGACCACGCGGGCGCCTTCATTGGGCTGGGTGGCTTCGGCGAGGTGCTCGCCCGCTACGAGAACCAGGTCGATCTCGATCCTGAGGTGCAGGACGCCTGGGGGATCCCGGCTCTGCGCTTCAACTATCAATTCGGTGACAACGAGAAAAAGATGTGTGAGGACATGGCCGCCGCCGGCAAGGAGATGCTCGAGGCGGCGGGCATCGAGGTGATCGGCGTGGACAAGAATATCCTCACCGAAGGGTGGTCGATTCACGAGCTCGGCACGGCGCGCATGGGCAACGATCCCAAGACGTCCGTGTTAAATCAGTTCCAGCAGTCGCACGACGTGAAAAACCTGTTCGTGGTGGACGGCTCGAGTCACGTGAGCGCGTCGTGCCAGAACCCGACGTGGACGATCATGGCGCTCGCGTGGCGCTCGTGCGAGCATCTGGCGGACGAATTCAAGCGGGGGAACCTATGACGATCTCGCGTC
>DASWDA010000114.1:0-12519 GCA_036395695.1 Gemmatimonadales bacterium
GTGTTCGGCGCCGATGACCGTTTTATGGAGATCCTGGGCGGCGGAATCGCGGCGGGCCGCTCGTTCACGGCGGCCGAGCTGCGCGGCGGCGATCCGGTGGTCATCGTGGAGCAACGCACGGTGGATCGCCTGTTCGGCGCCATCAATCCGCTGGGCCGAGTGGTCCGGATCGGCGGCCACCCGTTCAAGATCCTGGGCGTCTGGCAGCGGCCGACGAACATCTTTGAAGTCCCGGGCACGCCCGAGATCGCCGCGATCATGCCGTTTGAAACCGCGCGGCGCAGCTTCATTATCGATGACGTGAACGGCCTCATCATTCTCGTGAAGCCAAAGCCCGAGGTCGCCGTCGCCCGTGCCATGGACGCCGCCACGCTGACGTTGCGCCGCGTGCGCGGGCTCAGGGCGGGCCAGCCCAATACCTTCGACCTGCTCACGTCCGACCAGGTCCTGGGTATCTTCGACAGCCTGACGTTCGCTTTCTTCTTCGTGATGCTCGTGCTCTCCAGCATCGCGCTCATGGTCGGAGGAATCGGTGTGATGGCGATCATGATGGTATCGGTGACGAGCCGCACTCGTGAAATCGGCCTGCGCAAGGCGCTCGGCGCGACCCGGCGCGCGATTCTGTGGCAATTCCTGGTAGAAGCCGCCACGCTGACGTTGCTGGGCGGCATCATCGGCATCGCGTTGGGGATTGGCGTCGGCGAGGCACTGAAGCGCCTGCTCGCGTTCAGCACGACGATTCCCGTCGTGCCGGCCGCGATCGCCACCGCGGCGTCGATTCTCGTCGGGCTCGTGTTCGGCATTGCGCCCGCGGCGCGCGCGGCGAGGCTCGACCCAGTGGAAGCGCTGCGCTATGAATGACGGTCGGACCGTGGACCTCCTTGCCATCGCCGCGCATCGTGACGACGTCGAGCTCACGTGCGGCGGCACGCTCGCCAAAGCCGCTAAGGCGGGCCATCGCGTGGGGATCGTCGATCTCACCCAGGGCGAGATGGGGACACGCGGCGACCCCGCGACGCGGGCGGCGGAAGCCGAGCGCGCGGCCCAGACGCTCGGCGTGGCGCTGCGGCTCAACGCCGACATGCCGGACGCGCATCTGACGAATGATGAGACATCGAGAAAAAAAATCGTCGAGCTGATTCGTCGCACGAAACCGAAAGTCGTGATTCTGCCCTTCCCCGTGGGACGGCATCCCGATCACCGCGTCGCCTCAGAGTTGGGGCGCGACGCGTGCTATCTCGCCGGCCTCGCGAAGTACGAACCCGGAGCGGGTGGCGAGGCACATCGGCCGTTCAAGCTGCTCTACGCCCTCGCATATCGTGAAGACCCGGTGAAGCCGACATTCGTGGTGGACATCTCGGACGTGTTCGAGGCGAAAATGCAGGCGATTCGCTGCTATGCCTCGCAGTTCGACGGCGCGAAGGCCGCCGGAGAGATCTTCCCCACCGGCCAGGACCTCTACGAGCTGATCCGCGTGCAGTCGGCGCACTACGGCTCCCTGATCCGGCGGCCGTACGGGGAGCCTTTCTATACCGCCGAGACGCACGAGGTGGACGACGTGCTCCGGCTTGGCGTGCAGTCCCTGTAGTTGGTAAATTGCCGCTTCCATGACCAAGCGCGTCACGTATCTCGACAACGCCGCGACGACCCCGGTGCGGCCGGAAGTGCTGGAGGCGATGCTCCCCTATCTGGGGACGGAGGCCTTCGGCAACCCGTCCTCGGCGCACCGGTTCGGCCGCGCCGCACGCGCCGGCATCGAGGAAGCGAAGCGCGCGGTCGCCGATGCCGTCGGGGCGGAGCCAAACCAGGTGGTCTTCACGTCGGGCGGCACCGAGGCGGACAACCTGGCGATCATCGGCGCCGCACTCGCGGCTCGGGACAAGGGTGGGGCGTTCCGGGTTGCCGTTTCCGCGACGGAGCACAAGGCGGCGATCGCCGCGGCGCACGCGGTGAAGCACCTGGGCGGCGAGGAGATCATTCTCCCCGTCACCGCGACGGGCCAGGTGGAGCGACGGACGCTCGACGCGGCCCTGGAGCGCGGCGTCGCGGTCGTCAGCGTGATGTGGGTGAACAACGAAGTCGGAACCGTACAGCCGGTCGCTGAGCTCGCGACGCGATGTTGCGACGCGGGCGTCCTGTTTCACTCCGACGCCGTCCAGGCGTTCGGCAAGGTTCCAGTGTCGCTCCACGACGTCAACTGTGCCCTCCTCACCATCTCCGGCCACAAGATCGGCGCTCCCAAGGGCGTGGGCGCGCTCATTGTCCGAGATCGCAAGGCGGTCGAGGCGATCATCCACGGCGGCGGCCAGCAATTCGGGATTCGCCCCGGAACCGAGAATGTGCCCGGCATCGTCGGGTTGGGCGTGGCGGCCCGCCTGGCGGCCGCGGAGCAGCAGGCGCTCGCGACGCGGTTGCGCGCGCTGCGCGACGAGCTGGAGCGCCGCCTGCTCGCCATCGTGCCCGACGGCGTGATCAACGGCTGGCAAGGCGAGCGCGCGCCGCATATCTCGAACGTCTCGATCCCCGGCACTGACAGCGAGGCGCTGCTGATGCATCTCGACCTCGCCGGGATCGCGTGCTCGTCCGGCTCTGCGTGCAGTACGGGCGCCGTCGAGCCGTCGCACGTGCTCACGGCGATGGGTGTCCCCCGGGAGCTGGGCGTCGCGGCGTTGCGGTTCTCGTTCGGCAAGGACAGCACCCTGGAAGACGTGGAAGCGGTCTCCGCAGTGCTGCCAAAGACTGTTGAGAAGGTGCGGTCGCTGACGGCGGTCCTCCACCGATGAGAGTGCTGGTCGCCATGTCGGGCGGCGTCGACTCCTCCGTCGCCGCGGCGCTGCTCGTCGAACAGGGTCACGACGTGATCGGTGCGACGATGAAGCTGTTCTGTTACGGCGACTCGGTCCCCGACCGTCCCTGCTGCTCGCTCGACTCGATCACGGACGCCAAGCTCGTCGCGCACAAGCTCGGCATTCCGCACTACGTCCTGAATCTCGAGGACCGGTTCGGCCATGACGTCATCGACAATTTCGTCGCCGAGTACGCGCGGGGACGGACGCCGATCCCGTGCGTGCGCTGCAATTCGTTCACCAAGTTCCGCGACTTTCTCTACCATGCCGACGCGCTCGACTGCGACGCGATCGCGACCGGACACTATGCGGTCGCACGCGACGGCGGGTTGTTCCGCGGCCAGGACCGGCAGAAGGATCAGTCGTACTTCCTGTGGGGCATCGATCGCGCCGTGGTGCGCCGCATGCTCACGCCGGTCGGCGCGCTGACCAAGGCCGAGACGCGTGCGGCCGCGCGGAAACTCGGTCTCGTCACCGCCGAAAAGGCGGAGTCGGTCGAAATCTGTTTCGTTCCCGATGACGACTACGTGGCGGTGCTCGAGCGCCATCTGCCCGCAGACGCGCCCGCGCTTGTACCTGGTCCGCTCGTCACGACGAGCGGCGAAGTGATCGGTGCGCACGCCGGCTTCGCGCGCTACACCGTGGGCCAGCGCCGCGGCTTGCCCGGCGGCTCGAGCGAGCCGCTCTACGTCGTCGAGATCCGCCCCGAGACGCGTGAGGTCGTCGTCGGCCGCGGCGCGGAGCTATTCGGACACGCCGTGTCTCTCGAAGAGGTCAACTGGCTGGTCGATCCGCTCTCGCCAGGTGACGTTGTGTGGGTCCAATGCCGCTATCGCGCGCGCGCCGTCCCCGGCACGATTGCTGCGCAGGCGAGCGGCCGCATCGCGCTCCGGCTCGCCGAGCCGGTCCGGGCGATCGCACCAGGGCAATCCGGCGTGCTGTACGACGCCAATGATCGGTTGCTCGGTGGTGGCGTGATCGCCTAGCCTGACCCGGCGTGCGGGAGGTCACAGCACCTCCGGCCGCGGCGCATGCAGACTTCAGGTTCGCCCCACAATTCCTCTTGGGAGGCTGTATGCGGTTGTTCCTCCGTGCCGGAGTCGTGCTCGGCGTCGCGGCGATAGTCGCCTGCGGCAAAGACGCGCCGTCCCCGGTCGACTTCAACGATCCGGCCGCGGTATCGGCCAATCTGTCCTCGGTCGATTCCGCATTCGATAGCGACGTCTTCCGCAGCTTCTCGGCGGCTTCAGTGATGCTCGACGTTGCCACTGCTCCGGCCTTCCGCCCGACGGCCACCCTGATCGAGACGCTCCGGCCCAAGCTGGTGCAGAGCGGCGCCCGGATGTTCCTCCCCACCATGCGGCAAGCGCAGAAGCTGCACGCGATGGTGCCGAACCTCAGCATTTCGGCCGCGCAGGGCCGCATCATCCCCGACACGATGTACGGTCGGGTCTTCGAGTGGGATACCGCGCTCAACCAGTACCGGTATCAAGGCACGACGGTCGCGAATCTCACGGGCGTCCGCTTCGTGCTGTATGCGACCGGCCTGGATGGACAGGTCGTCGAGCCGGTGAGCGCGATCGGCACGCTCGACATCATCGATCAGAGCACGCCGACCAAGCTCCAGGTACAGGTCCTGGTCAAGGGCCCCGGTGGCACGACGACGTATGTCGACTACACGGCCTCGATCACCACCTCCGTGACCTCCGCCACCGCGAGCGTGTCCGGAACCATCACGAACGGGCTCGGCGGCGGCGCCAACAAGACGCTCTCGTTCGACGAAACACTTTCGGTCAACGCGAGCGGCGCGAGCGTGCATGCGACGTTCTCGCTGAACAACCCGGCGATCACGGTGATGCTCAACGAGACGGTGTCGTTCGAGGATCCGAACATCGTCATCAACGCCGACTTCCAGCTGATTCAGAACGGCCAGACCACCCGGGCGGTGGGCCATATCACGATCAACACTACAACCAACGCAGTCACCGTCAGCGTCACCGTGTACGTGGACGGCCACCCGGTGGCTTCGATCAGCGGCAATCCCGCCACCGCGCTGTGGGTCGATGCGGGGGGCGAGCCGTTGACAGCCGCAGACCTGACCGCGCTGGGGGCGCTGTTCGATGCCTTCGAGCACTTTGGCGACACGGTGTCCAACCTGTTCGCACCGGTGGGCACGTTCGCCGGTCTCTAATCCCGCAGCAGCAAGACAACTCCCCGTCCGGCTCTGGCCGGGCGGGGAGTTTTGCTTTATTACCTAGTCTCATCCGTCGACGCTCACGAGGCTCCATGACCACTCGCCGCCGCTTTCTCGGTTCGCTCTTCGCCGCCACGGCAACCATTCCCGCGTTGAAGAGCGACGCGCTGGCGCGCATCCTCCCGGCCATGCGCCATGTCGATGGCCGCAACCCGGTGGACGTCGCGCAGGATGAAGACTTCTGGCGTGAAATCCAAGCCGCATTCGACATCGATCGCGGGATGATCAACCTGAATAACGGCGGCGTCGCGCCCAGCCCGCGGGTCGTGAACGCGGCGTTCCAGCGCTACCTCGCCGTATCGAACCAGGCGCCGGCGGTCACCATGTGGGGCTGGATCGAGCCCGAGATCGAAGCGGTGCGCCGCCGGCTCGCCGCGAACTTCGGCTGTGATCCGGAAGAGATGGCCATCACGCGCAACGCCAGCGAGGCGCTGGAGATTGTGCAGCTCGGGCTACCGCTGCAGCGCGGCGACGAAGTGCTGACGACGACCCAGGATTACCCGCGCATGATCACGACGTGGAAGCAGCGCGAGCGGCGTGAGGGGATCGTCCTGAAACAGATCACCTTCCCCGTCCCGCCGCCGTCGCAAGATGACCTGGCACGCCGCATCGAGGCCGCGATCACGCCGCGGACGAAGGTCATCCACATCTGCCACATCACGAACCTCACCGGGCAGATCTTTCCGGTGAAGCAGATCTGCCAACTGGGCCGGGCGCGCGGCATCGAAGTGATCGTGGATGGCGCGCACGCCTACGCGCATTTCCCATTCACACGCGATGAGTTGGACTGCGACTACTACGGCACCAGCCTGCACAAGTGGCTCACGGCGCCGATCGGCACCGGGTTCCTCTACGTGCGGAAGTCCAAGATCGCGAAGATCTGGCCGATGATGGCGGCGCCGCCCGAGATGAACGAGAACGTGCGCAAGTTCGAGGAGATCGGCACACACCCGGCGGCGAACCACAACGCGATCGTCGAAGCGCTGGATTTTCTGGACGGCATCGGGCCCGAGCGGAAGGCGGCGCGGCTGCGGTTTCTGCGCGACCGGTGGGCCAAGCGGCTCGAGCGCGTGCCGGGCGTGAAGCTCCTGACGCCGTACGACCCGGCGCAGTCCTGCGGGCTCGCCTCGTTCACGCCGGGGTCACTCGATGTCGGCAAGCTCGCGGGTTTCATGTTCGACCGGCATCGCATCATTGTGACGCCGATCGCCCATCCCGAGTTCAACTGCCTGCGGATCACGCCGAACGTCTACACCACGCTCGCGGAGATCGACCGCTTTGGCGACGTGATGGAAGACGTGCTGCGGAAGGGCATGCCGGCGTCGTAAGGAAAAAACTACTCAAGGGCGTGAAGCGGGGGTGGGCGGCTGGGCGCGCCGCGCGAGGGCGCTCGGCGGGCACACGAAACCGCAACGTCTAAGACTCTCGGGAGATATGTGCCGCCGGGCACCCTCGCGCGAAACGCGCCCGACGCCGCCCACCTCCGCTTCACGCCCTTGTGCGGCAATTCCCTACGGCAGCAGCGCGACGATCCGCAGCGGGCCGCCGCTGCCGCCTTTGATTTTCATCGGCAGCGCGATCACGAACGCTCCGGTGGCCGGCAATCCCTCCAGGTGCGCCACATTTTCGAACGCCGGCACGTTCGAGGCGAACAGCCGGCGATGGACCTGGAACGTCGTCGACTGGCCGTAATCGATGCTCGGCGTGTCGATTCCCACTGCGCTGATCCTGCGGCGGACGAGCGCGCGGGCCGCATCGAGGTCCAGACCGGGAAAATGCAGCTGCGCGACGCCCACCAGGCCCGTTTTCGTGGTGCCGAGGTAGCGCGCGCGATCGGGCCAGCGCGTACCCCAACCCGTACGGATCAGCACGATGCTGCCCTCCGGGATATCACCGTGCGTCGCTTCCCAGGCCGTAATGTCTGACTGGTGCACGCGATAGTCGGGACTGGAGTCGGCTTTCCCGCGCACGTCGATCACCACGGCAGGCGCAACCAGTTGGCTCAGCGGAATCTGATCGGTGGTGTGTTTCTTTTCTATGAAGTGCACCGGGGCATCGAGATGTGTGCCACCGTGTTCTGCGGCGCTGAAGTTATTCGCCGCGTAGTACCACCCGCCGGGCGTCCGCTGCGCCGAGACGACGGTGAGGTGAAAGGGCTGCGCGGTCGGCCAATAGATGGTTGTCGAGTCGAAGTCGTACGTGAGGTCAACCCAGTGGCCTGCCACGAGGCGGTCGGCGATGGATGGCTGGCTGCATGCCGCGAGCACGAGGAGCGCAGGGACAATCGCCAAACGTCGCATGGTCTCTCCCTTGGAAGCATTGTGAGTTGCAACCGCAGGGGAGATTGTTAACGTTGCGAGCCATGAAATCAATCCTCTGGCTGGTTCCGCTCTGCATTCTGGCGGCTTGCGGCTCGGGCAAATCGAGTCAAACGGTCAACCGCGATACGCTCACCGAGCGCCAGAAAGACAGTATCCTTGCGAACTCGAAGATCCCCAACGCGCGTGCCGTCGGACGCGCGATGAACGCGGCCGACTCCATGAGCGCGCGGATTCGCAGCAGCGACACGGTGGCGAGGGATACAACGGAGTTCTGATGCGCGCCGTGATGTGCGGCGCGCTGGTCGTGGTCGCCGCGTGCGGACCGCCCAACCCCTGCTCCGGTCATCAGTTCGACCGTCTGCGCCGCTACTCCCGGCCCTACGCTGGTCACTGGGTCGTCGCCCGGGGAGACTCGCTGACGTTCCCCGACGCGCCCGCGATGAGTGATCGCTTCCGGTTGGGCGACATCACCCTGGACAGCGGCACGGTGCCCCTCGGTCGCGAGTGCGCGTTCCGCGGCCACATCGTCTTCCGTGCGCCGCGGGCCGAGACGCTTGCCGTCAGCTGGTTCGGCCAGCCGGAGCAGGCGATCGTGAGCGGGTGGCCGGCGGACCTCGGACCATTTGCCGGGCTGTCGCTCTCCTGGGCGGGCCGCGATTCGATGAGCGGCGCGATTCTGCTCGATTCCAAGCTCGGCGTGCAGGCACGCCCCGGCATGACGGCCCGTTTCGTCGCGGGACGGGCACCGCGGTTATCTTCCGCGCCATGAGAGGCTTCGTTGTCAGACTCCTGATCGCCGCCCTGGGACTGTGGATCGCCGATCAACTGCTCCCGGGCATCACGATCACAGGTACCGGTGCCCTGATCGTGTCCGCCCTGGTGCTTGGCGTCGTCAACGCCATCATCCGACCGATTCTCGTCGTGCTCACGCTGCCCCTGACGCTGCTGACGCTCGGGCTCTTCCTCCTGGTCGTGAACGGCCTATCGCTGGAAGTCGTCGCGTGGTTCGTTCCGGGTTTTCACATCGCGGGACTGTGGTCCGCGACGCTCGGCGCCGTCATCGTGAGCGTGACGAGCTGGGTGGCGTCGGCGTTCGTCGGCGGATCGGGACGGATCGAGCGTATGAAGCGGGTGGAGGTGACGGGCCGCCGCATCGATGGATAGATGACGTGCAAGGTGTGTGGCTCGAAGGACCTGTGGCTGTTCTACACCCAGGGCGATCGCCGGCACATTCATTACTATCGCTGCCGCAATTGCCGGCTGGTCGTGTGCGACACCCGCGGTATCGGCGTCAATCAGGAGAAATACATTCTCTCACGCGTCGATCCACAGGCCCCGACGCGGCAGAACCGCGGACATCGCCAGACGTATGCCTTCATCCAGCGACACACGAAGTCGAAAGGCCGCATGTTGGATCTCGGGTGCGGCGACGGAACGGTCATCTGGCTGGCGCGCCAAGACGGGTGGGACGTCAAGGGCGTGGAGCTGTTTCCGGAACACACCCAGGTCGTGCGCGACACCCTGGGTCTCAACGTCGTGACGTCGGATATCACGACGTACGAAGACGCCGATGAATCGTGGGACTGCGTGATTCTCACGCACGTGCTCGAGCACCTGCCGGATCCCGTCGGCGCGCTGCGCAAGATCCGCGACCTGCTGAAGCGGAACGGCGTGGGCGTGCTCGAATTCCCCAACATCGACGCATTCGATATGGGCCTGCGCCGGCTGCTCGAGAAGCTGCGCATCCATCGACGCCACTACGCGCCCGACTATGTCGAAGCACACGTGCAGGAGTTCTGCCGCGCCTCCTTCGCCTACGCGGCGCAGCAAGCAGGCCTGCAGCTGGAGGTCTGGGAGACCTACTCGATCAACCCGCTCAAATACACCCTGTTTCGCCTTCTACCCATCGGCAACAAGGCGCGCGTGCTGGTGCGCAGAACATGATGCTCGACATCGAAACCCCCGCCCTGCTGCTCTATCGCGATGTGATGGAGCGAAATCTCAAGCACATGGCCGACCGGGCTCGCCAGCTCGGCGTGTCGCTCCGGCCGCACATCAAGACCCATAAGTGTCTCGAGCTGGGGCGCCGGCAGCTCGCGCACGGTGCAAAGGGAATCACCGTCTCCACGCTGTTCGAGGCGCAAGCCTTCGCGCGGGCCGGATTCACCGACCTCACCTGGGCATTCCCGCTCGATCTGTCGCACGTACGCCACGTACAACAGATCGCCCAAGACGGGGGGGCAACCCTGCGGGTGATTCTCGATGATCTCGAGACGGCGAAGGCGCTGGCGGGCAGCGGCTTGCATGTCTGGCTCAAGGTGGACTGCGGCTATCACCGCGCCGGTGTCGACCCGGCATCCCGCTACGGCCTGGACGTGGCCCGGGAGCTTGGCGCGGAACGCGGGCTCAGCTTCGACGGTATTCTGAGTCACTCGGGACATGCCTATCACACGCGGAACAGGACCGAGGCGGCCCAGATCGCCGAGCAGGAACGGCAGGTGATGGCCTGGTTCGCCGAACTCCTGCGCAAAGACGGATTACCCGTCCGCGGGGTCAGTGTCGGCTCGACGCCCGCGATGGCGGCCGTAAAAGACTTGACGGGCGTCACAGAAGCTCGGCCCGGGAATTACATCTTCTATGACCGGACCATGGTGCTCATCGGATGCTGCGAGCCGCGCGACGTCGCGGTCTCGGTCCTGGCGACCGTCGTATCGCACCAACCGGGGGCATCGCATTTCGTCGTTGACGCCGGCGCACTGTCCCTCTCGAAGGATCTGGGACCTGGGCATTTGGGACTCGAGACGGCGTTCGGCGCGGTGAAGGATCATCCGGAGCTTACCGTCGCGTCTGTCTCGCAGGAGCACGGCGTGGTTCGCGCTGCGGCCCCCACGGCGATCGAAGGGAAGTTCAAGGTCGGGCAGCACGTCGAGATCGTGCCCAACCATTCCTGCCTGACAGAGGCGCATTTCGACGAATACGTGGTGATCGAAGGAGGTCGCGTGATAGATCGCTGGCATATCGAGCGTGGCCGATGAAGCTCCAGCTCCGCCATTTCTTCATCGCGCTGCTCCCACTGGTGTTCGGTCTTGGCGCCAGCTGGGGATTCGCGTTCTCGCAGAACACGTGCGGACGCCTCGTCGGCCCGATCTTCGCCCCCAAATGCCACTGGATGCAGCTCGAGTATCAGATCGGTTTTCAAATGGCCGGGACGGTTTTGGGATGTCTCATCGCCGCGGTGCTCGGCGCCTGGCTGGAACGGCGCAGCCGCCGCGCGGAACGTGCTCAACTCAATCAGGGAGTGTCCACATGAAAGCGGTACTCACGCCGGCTCTTGTACTGGGCCTGGTTGGCTCACTCGCCGCACAGGATTCGACCGCTCGCCCCGCGGCACCACCACCCGCCGCGGCGGCTCCGGCCAGCAACGCGACCGTCGAAGCGGTGCTGGCGCGCTCAGTGGTCGACCGCGCACCCCAGGATAGCGGCACCGCGTTTTCCGACAGCGTCGGCTCGGTCGTGCTGTGGATGCGCGTGACCAGCGGTAATGGCCAGACGCTGCATCACGTGTGGTTCCACGGGGACGATCAGGTCGGCGACGTTCCGCTGATGATCGGAGGATCACCGTGGAGGAGCTGGAGCCGTAAGACGATCCCGGCCGACGCCAAGGGAGCATGGCACGTCGAGATTCGAGACGAGGCCGGCAACGTGCTTAAGCGAATTGACTTCACTGTGGGCCAATAGAAAGCGCGGACCTGCAAAGACTAGGCAACAGACGCACCGCGGGCCTGAGTCGTTCGTCAACGGGACAATCCTCGCTCGGGTTGTCCCGCTGACGTTAGACTGAGGACCGCGGTGCGTCTACAGCCTAGTTTTTGCATGTCCTCGCTTTTGCTTTTATGTTCGCCTCATGGATCTGGTGGAGTTGATCGTCGCCAACCTCGAAGTGGAGCCCGGCCAGGCTGAAAAGGGCATTGGCGCCATTCTGATGGCGATGCGGATGGTGGTGGATAAGGCGACGTTCGAGAAGGTGCGTGCCGCGGTCCCGAATCTCGAGAGTTACATGGGCCGCGCCTTGATGAGCGGCGCGCGGACGGGTGAAATGATCGGCATCGCGGGACCCACGGCGCTGCTGGCAGCCCTGGCCGCGGCCGGTTTCAAGAAAGAGGACGTGCCGCGGCTGGGCCGCATTGTCCTGGAGCACGTCCGGCCGACTGTGGGGAACGACGCGATAGAGAAGTTTCTGGCCGGGGCACCGGCCTTGAAGGCCTAGCGACCTCCCTACAGACGCATTCGTTGCACCAGCGCGGCGTAGCGCGGCTCGTTGCGCAGCGGGTCAAATATCGGGTTTACGTTCACGTACGCGAGCCAGCCGCGCCGCTCGTCGTACGCCCGCTCCGACCAATCGAGCGCCTGGCTCAGGTTGCCCAGGCCGATGTGCAGAATCGCGAAGGCGACCGGCGATACGTACCCCTGCGCGCGCGCGGCGTCGAGCTCACGCAGCAGCGCGAGGGCGTCCTCGCGCCGCCCGGACCGCGCCAGCAGCCATCCCAGCGTCGCTTTCGAGTACGCCGCGGCTCCTTCGAGCGTCAGCGCCTCGCGCAACACACGCTCCGCCTCAGCGCCGTCGCCCTGGAGCGCCAGGGTGGACCCCAGCATGCGATAGCTCTCGACCGCCGTTGGATTCATCTCGATGGCGCGCGCCAGGTGCTCGCGGGCCTGGTCGAAGCGACGCGCGTAGTAGTACAGCCATCCAACGGCTCGCCGGATGGACACGGAAGCGGGATCCAGCTCGAGCGCCGTGTGGCCCTCCACCAGCGCCGCGTCGTGCTGCCCGCGCGCAAAGGCCGCGGCGCCGCGGTGACATGCTGCGCCATCACCGCCCGCGAGGTGTTGCCGCGGAACGGCGGCTCGCCCGCCAGCATTTCGTAGACCACGCAGGCGAGGCTGTAGACGTCACTCACGGCGCTCAACTCTGCGTCGCCGCTCGCCTGCTCCGGACTCATGTACTCCGGCGTCCCGACGGCAAGACCGACTTCCGTCACACCGTCCTCGGCATCGCAACAGGCGCGCGCCACGCCGAAGTCGGCCAGGACGGCGTGGC
>DASWDA010000115.1:0-9920 GCA_036395695.1 Gemmatimonadales bacterium
CCTGGAGCAGCTTTCAGGAGGTCGCGTGCTCTGAGTAATGCTGTGAGTTTCTCACGACAGTCGGTTGATCTTCGGTCCCTCTGTTACGACACCGATGCCCAGAACATCGCGTAGTTACTACTTGGTGTCGTAACTCCGCCCCCTTAGCGATTCGCATGGGGCTCAGGGGGTCGCGGGTTCAAATCCCGCCGTCCCGACTACTTACCGAACCGGGGGCCGTCGGGGGTCGGTTTCTACCCCGAATGCCTCCTACTTCTCGGTAGCTTGCGCTCCTCGCTCATGACGGCGGGAAGCGTTTCGTTATCAGGCTGCTGGTAGCACTTGAGGAAAGCTCCCGAGGCAGGACTCGAACCTGCGACCCGCCGGTTAACAGCCGGCTGCTCTACCAACTGAGCTACTCGGGAAGAGGCGCGAAATATAGAGACTGCGGTTGTTACAGAGAAGACTCTGCCTCCACACGGGCCTCGCCGATCACTGCCAACACCATACCGCCGAATATGAGCCCGGCGCCCACCCCCTGCGAGACGGAGAACGTCTCTCCCCAAAAGAGCCGGGACGTCAACGCTGCGAACACGGGCTCGAAGCAGAAGATCAGTGACGCCCGCGCCGACGACATCTCGCGCTGCGCCCGGAACTGCCACACGAGCGCCACGACAGTCGACATGATGGCGAGAAACAGCAGCGCTGCAACGAGACCTACCGACCACTCGAACCGCAGATTCTCCAGCAGCAGTGCCGCGACCGCCGCACCGATCGCGGTTCCGGGAAGCTGGAGCCAGACCAGGCGCCGCGCGCCGTAGCGCTTCGAGAATTCGGACACCGCGACGATGTGGCCTCCGAATACTACGGATGTAATCAGCGTCCAGAGGTCGCCGCGATTGAGACCTCCCGCGTCGGGGGCGGTGAGGAAGTAGATCCCCGCACCGGCAATGATGAGTGCGAGGAATACCATCCAGCCGGTGCGATGTTTGAGCACGACGAGTGCGATGAACGGCGCCAACACGGACGACATTGCGACGATGAATGCGGAGCGCGCGGGCGTCGTGTACTGCAATCCGTAGGCTTGCGTCGCGAACCCGGACGCCAGGAGCAGCGTGAGGATCAGTCCCGCGCGCAGCTCCCCACGCGAGAATCCGCCGCGCAGATTCACGAACGGCGCGAGCACAATTGTCGCGATCGTGAAGCGCGCCGCCAGAAAGAACAGGGGCGACGCCGACGTCAGCGCGTCCTTCACCACGACGAAGCTCACGCCCCACACCGCCGCGGCGGTGATCAACAGCAGATCGGCGCGACGCCGCGTCACGCCAGATCCCGCAAGTATCTTCCGGTCGCTGACTCCGCTACCTGGGCGACGTCCTCCGGTGTGCCCGCCGCGACGATCCGCCCTCCCTGATCCCCAGCCCCCGGCCCCAGGTCAATCACCCAATCCGCGCGCTTGATCACGTCGATGTTGTGCTCGATCACGAGCACGGTATGTCCGGCATCTACCAACCGATCGAGTACCCGACACAGCACGCGGACGTCGTCCAGGTGCAGGCCGGTCGTCGGCTCGTCGAGGATGTAGAGTCTCCTCGCCCCCTTCGTGCGCGCCAACTCCCGGGCAATCTTCAGGCGCTGCGCCTCGCCGCCCGACAGCGTCGTTGCCGGCTGCCCGAGCCGCAGGTAGCCGAGGCCCACCTGCTGGAGATACCACAGACTTCGCGCCAGCCGCGGATGGCGATGCAGCCGCTGGATTGCCTGATCGACCGTCCACTCCAGCGCCTTCGCGATATTGGCGCCTTGGAGTTTTACGTCGAGCACCTCACGCTTGAAGCGCGAGCCGCCGCACACCTCGCACGGCACGAAGACGTTGGCGAGGAACACCATCTCGATGAGCACGTGGCCGGCGCCCTCGCACCCCTCGCAGCGGCCACCCGCGACGTTGAACGAAAACGTGCTGGGCCCGTAGCCGCGGGCGCGCGCCAGCGCCTCATTGGCGAACAGCGCGCGCAATTCGTCGAAGGCCTTGACGTAGGTGACGGGGTTGGACCGCGGCGTACGCCCGATCGGCGCCTGGTCGATGAGGACGACGTCCTCGAGATGCTCCCATCCCTTGAGTGCGGCGACGGCTCCCACCGGCTCGCCGAGGTGTTGCTTGGCGCTGTGCTCGCCATGCAGCCGCCCCTCCAGCTGACGATAGAGCACGTCATGCACGAGCGTCGATTTCCCCGAGCCCGACACCCCCGTCACCGCCGTGAGCGTGCCCAGGGGAATGCGCACGTCGACGCCCTTGAGGTTGTGGAGCGTCGCGCCTTTCACGTCGAGCCAGCGAACCGCCGGCCGCCGTGCCGATGGGACGCCGATGCGCTTTTCGCCCGACAGATACTGACCCGTGAGTGTGCCCGCCTCGCGGACCGCCGCTGCCGGGCCCTGGTACACGAGCTGGCCACCCGCTTCGCCGCTCGCCGGCCCGAGCTCGACCATCCAGCTGGCGGCACGCATGGCGGCGGGATCGTGTTCGACCACAACGACGGTGTTGCCGGCGTCGGCCAAGCGCCGCAACAAGCCGAGCAATCGATCGACATCGGCGGGATGCAGGCCGATCGACGGCTCGTCGAGCACGTAGAGGGTGTCGACGAGATGCGCGCCGAGCGCATTCGAAAGCGCGATGCGCTGCGCTTCGCCCCCCGAGAGGGTGCGCGTCAGCCGGTCGAGCGTGAGGTAGCCGAGCCCAACGTCGTTCACGAAGCTCACGCGTGCGCGCAGCTCGCCCAGGATGTGGTTCGCCACGGTCTGTTGGAACGCGGGGAGGGTCAGCTGCTCGAGCCAGGCGGCGAGATCGGCGGCGGTCAGCGCCGCCGCTTCGGCGATCGTCTTGCCCGCCACCCGCACCGCGAGTGATTCGGGCTTCAGCCGCGCGCCGCCGCATCCGGGGCACGTTTTCGCGAGCTGGTACTGCCGCAGGAATACGCGGATGTACTGTTTGTAGCGCTTCTCCTCGAGCCGCTCGAGGAAGGGAAAGATCCCGAGGTAGCGGCCGTCCTTGTTGTGGAGCAGAAACTGTCGATCGCGCGCGCCAATTTCTTTCCACGCAACATCCAGCCCAATGCCGCGTGCACGAGCGGTCTCGCGGAGCAAGCGCCGCCGTCCTTCGTAGCGCGGCTTGGTCCACGGATCGAGCGCGCCATCGGCCAGTGACGCCCTCGGGTTGGGAACGATCAAGGACTCGTCGTACTCGAGCACCGCACCGAAGCCGTTGCAGCTGGGGCATGCGCCGCGCGGGTTATTAAAGGAAAAGAGCGATGGCGTCAGCACCGGCGCGGCGCAGCCGCAGGCCGAACAGGCGGGGTGCTCGGAGAAACGGCGCCGGTCGCCATTGTTCAGCGCCAGCGCCACGCCCTCACCTTCGCTGAATGCCGTAGCGATAGCCTCGGCGAGGCGACCGCGGTTTTCGGTTGTCGCGGCGATTCGATCAACCAGGACCAGGACATCCTTCCCCGCACGAACCCGTTGTTCCGCTCCCTCTTCATCGAGGCGCACCACGTCGCCGTCGACCTGCGCGCGCACAAATCCAGCGGCGCGCAGTTGCGCCGCGATTTCCACGTCGGGACGTTGGGCGGATTGTGGCAGCGGGAAAGCCACAACGATTGAGTCGTGACGCGGGTCCCCGTTGGGTAGGGGCGCAGCATGCTGCGCCCCTACACTTGCATTGCCGTTCCCGTTCGGGTCTAGAACGGCATCCACCACCTCCTGCACGGTATCGCGTTTGACGTCGCGGCCGCACTGCAGACACGCCTGCGTCCCGGCTCGCGCCCACAACAGACGCAGGAAATCGGCGATTTCGGTCGCGGTCCCGACGGTCGAACGACTGGATGTGGTCGGATTCTTTTGTTCGATCGCAACGGCGGGGGACAGTCCCTCCATCGCGTCGACCAGCGGCTTGGGCATGCGCTCGAGGAACTGCTTGGCGTACGTGGACAGCGATTCGATGTAGCGGCGCTGACCCTCAGCGTAGAGCGTATCGAACGCGAGCGAGCTCTTCCCCGATCCCGAAGGCCCGGTGACGACCGACAGGGCCCGGCGCGGGAACTCGACCGTGATGCCTTTCAAATTGTGCTGGCGCACGTTGCGGAGAACGACGCGCTCGGGGGGATGGCGCATAACCCCCAAAAATAACAGCTTTGGCCGTCGGATGGCCCTCGCCCTGACTCCGCGGCTGCTTCGTCGTGGCCTAGAGCTGTTTGCCCTCATCTCCCTGGGCGGAGTCGCAATCCTCGTCGGGTACTACCTGATCCGCTTCGGCGATCGAGCCGACGTGTTTCTTGCGCCATTCGGGCACCTCCATTGGGCTTGGCTGCCGGTCGGATTGGTGCTCGCGTCCATGGACTGGTTCGGCGGCGGGTTGCGGCTCTGGGTGTGTACGCGCTATGTGCATCCGGGCGTCAAGCTGCGCGACATGGTGCTCGCCGGGGGATTCGGAGCCTGGGGGGCCTACCTCACGCCGTTTCAGTCCGGCTCCGCCCCGATGTCGCTGTGGGTCATGAAGCGCGCTGGCGTCCCGGTCCCGGTGGCGCTCAGCTCGATCTTCGTGACTTTCATCGCCACCGTAGGGTTCTTCGCAATCGCCGGACCGCTGGCGGTGTTCTTCGGAGCCGGCAAATCGCTTGCCCAGCACGGGCTCGTGCTCGGCATCACCCTCTACGACCTGTTCAAGACGAGTCTCACGATTTTCGGCTTTATCGGCCTGCTGATGCTGGCCGCCATCTTCTTTCCAGGTGTCGTGAAACGCGTTATCCAGCGCCTGGCGGTTCGTTTGGGCCGCCGGAGCCCGAAAGCCGCCGAGCGCATGGAGAAGCTGTCGGGCGGCGTGGACCGCGCGCACGACTGTATGGTCGCCTTCGGGTCGCCGAAAGGACTGCTGACCCTGCTCATGGCGATCGTGATCTCGGCGCCGTCGCACGCCAACAAGCTCCTGGCCGGCTACGTCACCCTGCGGATCCTCGGCATTCCGGCTGACTTTACCGATATTCTGCTGCTGCAGACCCTGATTTCTTTCCTTCTATATTTCGCGCCCACACCCGGGGGGTCGGGACTGGCGGAGCTCACCTCCGCCGCGGTGATGTCGCTCTACGTTCCGCGCGAGTTGACGCCGAGCTACACCTTGATCTGGCGATTCATCAACAGCTACGCGACCGTGATCGTCGGCTCGCTGATCTTCTGGTACTGGCTGCGGCGCGGCCTTGTCGGGCGTGAAGAATCGGTGGGGCTCACGTAACTGCTGCTTCCTTGCCCGGTTACACGCCCGGGCGTAACTTCCCGGCCTGGCCAAAGATACGGGAGCGCGTTTACATGGCGTTGCTTGAAATGGGCGGGCGGAGATTCACACTCCCGCAAGGAGAAGTGCTGCTCGGTGCAGATGCCGGCAGCGCCATCCCGCTCGCATTTCCCGGCATTCTCCCCAGACACGCGAAACTGAAATCCCTTCCGGACGGACAAGTCGTAATCACCAAGGCAGTTCCGGAGGCTGAAGTCCGGATCAACGGCGTCCGCCTGGGTGCCGAGCCCACCCCGCTGCTGCATGGCGACAAGGTCGAGATGGGCGGCCAGGAGCTGACGTTTGTCGATGAGCGCCGGAGCGGGAGCACGCAGTACGTCCAGGCGATGAGCGTTCCGCAGGCGATGGCCCAGGCCAAAGCCGAGGCAAAGGGTGGCAAGGTGACCGTCGGCACCGGCGGGCGTGTCGTGTCCTTGACCGATGGCCGCGAATACGCGATCGCGGGCGCGTCTCTCGTCTTTGGCCGCGACGCTTCCTGTGACGTGGTCGTTCCAGGCAAGGACGTCTCGCGCCGCCACGCCGAGATCGTGCAGACACCCAAGGGCTACCTGCTGGTCGACTCCAGCACCAATGGGACGTCGGTGAACGATGCGCGCGTCGAAGGGCAGCGGTTGCTCGCCCGAGCCGACGTCATCACGATCGGCGAAGAGAAGTTTCGATTCTACGCCGACACCGCCGCCCCGGCCCCACCGCCCCCCCCTCCGGAAAACCCTAAGCCGGCGCCGGCCGCAGCCCCACCGCCGGCACCTCCGACCAAGGGCGAGAGCCCCAAGCTCAGGGAGACGGTGCATGGCGTCCCGGCGGCGCCGCGGCCGTCCGGCACTCCCTTGGCGAGTTTCCTCGTTCGCGGCGGCGCGCTCAAAGGCCAACGGCTCAGCGTGAAGACGCCCGTCGTCAACATCGGCCGGGCCGACTACAACGACCTCGTCATACCCGATGAATCAGTCTCCACCAGCCACGCAAAGCTGCAACGACGCGAAGGCGTATGGATACTTGTGGACCTCGATTCGACGAACGGCACGTTCATCGACGGCGATCAGATCAAGGGCGATGCCCCGCTGGCGCCCGGCGCCACGGTTCGGTTCGGGGATGTCGCGCTGGTGTTCGAGCCGACCGATGACGCGGCAGGCGTGGCGAAGGGTGGGAGCACGCGCGTCATGGAGCAGATGGTCATGTCTCCCGCGGCCGCAAAGCCGGCAGCCCCGAAACCCGCTGCGGCCAAACCGGCACCGACAAAGCCGAAGGCTGGAGCCAAAGCGCCAGTCGCGCAGGAAAAGAAGGGCAAGGGGTGTGGAGGCAGTGCAGCAGTACTTCTTCTCGGGATCATTGGGCTAGTCTATTGGGTGTTCATCTAGGGATCTCGCGCTTCGTGCACATCACTTCCGCGGGTCGCACCGACGTCGGCGTCATCCGGTCGGGGAATGAGGACAGTTTCCGCATGATTCCCGACCGGGGGATCTTTGTCGTGGCCGACGGCATGGGGGGCCATGCGGCGGGAGAAGTCGCGAGCGACATGGCGGTGCGCATCGTCGTCGACGAGATCCACTCGATGCGCGGCCTGACCGATGAGCAGGTTGCGGAACGGATGCGCTCCGCGATCCGCACCGCCAACGGCGCGATTTTCCAGCGTACGCTGACCGAGCACGACAAGCGTGGTATGGGGACGACGGTGACCGCACTGACGCTGTACGAAACGCGGTTTCTGATCGGACAGGTCGGCGACAGCCGCGCGTATCTGCTACGCGACGGCCGCCTGAGCCAGCTCACGAAGGACCACTCCTACGTGCAGGAGCAAGTCGACGCCGGGTATTTGACGCCTGAGCAGGCCCGCACGCATCCCTACAGCAACGTGATCACCCGCTGCGTCGGCGCAAACAGCGACGTCATGCCGGACATTTATGCCGGCACGGTCAAGCCGGGCGACCTCTTCTTACTGGCGTCGGATGGTTTGACGGGCATGCTCGAGGACTATCAACTGTCGGAGCTGCTCGCGCCGGATCGGATGCCGCAGGACGAAGTGGATGCGTTGATCGCGGAAGCCAACCGCCACGGCGGGCTCGACAACATTACGGCGATCCTCGTGCGGATCGACTCGGTCGATGCCCCGCCGCCTGAGAACGACACGCAGCAAACCAAGACGCGACCGCGCTGAACGTCACCCCCTGGTCAGGGGCCCGCCAGTCACAAGCCGCGCCGCGACCTCTTCCCGCGGCAACGTCACCAACTCGATCACGGCCCGCGCCGGAATCTCCGCATGCTCGAGCACGAATACGCGCAACCGCTGGGCCGAGCGATGCAGCTCTCCTGCGACGCGCGGCAGCCCGAGGCTGCCGAGACCCGGCAACGACACGTCGAACATTTCGGGTTTCGACGGGAAGTCGAGAAACAGCTGATCGGCCCCAAGCCCCACCTCGCGGGCCAGCCGCTCCTCCACCCGCTCCAGCAAATCGGGGTCGCGCGACGGCCAGTCGTGCGTTTCGGCGGGGAGCTCAGTCCCGGGGATGTCGAGCGCGCGCTTGGCCAGTCGCCGCTCGCGTAGCGCGCGCGCCAGACCCGTCTGGTCGTGCTGCAGCAGCTCGTGGCTCAGTGCGTCATCGGTCGCGATGGCGATCTCGTCGGGAGTCACGCGGCGCGCCGCAATCGCCCGGCGCACCAGGCGCTTGAACATCGCGGTGGCGCTGCGGACCGCATGGTGCCAGTAGACGTTGCGGTACATCTGGTACTTGGCGAACAGCAGCGACTCGAGGGCCGCCAGTCCCTTGGCATGCAGCGCCAACCCCTCCGCCGAGACCGTGAGCGACGTGAGCAGGCGGTCCACGTCGATGACGCCGTACGGCACACCACACATCTTCGCGTCGCGCGACAGGTAATCGAGCTTGTCGACGTCGAGAGCCCCCGCCACGAGCCCCGCGAGCGGAGACGAGCTGGTTCCCTGAATGAGCTTGAGCAGGCTGTCCGTTGAGACGCCAAGCCGCTCGAGCGCGGTGGCGAGCGGCCCGCTCCCGAGGTGCCGCGCGGCGAGACGCTCGTGGGGGGGGAGGCCGGCCTCTTCGAGGGCATGGGAGAAGGGGTAATGGCCGATGTCATGGAGCAGGGCCGCGACCTGAACCTCCCGCTCCCTGGTTACGCGGCAGGCAAGATGGTATGCGCCCAGGGCGTGCTCAAACCGGGTGTGCGTCGCGCCAGGGTAGACGAGAAATGCGTGACCAAGCTGCCGGACGTACCGCAAACGTTGGAACGCCGGCGTATCGATGATCGCAAGAGCCTCGGCCTCGAGGCGGATGTTGTTCCAGAGCGGGTCGCGAACTACCTCAAACGTCGTTGAACTGCTCAAAATTCTTTTGGAACAGGGCGAGGAGTCGCTTGGCCTGAGCATCGTAGGCGGCGGCGTCCTTCCAGGTTGCGCGCGGATCGAGGAGCGCGTCGGGCACGGCGGGCACGTGCTGCGGCACTTCCAATCCAAATACGGGCTCGCGGCGCGTCGGCACGTCGTCCAGCTGCCCGGCGAGCGCCGCGCGGACCATTGCTCGGGTGTGTTTGAGATCCATCCGGTGCCCGATGCCGTACGGACCGCCCGTCCATCCGGTGTTCACGAGCCAGCACCGCACGTTGTGCCGTGCAATCCGCTCGCCGAGCAGCTTCGCGTAGACGGTGGGAGGGAGGGGCAGGAACGGCGCGCCAAAGCACGCCGAGAACGTTTCCTTCGGCTCGGTGACGCCGCGCTCTGTGCCGGCGACTTTCGCGGTGTACCCGGACAGGAAGTGATACATCGCCTGCTCGGGCGTCAGCCTGGCAATCGGTGGCATGACGCCGAACGCGTCACAGGTGAGGAACACGACATGGTCGGGGTGGCCGGCCATGCCTTCGGGGACGTGGTTTGGGATGTAGTGAATCGGATATGAGGCGCGCGTGTTCTCCGTGATGCGTTGCGAATCCAGATCCACCACGCCCGTCGCCGGATTCACGTCCACATTCTCGAGCACCGTGCCGAACATCTCGGTCGTCGCGTAGATCTCCGGCTCGCCCTGGCGCGACAGCCGGATCACCTTGGCGTAGCAGCCGCCCTCGAAGTTGAAGATCCCCTCGCCGGACCAGCCGTGCTCGTCGTCGCCGATCAGGCGCCGCTCGGGATCGGCCGAGAGCGTCGTCTTGCCGGTGCCCGACAACCCGAAGAACAGCGCGCTGTCACCCTGCGTACCGACGTTGGCGGAGCAGTGCATCGATAGCACGCCTTGCAGCGGCATCAGATAATTGAGGACGCTGAAGATCGACTTCTTGAGCTCTCCCGCGTAGCGCGTGCCACCGATGAGGATCGTACGCTGCGCAAAGCTGACGATGATGAACGTGCCGGACTTCGTGCCGTGCACTGCTGGATCGGCGTGGAACTCGGGCGCATGCAGCACTTCGAATCCCGGGGCGAAGCGCGACAGCTCCCCGTCGCTCGGCCGCAGGAACATGTTGTAGACGAACAAGGCGTGCCAGGCATTCGGCGTCATGAAGCGGATCGACAGCCGGAACGCGGGATCGGCGCTCGCGTACACGTCCCGCACGAACAGCTCCTGGCCGCTCAAGTGCGCTTCGACGTCGGCCTTGAGTCGCGCGAACT
>DASWDA010000116.1:0-34531 GCA_036395695.1 Gemmatimonadales bacterium
GCGGCTTCTCACCACTGAAGGCGAGACGGTCGATTTGGACACCGCCGCGGTCGGACGCAGGAATGGCTCCTTTATCGTCTGGTTGCGGTGGGATGTTGATCGGCAGCGGCCCAGGGTTCGAGCCGAGTACCGTGTGGAACATGTTGAAGTCGACTGTCGCGGTCTACGTCAACGTGTGCTGACTGCGTTCGACTCGAGGAAAACGCTGGTCCTGGTCCTTCCGGGCGACAGCACGACGTCGAGCACCGTACAGCTGGACAGCACGGACACGAAGTGGCGCGCGTATTCCAAGGGTAGTCTTGGCGCGCAATCGACGAGCGCGTTGTGTCGGCGCCTCACAAGCGCGTGAAGCTGGCGGCGTGAAAACACTCCGCGTTGCGGCCCTCGTGATCGTCGGCATGCTGGCATATGGATGCGCCAGCAATCGCGTTGCCATTTTCGTTGCCCCCTCGAACGAGACGATCGAGACCGGGACGGAAATGAGCTTCGGCGGCGATGGCCAGATTGTCTTTGTGTACAACCATTCGTCGGTTCCAATCGTCGTCACAGGTCTGCAACTCATCGATTGCGAAAACATCAAGAACAGTTGTGACGTCCAGCGCCTGCGCGTCCAAGTGCCAGCCGGCCAGCGCACCACGCTGGCGACAGTCAAGCCTGAGAATCCCAATCGCCCTTATTCTTTTCGCTTCCACTACTCGTGGGAACAACTGCATCAATAGTCCAAGTGCCGCCGCGCGGACGCTAGCCACACCCGAGCGTAGAAGAGGAGCGAGTTGGTGGTCACCGATGAGATGAACGGGCAGCGATTTTACTCTGGCACACGCGCAGACCTGAAACCAGGAGACCGATTCTACCACGGTACACGGGCTGATCTGACGCCGGGCGACCTCATCAAGCCTGGCCATCCCGCCAACTTTGGCAAGTTGGATCGGGTTACAACCTACGTGTACTTCAGCGCCACCTTGGACGCGGGGATCTGGGGAGCGGAGCTCGCACGCGGCGAGGGCCCCGGCAGAATCTACCTGGTGGAACCGACCGGGGCGTTTACCGATGATCCCAATCTCACGGACAAGAGATTCCCGGGTAACCCCACGAAGTCGTACCGCTCCCGAGAACCGCTGCGAGTCCTGGGCGAGTGCACGGGTTGGCAGGGGCACCCGCCCGAAGTGCTTCAGGCCATGAAGGACCACCTGGCGCAACTCAAACAGCGTGGGGTTGAGCCAATCGATGACTGATGCCGGAGTCGTTGGCGGGTCCGGCGAGATCGGGCGAAGTTTCGTTCAATCAACGTCGTGGAGCGTGGATGAATTACTCACGTATCGGGTTCGCAGCCCTTGGCGCGCGGTTCGGTGCCCTCATTGGCGTATTCGCCGTGTGCGGCTTTGCGCTGCACAATCACATGATCCTCAACATCGGCGTCAAGCTCACCGTGGGTCAGGCCAGTGCGTACTTCGTGCAATGGCTCGTTGTGGGAATTGGCATCAGCCTCATTATGCGCCAGCACACACGTCTTGACGGCGGTCGGTACTCTATCCAGGAGCCCAGATGCCCGAGACACTGTTGACAACCACCACCTTCTCCATCGAGGGATACCGCATCGCGGAATACAAGGGTCTCGTCCGCGGCATCATTGTGCGATCCCCAACGATCGGCCAAGGGTTCTTTGGAGGATTGAAGCAGATTGTCGGCGGGCAGATCGGGGCATACGCCGAGATGTGCGAGCAAGCGCGTGAGCAGGCGTACGAACTGCTCCTCCAACACGCGCGTGAGCTCCGGGCCAATGCGGTTGTGGGAGTCCGATACGAGAGCTCGGAAGTCGGCCGCCAAGGGTCGGCCACCGAGGTGCTGTGCTACGGCACGGCCGTCGTCATTCAACGCGCGTGAACAACGAGCCGAGCGTCCGCGCGATCTGGGGAGCCGCAGTCCTGCTCGGAGCCGTGGGTTTTTTCGCCACGCGGTTCCGCCGCTGGCTAGTGCTTCCGGCCCTGGCGCTGGTTGGACTGGTTGCGTGGAAGGAACTCGGTGACCTGCTAGACCCGCACGTGGGTGCAGCCATCATGCAGCAAGCAGGCATGTGGTACGTCGCGCAGGCTGGGGCAGCGGTCGCGCTGGCCGTGATCTTGTGCGTGGTGGGTCTGCTTCCCAAGCGTGAGGTCTAACGCGCGCGTACAGCTTCTGACTTCAATCATCCTTCTGACCAAAGAGCGCCATGTTTGACGAGTGGCCAGGCATGACCTTCGCCGCTGGATTCAAGAAGTGCGCGATCTGGTTGACCGCGATGCACGCCTCGGCGAATCCCGTCGCGATCAGCTTGAGCTTCCCCGGATAGGTGGTGATGTCGCCGGCCGCGTAGATCCCGGGGATGTTGGTCTCCATCGTCTGCGCCACCGTGATGTCGCCCTTCTCGATCTCGAGCCCCCACTCGGCGATCGCGCCGAGCGATGAGATGAAGCCGAGCTGGGGAATCACGCAATCCATCGGCAGCGTTTCTTCTGCTTTGGTCTTGTTGTTGAAGATGGTGACGCGCTCGATCCGGCTTGACCCGGCGATCTCTTTCAGCTCCCAGAACGTGCGCAGCTCCATCTTGCCCGTGGCCGCCAGCTGCTGCACCTGATCGACGGTCGCCTGGTGCGCCCGAAACCCGTCGCGCCGATGGATCATCACG
Organism: Gemmatimonadales bacterium; assembly: GCA_036395695.1. Lineage (GTDB taxonomy): Bacteria > Gemmatimonadota > Gemmatimonadetes > Gemmatimonadales > GWC2-71-9 > 20CM-2-65-7. Next base: position 2,666 of record DASWDA010000116.1, read on the forward strand.
ATCGACTTCGCCACGCCCTGCAGGTTCACCGCCCAGTCGAACGCCGAGTCACCGCCGCCGACGATCAGGATCCGCTTGCCGGCGAACGTCTGCAGGTTCAGCACGCGATCGTGCAGCCCCTTGTCGTTCCACTGATCGACGTCTTTGAGCGGGAGTTTGCGCGGGGTGAACGCGCCGATGCCGCCCGCGATCAGGACGCTCCGGCCGGGATACTCGTCCTTGTCGGTCACGATCGTAAACTGCGGCTTCCCGTTCTCCTCGCTGCGGCGGAGCCCGATGACCTTTTGCGCGAGGTTCACCGGCGGCTTCCACTGTAGTCCCTGCTCGGCGAGCCCCTTCACCAGGTCCTTTGCCAGGATCTTGGGAAATCCCGCGACGTCGAAGATGTATTTCTCGGGATAGAGCGCGGTCAGCTGGCCGCCCACCTGATCGAGGTTGTCGATCAGGCGGTGCGATGCGCCGCGCATGCCGGCATAAAACGCGGCGAACAGGCCCGTCGGGCCTGCACCGATGATGATGATATCTTTGGCCTCTTGCATCGCGCGTACTCTAGCGTCGTTCTCGCTCTCGGGCTACTGGCCTGCGCCGGCAGCGCTCCACGTGCGGCCCTCGGCTGGAGCCTGGGCGGCGAAGCGCACGTCTTTGTGTCCGACAACCGCTTCGCGCGCGATCTGTACAAGGATCTCAGCGGCAGCGGCCGACTGACCGACTCGCTCGAACGGCGCCCGTTGCTGGCGGTCGATGCACGGCGGGGACGGACCGCCACGGTCCTCTCGGCGAACGGCGCCGCGCCCGCCCGTCTCACGCTGGCGCGGTTCCACGCGCCCGAGACGTGCGGTTCTCCCGAGATTGTGACCGAGATGGTGTTCGCATTTCCGCCCGGCGGCGCCACCGGACACAGCACGCCGACTTCCCACGTGACGGTCGTTGCGCTGCTCAGCACGGCGGCGTTCGCGGGCGGCGCCGGAACCTCGAGCCCCGCGATGTCGCGAACGAACGCGCTCGATCTCGTGAGCCGCGTGGCCGAACGCGCCGAGAGTCGGGCGACGCTGATCCGGCCGGCGGCGCTCGATCCCGATCGCTCGGCCGACGCGGGTGAGGTCGTCCCGCTGCGCGCGCCATCCGCACCTCGCTACGCCGTGGGATTTCGTACGCGATTCGTCGCTACGGGCGGCGACACCGCCCTCATTACCGGTGTGGCGGTGACGGACCCCCAGCTCCGCGCCTTTCACTGGGTGATCAAGCCGCTCCGGTCCAGGCTCACGGGCGGGATGATCCACGCTCCCGGCCCCAGCCGCTACTCCCTGCGCGGCGCGATCACGGGCGAGGGTGGCGGCACGCTGCTCTTGCTCGATGAGATTGCCGACGTGTCGCCGCGCGAGTCGCGGGCGACGGCGGTGGATGCGGCGACGCGGCAGGTCGTCACGGCGCAGCCGCTCGCGCTGCGTTGCCCGTGAACGTAACGTACCCACGAGGCTCATGAAGATTTATACTAAAACCGGTGATGCCGGAGAGACGGGGCTGTTCGGCGGCGGCCGAGTGCCGAAGGACGATCCCCGCGTACGGGCGTATGGCGAGGTGGACGAGCTGAACGCCGCGATCGGACTCGCGGCCGCGCTCGACCCGTGGGCCTATGACCGCGACCGGCTCGAGGCCATTCAGCGCGACCTATTCACGATCGGTGCAGAGTTGGCGACGCCCGATCCAGCAAAGCTGAAGTCGCCGAGCCTCGACGGGGCACGCGTGCGGACGCTCGAAGAGGGCATCGACGGCCACGAAGCGAACCTTCCACCACTCAAGAATTTTATTCTTCCCGGCGGCTCTCCCAAGGCGGCCGCGTTCCACCTGGCGCGCACGGTATGCCGGCGCGCGGAACGTACGATCGTCGAGCTGGCGCGCGGCCAGAAGGTGAATCCGGAGATCGTCACGTACCTGAACCGCCTCTCCGATCTGTTGTTCGTTCTCGCGCGCGCGGTCAACAAGTTCGTCGGCCGCGGCGACACGCCGTGGTGACAATCCGCGTCCCGCTCGTCGAGAAGCGGGATGCCTCCTACGACATCCTGATCGGCTCGGGGCTTGTCCACCAGCTCGACAAGATCTTGCCGGAGTACTGCCCCGCGGCGGTGTACGCACTCATCACCGATTCTCATGTCGGGAAACTCTACGGAGAGTCGATCGCGAAACAGGTGTCTGGTGCCGGGTGTCACGTGGAACTGCTCACATTCCCAGTCGGCGAATCGAACAAGACGCGCGATACCTGGGCGTCGCTTTCCGACCGCATGCTCGCGGCCCATCTGGGGCGCGACTGCGCGGTGATCGCGCTCGGCGGCGGCGTCGTGAACGATCTCGCCGGTTTCGTCGCGGCGACCTACCTCCGTGGCGTCCCACTGGTACAGGTCCCGACGTCGTTGCTCGCGATGATCGACTCCTCGATCGGCGGCAAGACCGGCGTGGACGTCCCCGCGGGCAAGAATCTGCTCGGCGCCTTTCACCAGCCACGCGTCGTCGTCGCCGACCCCGAGCTGCTCGGCTCGCTCTCGAGCGTGCAGCTCGCCGCGGGACTCGCCGAGGCCGTGAAGCATGGCGCGATTGCGGATGCGGAGTACTTCGCGTTTCTCGAACAGGAGTACGCCGCGATCTTCGCAAAGCACGCGCCGGCGCTCGAGCGCGTCGTGCGCCGTTCGGTCGAAATCAAGGCGGAGGTAGTGGCGCAGGACGAACGTGAGAAGGGCAAGCGCGCCATTCTGAATTTCGGTCACACGGTGGGACACGCGATCGAAGCGACCTCGCAGTACGAGGTGCTGCACGGCGAAGCGGTGGCGATCGGGATGGTGTACGAGGGCCGGCTCGCCGAGACGCTCGGCATCGCGGCGGCGGGCACCTCGCAGCGCATTCGCGCCGTGCTGGAGCGGCTGCATTTGCCGGTCGAGCGGCCCGATGCGAGTCATGTGGACGATTTGATCGCGGCCATGCGCGCCGACAAGAAGGTGCGCGCGGGTGAAATCCGTCTTGCGCTGCCGCGCGCGATCGGCACGGCGCATGGTGACGATGGTCACGGGTGGACGGTCGCTGTGGATGAAGCGACGATTCGTCAGGTCCTGGTCAACACGTAGCCCACATTCCTGTCCACGTCTCCACAAGCGAGAACTAATCCTTCGGATTGAGTGACCGCACATACGGTTATAAACCGTCGGAGCCGCTTTCCACAGGGTCTGTGGATAGTGGACAAACGGGGGAATCCCTACACACCAAATAATTTGTGATGTGGAAAACTGGGTTTATTTGCACCTATTTGCAGGAAACCCTATATTGGCGCGTGGTTTAGGTGGCCTGACGGCGGCTTCGCCTGCCGTTCCCACACCAACTTCGCGTTTCAAGGGGAGTCGCGCATGGCGAGGTCGAATGCCGGCAAGGCGAAGGCGTTTTTCCGCACCACCCCCTCCGGAGCCTTCGACCAATACCTGCAAGACATCCAAAAGCTTCCTCTCATCAAAGATCCCGCTGAAGAACGTCGCCTGGCACGTCGAGTGCAACGAGGCGACGAAAAAGCGGCCGAGCGTTTGGTCACAGCCAATCTCCGATTTGTCATCTCCTACGTAAAAAAATATCAGGGTCACGGTCTCGATCTCTCCGAGCTCGTCGCCATCGGCAATGAAGGACTGCTCAAGGCGGTCAAGAAGTTCGATCCCGATCAGGGCGTCAAATTCATCTCGTATGCGGTGTGGTGGGTTCGCCAGGCGGTGCTGAAGGCGCTGGCGGAGCAGACGCGGAGCGTGCGCATTCCGCTCAATCAGAACTCGCAACTGATCCGCATGAGCCGGACCGAGACGTACCTGTCGCAGGAGCTCGGTCGCGAGCCCACCGACAACGAAATCGCGCAGGCCCTCGAAGACAGTGTCGAGAACGTCCGCACCGCGCGCCGCATGACGGCCGCGGAGCTGTCGCTCGACGCGCCGGTCGATCGCACCGACAAGGATGCCGCAACGCTCGGTGAACGCTTCGCGGGTCAGGAAGGCGGCGAGATCGAGGAGCGCACCGACGGCAAGTTGATGCGCGAGTTCATCGATCGGATCTTTCAGAAGTACCTCACGCCGCGTGAACGCAAGATTCTCTATCTCTACTACGGACTCGAAGAGGGCAGCGAAGCGATGACGCTCGAGAAAATCGGCGCGCTCATGGGCGTCACGCGCGAACGGATCCGTCAGATTAGAGAGCGGGCATTTGAGAAGCTGCGCGAGTCGCCGGATGGAAAAGCGCTCAAAGGATTCTGGCGAGCGGCCTAAGCACGCCAACTCACTAGATCGAGGGGGTCACGACAGTCTGTCCTGACCCCCTTTTGACTACTATATAGCATGCCCTCCGTCCTGGCTCGTGATCTCGCCGCCATTGTTGGCGAGAAACACGTGCGTGCAGCGCGCGCGGAGCGCGTGACGTACTCGATGGACGGATTGCCCACTCACCGTCGCGTCCCTGATCTCGTCGTTCTCCCCGGCACTCGCGAAGAGCTGATCGCCGTCGTACGACTGCTCGCCGCCCTGGGCGTGCCGTTCGTGCCGCGCGGCGCGGGGACGGGGCTGTCGGGCGGCGCGCTGGCGGACGAAGGCTCGGTGCTCGTGGTCCTGACGCGGCTGAATCGGATCCTGCGAATCGACAAGGACAACCGGTACGCGGTCGTCGAGCCCGGCGTCGTGAACGCGAAACTCGGCGCCGCCGCGCGGCCCCACGGCCTGCAGTACGCTCCCGATCCATCGAGCCAGAGCGCGTGCACGATCGGCGGGAACGTGGCCGAGAATGCCGGCGGACCACACTGCCTCAAGTACGGCGTCACCGCGAACCACATCCTCGCCCTCGAGGTGCTGCTCGCCGACGGCTCGGTCGTGGAACTCGGCAGCTCGGGCGGCGAGCCGTGGGGACCGGACCTGGTCGGCTTGTTCGTCGGCTCCGAGGGCAACTTCGGCATCGCGACCAAAATTACCGTGCGTCTTACGGCATTGCCGCGCGCGGTGCGCACACTCCTCGCTGACTTCACCGCACTCAGGACCGCCGGCGAGGCGGTCTCCGCCATCATTGCTTCCGGCATCGTGCCCGCGGCGCTCGAGATGATGGACCAGTCCTGCATCCGTGCCGTGGAGGATTCGGTCTACGCCGCCGGGTACCCGCGCGACGCGGCCGCCGTGCTCCTCGTCGAAATCGACGGCCGCAACACGGACGCCGTGATCGCGGAGACAGACGTGGTCACCGAGCTGCTCCGGAAGTCCGGGGCGCGATCGGTGCGGTCAGCGGCCAGCGAGGCAGAACGCGAGCGACTGTGGCAGGGGCGCAAGAAGGCGTTCGGAGCGATGGGCCGGTTGTCGCGCGATCTCGTCGTCCAGGACGCCGTCGTCCCCCGCTCCGCGCTCCCTGACGTGCTGGACACGATCGCCACGATCGCTGCTCACTACCGCCTCGTCGTCAGCAACGTCTTCCACGCCGGCGACGGCAATCTGCACCCGAACATCTCGTTCGACGCGACCGACCCGGAGCTCAAGCGGCGGGTCGAGGCGGCCAGCGCCGAGATCATGCTGGCGTGCATTGCGGCAGGCGGCACGATTACTGGCGAACACGGTGTCGGCATCGACAAGTTGCGGTATATGCCGCTGATCTTCGACGCGGAGTCGCTGGGAGCGATGCACGCCGTGCGGCTCGTGTTTGATCCTGACGAACGCGTGAATCCCGGCAAAGTGGTGCCCGTGCACGCATGTCGTGAGTGGACATCAATTCGAAATGCGAAATGTGGAATGCGAAATGACACTGCAGGCTTCAATTCCGCATTCCACATTTCGCATTCCGCATTAGAGCCTGTGCGATGACCATTCTCGAGAAAGTCACCGCGTTACTGGGTGAAGGCGCGGTGTTAGAGGCCGCCCGCGACCGCGTCCCGCGCATCGCCCCCGGCTCGCCCGACGCCGTCGCGCTGCTGCTCGGCACCGCCCATCAGGAGGGCTGGCGCGTGCGCATCGAGGGCGCCGGCACCTGGCTGCCCAGCGACGCCCCCGCCGATCTCGCGCTCACGACGCGGCGGCTCGACCGCATTCCCGCGATCGAGCCATCCGACCTCACGGCGACGGCCGAAGCGGGGATCGGCCTCGATCAGCTGCGCCAGCAGCTCGCCGACCGCGGGGCCTGGCTCGCCATCGATCCGCCCGGTCTCGCGGGCCGCACCCTCGGCTCCGTCGTCTCGACCGCGTCGGCCGGCCCGTTGCGGCACGGCTTTGGCCCGATCAAGGATCATGTCCTGGGCGTGACCTTCGTGACGGGGGACGGCCGCATGGTGCAGAGCGGCGGGCGCGTCATGAAGAACGTGGCGGGCTACGATCTCACCCGGCTGCAGGCGGGCGGATTCGGCGCGTTTGGGGTGATCGTGCTCGTGCATCTGCGGCTGCGCACGCTGCCGCGCGCCGACGTGACCTATCTGCTCGAAGGCGCGCGCGAAGACCTGACGCAGGTCGGCGAAGACATTGCAGCCGCAGGACTGACGCCCGCCGCACTGGAGCTCGTCTCACCGGCGCTTGCGCGGCGTGAGCGCTGGGTCTTGGGCGTCCGGCTCGCGGGATCGCCGGCGCTCGTGGCGGCCGACGAGGCGGGACTCGGCGCCGCAAGCGGCGGCGGCCGCTTCACGGCGCTCCGCGCCGAAGAGGCACACGCGTTTTGGATGCGGCTGGCCGAAGGGTTCGCAGTGCGGCCCGTGACGTTCCGCATCGCCGGTGTCCCCACCGCGAGCGACGAGCTGCTCGATCTGCTGCAGCATCAGCTGGGAGACGAATGGATCTCCGCGTCTCCTGCAGCCGGCGCGATCCGCTGGACTGGTGAGGCGAGCATCGATCGGCTCCAGCGGCTCCGCCGCACGCTCGCCGGACTCGAGGTCCCGCTCACGCTCGAGCGCGCCCCCTGGCCGTTGCGTGGCGCCGTCGGTCACTTCGGAGCGTACCGTGAGGGGGTCGGCCCGCTCGTCGCCGGCCTGCGCCGCACGTTCGATCCCGGAGGTGCTCTCGTCGTCGCCACAGAAGGCTCATGACGGAAGGACGAGGGGGATTCGAAGGGCTCGACGCATGTGTCCATTGTGGGTTTTGCCTTCAAGCTTGTCCGACGTTTCTTGCCACCGGCGACGAAGCCGACTCACCACGCGGCCGCATCGAGCTGATGCGGGGTCTCGAGCGCGGCGATATCGCCGCAACCGACCCTGCCCTCTTCTATCATCTCGACCGCTGCCTGGGCTGCCGGGGCTGCGAACCGGTCTGCCCGTCGGGCGTGCAATACGGCCACGGGCTAGAAGCGGCGCGCGCGCGAATCACCGCGGCACGGGGCGTCTCCCGCCTCGCACGCCTCGCCTTGTGGACACTGACGACGCCAGGTGTCAGCGGTGTGGTCTATTGGTTTGCGCGGGTGCTGCGGGCGACTGGACTCCCGCGACTGCTCGCCGGCTGGGGACGGCTGGGGTTTGCGATGGGAATGCTGGCCGCAACAAAGGCGGCGCAGGGCGGTGGAGGGCGGCGGAAGGCGGCAAAAGCTCGCCAAGTTGCTCCTGCCGCCCTTCGCCGCCCCTCGCCGCCCCTCGCCGCCCTTCTATTCCGCGGATGCGTCATGGAGGGCCTCTTCTCCCACGTTCACGCTGCTACCGTACGCACCTTGGCCGTGAATGGGCATGCCGTCCAGGAAGTCAGTGGCCAGGTGTGTTGCGGTGCGTTGCACGCTCATGCCGGCCTGCATGAGGACGCACTCAACCTGGCTCGCGCCAACGTCGCGGCGTTCGGCGACGGCGCGGAGCCGATCGTCGTCAACAGCGCCGGCTGTGGGGCCTTGATGAAGGACTACGGGCGCCTCCTGGGAGATGAACGCAGCCAACGGTTCGCCGCTCGTGTGAAGGACGTGACGGAGTTGTTCGCGCCCGCGCCCGCACCCGGCGCGCCGCTCGATCTGCACGTCGCGTACGATCCGCCGTGCCATCTGCTGCACGCCCAGGGCATCGCCGCGGCGCCGCTCAAGCTGTTCGCCGCGATTCCGCTGCTCGAGCTCGTCCCCGTCCCCGGTGCCGCCGAGTGCTGCGGCTCCGCCGGACTGTTCACGCTGCTCGAGCCCGAAATGTCGCGCGCCGTCCTCGCCGCGAAGATCGAGCGCCTGCGTGAAGCGGCGCCGCAGGTCGTCGCGACCGGAAACCCGGGCTGCCTCATGCAGCTCGGCGCGGGACTCGCGGCCGCCGGCATTCGCGCGCGAGCACGTCATCCCGTGGAGCTGCTGGACGACGCCTACCGCGCCGCCGGGCGTTACGAATGACCGGGGGCGCGCGGCGGGTCACTACCCCGGACGGCGTCGAGCTGGCACTGCATCGGCTGCGGGCATTTCGCGACGGGCGTCCGGCGGTGCTGCTCGTCCATGGCGCCTTCACGAACCATCGGTTCTGGCTCCGTTCCTCAGACGGAACGGCGGCCGGCGGCATGGCGCACTTCCTCGGCGCCGCGGGGCTCGACGTCTGGCTCGCCGACTTGCGCCACCATGGGGAAAGCGCGCGCGAACCGCGGCGCGGGGCCTGGACGTTCGAGGACTGGGTGCTCCACGACACGCCCACGTTCGTCGCCCGCGTGCGAGAGGAAACGGACGGCGCGCCGCTCGCCTGGATCGGACATTCCGCCGGCGGGGCCGCCGGGCTGTGCTGGCTCGCGCGCGTGGCGGCGGCGGCACCGATTCGTGGCATCGTGACGCTGGGCACGCCGGGACCGCGGCGACTCGGGCCGGTGCGGCGTACCCTCGCCGCCGCGACGATGGCGGTGTCGCGGCTGCTCGGGCGATTCCCCGCGCGCTACCTGCGCTTCGGGAACGAAGACGAGGCCGCGGAGATCATCGCCGAATGGATGGAGTGGAACGTGCGAGGCAGATGGCTCGGGACCGATGGCTTCGACTACTTTGCGGGCCTCGCGGCGCTGAACACGCCGTACCTCGGCGTGGCCGGCGGGTCCGACTGGATATTTGCGCCGCCCAAGGCGTGCCAGCAGGTCGTCGACCGAGTGGGTGCCGCGCGCAAGACCCTTACAATCGCGCCCGGGTTATCACACCGGGACTTGGTGCTGGGCGAACAGGCGCGGACGGCGTGCTGGCCGGCCGTCGTGGCATGGCTCAAGGAAACGTTGTGACCGAGGCGGTGTTGTTCGACTTCAACGGCGTACTGGTCGATGATGAGTCGCAGCACTGCGAGGCGCTGCAGCGGGTGCTCGCGGATGAGGCGATCACGCTGACGCGCGAACAGTACTACGCCGATTATCTGGGCCTGGACGATCGCAGCGGCTTTGTCGAAGCATACCGTCGTGCCCAGCGCACGGTGACGTCCGAGCTGCTGAAGTACCTCGTCGCGAAGAAGTCACAACTCTATCTGGAGCTCGTCGCCACGTCATTGCGGCTGGTCGAAGGCGCCCCCGAATTCGTCCGCGACGCGGGACAACGATTCCGTCTGGGCATCGTGTCCGGTGCATTACGCCGGGAAATCGATCACGTGCTGGGCACGACGGGACTCCGCCCGAGCTTCGAGATCATCATCGCGGCGGACGACGTCGCGCGCTGCAAGCCCGATCCCGCCGCTTACCTCGCGGCACACAAGGCCTTCGACGCCCGGCGCTCAATTGCCGTGGACGCCTGTGTGGTCATCGAAGATTCGTTGCCGGGACTTCAGGCGGCGCGCGCCGCGGGAATGGCGTGCGTGATGCTCACCACGAATCACCCGTCGCGCACGCTCGAGGGCCGCGGTGCCACGCTCGTCTGGGATTCGTTCGCCGGGCACAGCGCCGGGGAGCTGGCCCGCCTGTGAGCGATGTCTTTCCCAGCGCGCCGAGCGCCACGGTGACGCGGCTCGAGCGGGACGCGGTGCCCGCGGAAATCGTCGATCAGTTGCGCGCCGGTGCGATCGTGGCACCTGCCGAGGTCGGCACGATTGAGCTGGTGGGAGCGGGACAGGGCGCGATCACCTGCTTTCAGGGCCTCCTTACGAGCGATATCGAGAACCCGGGCGATGGCGCATTCGTCTACGGCGCGCTGCTCACTCCCAAAGGAATGATCGTGGTCGATGGCTGGGCGGCGCGCGCGGGGTCGCGGGTGCGGTTCACCGTGCCGGCGGAGGGTCGTGAGCGCGCGATGCTGATCTTGCAGCGCTCGGTCCCGCCGCGGCTCGCGCGCGCGACCGATCGCACGGACGAGACCGCGGTGCTGCGCGTCGCGGGAGCGCACGCCGTTGCGGTGATGGGCGCGGCAGGCATCCCGATCCCGCAGGGGCCGAACCACACCATCGAAGGATCGGTGGGGGGTGTGACGATCGAGGTCGCGCGGACGAGCGAGGCGACCGAGCCGCCCTTCGTCTTTCAGATCACCCTCGCCGCTGATCAGCGAGACACGATGCGGGGGCGGCTGCGTGCCGCCGGCGCGCATGACGCCACGTCGCAAGCGCTGGAGCTGGCGCGCATCCTCGCGGGGTGGCCGCGGCTCAGCTCGGAGGTCGACGAGAAAACGATTCCGCAGGAAGTGCGCTTCGACGAAATCGGCGGCGTGTCGTATACCAAGGGCTGCTATACCGGCCAGGAGACGGTGAGCCGCCTGCATTTCCGGGGGCATGCCAACCGCCAGCTCCGCGGCCTGCTGTTCGAGGCCGATCCGCCCGCGGCGCCGGCGACGGGGTGGAGCGCGGTAACGTACGAGGAGAACGAGGTAGGGCGCGTTACCAGCATCGCCTGGCTGCCTGACGGCGGCGGGTCGGTGCTCGGGCGCTGGGTCGGCCTCGCCATCGTGCGGCGCGAGGTGCCGGTTGGCGCCTCGGTGCGGGCGGCTGGGCGCGAGGCCCGGGTGGTGGCCCTGCCCTTCGACGCGCCGCACGTCGGCCCCGCGTGAGGGTTCTCGTCACCGGTGCGGCCGGGCTCGTCGGCACGCATGTGCTCGACGCCCTGCGGTCACGGGGTGCACAGCCTCCCGCGCGGGCGCTGGTGCGGGAACACTCCCGGGCGGTCGTCGAAGCCTTCGGCGCCGAAGCGATCGTCGGCGACGTCACCGACTCGAATACATGGCAGCGTGCGTCGCAAGGCGTGGACGCGATCATCCACGCCGCGGCACTCGTGGCCTCGCACGACTCGTTCGACGAATTCACGCGTGTGAACGTCGGTGGCACGCGCCTCGCGATCGAGACCGCCCGGCGGACGGGGGCGCGCCTCATTCACATCTCGACCGTCGCGGTCTACGGCCGCGCGAAGGTCTACGAGGCGGGCGCACGAGGCGTCACCGAGGACTATCCGTTTCAGCCCCTTCCCAGCTCCGACTTCTACGCGCGGACGAAGCGCGCGGCAGAACAGCTCGTGCAGGAGGAAGCGGCACAGGGCGGGATGTCCGTCATTGCGATCCGGCCTAACGTCATCTATGGCGAGCGCGACGTACTTTTCACGCGCCGCCTGATTCGGAACCTGCGGCGCGGATTCCTGCCGCAGATCGGGCCCGGAACGAATCACTTGTCGTGCGTGTATGCGGGCAACGTGGCCTCCGCCATTCTCGCCGCGCTCGACCGGCCCGTCGCACCGGGATTCCGCGCCTACAATGTCACGCGCGATGCCGCGCCACTGCTCACGCAGCGTGAATTCTTCGCCGCGTTCGCCGAGGCGTTGGGGCTCAGGCCGCTCGCGATTCCCGTGCCGGTAGCGGTGATCCGGATCGGCGTGAGAGTCTGGAGCCTTGTGATGCGGCTGGTGCTGCCAGGTCGTTACACGGCGCTCGGGAATTCGGCGCTGTCATTCATTCTCGGCGAGAACCCGTACTCCGTCGAGCGCATCCGCGGCGAGCTCGGTTGGATGCCGCCGCTCGACACGCGCACCGCGATCGTGCGGTCGGTGCGGGAAACAAAAAGCCCGGGCGGCGCCCGGGCTTGAGCCCTGCTACAATCTTCGTGACGCTACGGACGACGCCGCGTCGCGGGCTTCGCCGGAGCCGCAGCCGGGGGCGGCGTCGGCGCCGCCATGTGTGCCTTCGACGTGTCAGCCATCATGTGCGTCGTATCAGCGGGTGCCATCTTCATCGAATCCGCCATTCTCATCGACGAGCTGTCGGCGGCGGCATTGCTGTTCTGCGCCTTCTTGCACGCTCCTGCAGCCATGACGACGACCGCCACAGCCAAAGCGATGCGCTTCATGCGAGCTCCTGTTTAGGTACGGGGGTCTTGAACGACGGCGAAACGTACATAGGGGACCGGTGCAGTCAAGCTGCGCTAAGTTATAGGAAATATGCTGCCTTCTGATCGTCGCACATTCCTCGGCCACCTCTCCACGCTCGCCGGATGGATGACAGTCGGGGGGCGCAGGGACCAGCAGCCGGTCGTCGAGGCCCGGCCCACGGCGCTGTTTCAGCAGCCCGAGGGACGCAAGAACCTGGTCCGCATCACCGTGTCCGGACTCAGCGCGCCCGCCGCGCGCGCGCGCGTGACGGACCGGCGCGGCGCGCTCGTCGGCACGGCGGGGTTGTTGCCGACGCCCCAGGGCGTCGCGTTGAGCGGCGAACTCTGGGTCCCGCTGTCGGAGCCGTCCGATTTTCAAATCGACGTCGAGGTGGGACGGGATCGCGCGGCGCGGCGCAAGCTGCGCCTCACACCGGCGAAGCGCTGGACGCTGTACTGGCTCCCGTCGATCCACACCGACGTCGGCTACACCGACCTGCAGGAGCGCGCGCTCGAAATCCATCGCAAAAATCTCGACGCGGCACTCGCGTGGACCTCCACGCATCGGGATTTTCACTTCACCGCCGAGTGCGCGCTGCAGGTGCTGTCGTACCTCGAGGACCGCTCGCCGGAAGCGGGCGACGCGCTGGTGCAGGCGATCCGTGACGGCAAGATCGGATGGCAGGCGCTGTTCGCGAACATGCTCACCGGCATTCTCGATCACGAGACCTTCGCGCGGCTCGTGTGGCCCGCGGGCAAGCTCGCGCGCGAACGCGGTCTGAACTTTGCCTCCGCGCAAATCACCGACGTGCCCGGGCAAACGCTGACGTTCCCGATGCTGCTCGCCGCGAGCGGCGTGAAGTACCTGGCCAGTGGTCCAAACCCCGAGCGCGCGGTGCCCCTGCTGCCCGCTTCCGGGACCGAAGGCACGCCGTACCCGCAGCTCTACTACTGGGAAGGACCCGACGGCAGCCGCGTCCTCCACTGGCGCGCGCACCACTACGGTGACGGCACGCGCTTCGGCTTCGATGTCGGGCCCGACGAAATGGGCCACCGCCTGTCGGACTGGCTCCTCAATCAGCCTGCATTTTTGGCCCAGAATTGGCCGTATGATACCGCGCTGCTATACGGCGCCGACTGGCAGGACAACGCTCCTATGAAGGAGGCCATCGTCGCCAACGTGCAGGAGTTTGCCCGCCGGTTCACGTGGCCCCGCATCGTCACCGGCCGCCCGGACGACTTCTTCCGCGACATCGAGCGGCGTTACGGCAGCAAGATTCCCGTGCGGCGCGGCGACACCGGTCTCTACTGGGAGGACGGCGCAGCCTCAACAGCGGCGGAGCTGGCGGAATTCCGGTCCGCGCAGCTCGCGGCCCGCGCATCGGAGATCGTCGCGCTGTGGGACGACCGGATCGAGCCGCGCGACGAGGATGCGCCGACGCGCCGCCGCAGCCGCGCCGATGCCCGCGCGGCAATGTGGCGGGACCTCCTGCTGTTCGGGGAGCACACCTGGGGCGCGGACGAAAGCGTCAGCGCCCCGACATCGCGCCAGACCGTGGCGCAGTGGGCTTACAAAAAGCGCTTCATCGACTCGAGCGCCGCCGCAGCGCGCGATTACCTCAGCGATGGCCTGCTGCGGCTCGGTCGCGCGTCGCGCACCGGCCGGGGACGTCTCGTCTTCAATGCCGGATCGTGGGAGCGCACCGACGTCACGCGCGTACAGGGCGGCGCCGGCAAATCGCTCAGCTTCGATGGCAAGGAGCTCGCGTCCGTAGATCTCGACGACGGCGACGCGCTGGTGCTGTTCCGCGAAGTCCCCCCGCTCGGCTACCTCGCGCTCACCGAGTCGGACCGCGGCGCCCCTCGCCCGCCCGCGGCCGACGGCGAGGCGCTCGATGCCAAGGCAGGAGGGTTCACGGTCCAGCTCGATCCCGCGACCGGGGCGATTCGCTCGCTGACCGGTCCCGACGGCAAAGAGCGCGTGAAACCCTCGGATTGGTCCGGTCTGAACCAGCTCGTCTACGCGCGTGGCGGCGAGCACAGCGCGCTGTGGACCTCGGGCAATCGCGACGAGCTGAAGAATCCCGCGCAGCTCCAGCTGTCTCAGGCCAAGTTCGTGCGGTGCCGCCGAGAACGTCTGCCCGGCATCGGCGTGCGGCTCGTGGTCGAGCGCGCGCTCGACGGTTTCCCCGCCATCACCTCGATCGTGACGCTGTACGATGAGCTGCCCTGGGTCGACATCGAGAATCGCATCGTCAAGACCGCGACGCTCGCGAAAGAAGCGCTGTACGTCGCGTTTCCTTTCGCGTTCCTCAAGCCCGCCGTCGATGTCGAAGTCCCGCTCGGCAGAATGACGGTGGACAAGGATCAGCAACCGGGGAGCTGCCGCGACTGGTACTGTCACGCGCATTGGGTGTGGCTGCATGAGGCAACCGACGGCGTGCTCTGGAGCGGCCCCGATACACCGCTGTTCACGCTGAACGATCTGTTCCGCGGCGCCTGGCGACGCGCCATCGTGCCCGACGGCACCTTGTTCGCCTACGCGATGAACAACTACTGGCACACGAACTACGCGGCGTCCCAGGGTGGCGCCTGTACCTTCCGGTTCAGGATCTCGCTGCTCGCGCCCGGAGATGCGGCGGAACCGGTGCGCCGCGGCTGGGCCGCCTGTGAGCCGCTGTACGTCAGCCCATCGTACACGAACGACACGCCCGGCCCGTTGATCGCAAAAGACCGCGCGGTGTTCTACGCCGACAAGGGTGTGATGGTGGTCGGCGCAAAACCTGCAGACGACGGTGAGGGCGTCATCGTAAAGCTGCTCGATGTCACGGGACAGCCGCACACCGTCGGCATGTGGCCCGCGGGATACGCGTTCAAGCTCGCGCGTCACACGACGCTCGTTGAGCAGAACGGCGATGCGATTGCGGTGAGCGGTGATGGCCGGGCATCGGTCGATCTCCCAGCATGGGGGGTCGCGGCGGCCCGCCTCTTTACGCCAGCCGAGGGAGGGGGAGGGGGAACCTCCTGAGCGCCAGGCGGCGCGACGTCGAGTTCGCTCCGAAGGACGCGCAATTGCGGGACGACGTCCGCACGCTGGGCGCACTCGTCGGCGACGTGCTGCGCGAGCAGTGTGGTGACGCCTTTTTCCAGCTCGTGGAGCGCGCGCGGCGAGCCGCGATTGCCGGCGCCGACGACGAGCTCCACGCGCTGCTGCGCGGCCTGCCGCCGCACGATGCCGAGACGCTGGTCCGGGCGTTTACCACCTACTTCGAAGTCGTCAATCTCGCCGAGCGGATTCACCGCATCCGGCGCCGCCGCGACTATCTGCGCAGCGCCAGCGATCCGCAGGAGGGCAGTCTCGCCGACATGGCCCGCCGGCTCGCCGCCGCCGGCGTCACACCGCCCCAGGCCGCGACGCTGCTCCAGCGGCTGCGCATCGAGCCGGTCTTCACCGCGCACCCCACCGAAGCGACCCGGCGCACCCTGCTCGAAAAGGAGCAGGTGATCGGCCGGCTGCTGGTCGAGCGGCTCGATCCGTCGCGCACACCCGATGAAGAGCGCGCCGCGTTGGCGCGGATCCGCGAGGAGGTCACCGCCACCTGGCAGACCGATCCGCAGCCTTCCGCGCGGCCCACGGTGATGGACGAGCTGGAGAACGTGCTCTTCTATCTGACCGATGTCGTCTACCGTGTCGTGCCGCCGTTCTACGAAGAACTCGAGCAGGCCGTGCGCGGCAAGTACGACATCGAGGTGCCCGCCGGGGGCGGGCGGGCCTTGCGCTTCGGGTCCTGGGTTGGGGGCGACATGGACGGCAATCCCAACGTCGGCGCCGATACGCTGCGAGCCGGGCTCGCGCGCCAGCGCGAGCTGGTGCTCGAGCGCTACGCCCGAGAGGCCAGAGAGCTGTCGCGCCGGCTGTCGCAATCGGGAGCCCGGACGGGCGTGAGCGACGGCGTGCGCGAGCGCGTCGCGACCTATGGCGCGCAGTTCCCCAAAGCGCTGGCCGCAATTCCCACGCGCTATCACGACATGCCCTATCGCGTGCTGTTCGGCCTGATGGCGGCGCGCCTGGAGGCAACGCGGCGCGATAACCCCGCCGGGGGGGGCTACGCCTCCGCCGCCGAGCTCGAGCGTGATCTGGGCGTGGTCAACGCGAGCCTGCGCGCGCACCGCGGCGAGCACGCCGGTCTGTTCGGCGTGTTGCGGCTGCTGCGACGCGTCGAGACGTTCGGCTTTCACCTGGCCACGATCGACGTGCGGCAGCACTCGCATGTCCATCGCGCGGTGCTCGCGACGCTCCTCGGCGACCCGACGTGGCCTGCACGCCCCCCAGCCGAGCGTCTCGCGCGACTGCGCTTGGTGCTCGAGCGGGGCGAGACGCCGTCAGCGTCACCCGACGCCGAGGCGGCGCGAACGCTCGAGGTCTTCAAGGCCATCGCCGATTGCCGGGAGCGCTACGGGCCCGACGCTGTGGGACCCTACATCATCAGCATGGCGCAGGGCGCCGATGATGTCCTCTCCGTGCTGGTCCTCGCCCGGTGGGCCGGGTTGGCAAGCGGAAGCCACGTGCCACTGGACGTCGCGCCCCTGTTCGAAACGGTGACGGATCTCGAGCGTGCACCCGCCGTCACGCGGGACCTGTTCGAGGAGCCCTATTACCGGGCGCACCTCGCCGAACGCGGGATGCACCAGATGGTGATGATCGGATACTCCGACAGCAACAAGGACGCGGGGATCGGCGCGGCGCGCTGGGCACTGTATCGGGCGCAGGCGGCGCTCGTCGAGACGGCGGAGCAGTCAGGGGTCGATCTCACGTTCTTTCACGGCCGGGGCGGCACCGTCAGCCGCGGCGGCGGCAAGATCACGAGCGCGATTCTGAGCGCGCCAGCCCGCTCGATCCGCGGCCACTTCCGTATGACCGAACAGGGGGAGGCCATCAATGCGAAGTACGGGCTGCGCGGCATCGCGTTGCGCACGCTCGAGCAGACCATGAGTGCCGTGGCCTTGGCCACCGCCCTGCCCCGCCCCGTCGACGCGCGCGAGCCCACCTGGACCGGCATCATGGACGCGATTGGCCAAGACAGCCGCGCCGCGTATCGCGCGCTCGTCTACGACGACCCGCAGTTCGTCGAATACTTCCGGCGGGCGACGCCCATCGACGTCATCCAGCGCATGGAGATCGGCAGCCGCCCTGCGACTCGCTTTGCCGACCAACAGCCCGGCGAGATCGAGGCATTGCGCGCCATCCCCTGGGTGTTCGCCTGGACGCAGAGCCGCCATCTGCTGCCGGGCTGGTATGGCCTGGGGACCGCGCTGGACCGCGCGCGGGAGCGCTACGGCGTTGCGGTATTGGACGACATGATCCGCGATTGGCCGTTCCTGCGGGCGCTGCTCGACGACGTCGAGATGGTGCTCGGCACGGCGGATTTCGCGATCGCGGCACGCTACGCCGGTCTCGCCGGCGCGCTTGGCGACCGCTACTTCCCGTTGATTCGGGCGGAGTTCGATCGCACGGTCGCCAACGTGCTCGCGTTGAAGCACGAGAACGCGCTGCTCGACTCCGACCCGGCGCTGCAGCGGTCAATCTTGTTGCGGAATCCGTATGTTGACCCGATGAGTCTGTTACAGATCGATCTGCTGGAGCGGTGGCGCGCCGCCGGCCGGCCGGACAACGACGTGTTCCGGGCGCTGCTGGCGACCGTGCGGGGGATCGCGCAAGGGTTGCAGAGCACGGGCTGAGGGGTTTAACGTCGAGCCATGACACAAGCGACGACACTCGGTGAGCTGAAGCGCACGGAGTGGGCCAGCCCGGCCCGCCGCCAACGCACCGTAAAAGACGAAATGCGCGAAAACCTGATCTGCCTGCTCGAGAACGGCTCGCCGCTGTTCCCGGGCATCGTTGGTTATGAAGAGACCGTCCTGCCGCAGCTCGTCAACGCGATTCTCTCGCGCCACAATTTCATTCTGCTGGGCCTGCGCGGGCAGGCGAAGAGCCGCATCCTGCGCCAGCTGGTCACGCTGCTCGATGAAGAGATTCCGATCATCGCGGGGAGCGAAGTCAACGACGATCCGTTCGAGCCGATCTCCAAGTACGGACGTGAGCTCATCGCCGAGCACGGGGACGGCACGCCGATCGCATGGCTGCCGCGCGAGCTGCGCTTCGTAGAGAAGCTCGCCACGCCGGATGTCACGATCGCCGACATCATCGGCGACGTCGACCCGATCAAGGCCGCGCGCGGCGGGCATCTTCTGTCCGACGAGCTGACGATGCATTTCGGCCTGCTGCCGCGGGCCAATCGCGGCATTTTCGCGATCAACGAGCTGCCGGACCTCGCGGGCAAGATTCAGGTCGGGCTCTTCAACATCATGCAGGAAGGTGACGTCCAGATCAAAGGCTATCCCGTGCGCCTGAACCTGGACGTCGCGCTCGTCTTCACCGCGAATCCCGAGGACTACACGGCACGCGGCAAGATCATCACGCCGCTCAAGGACCGGATCGGATCGGAGATCACGACCCACTATCCGCTCACCGTCGAGCTCGGGACGGCGATCACGCAGCAGGAAGCATGGGTCGATCGCAATGGCGGTCCGCGCTCGATCCGCGTCCCCGATTTCATGGCGGAGTTGATCGAGCGGATCGCATTCGAGGCGCGCGAGGACAAGCGCGTGGACCGGCGCAGCGGCGTGTCGCAACGGCTGCCGATCAGCGTGCTCGACAACGTGCTCTCGAATGCGGAGCGGCGCACCATCGTCACGAAAGAGAAGACGGTGGTGCCGCGCATTTCCGACGTGTACGCGGCGCTGCCGGCCATTACCGGCAAGCTCGAGCTCGAGTATGAAGGGGAGCTGCAGGGGTCGGAGACGATCGCGAAAGATCTGATTCGCCGCGCGGCCGGCCGCACCTTCGAGGGCCGGGTCGGCGGCGCGAACGTGGACGACATCGTGCACTGGTTCGATGAAGGCGGCGCGCTCAAGATCACGCCGGATGAGCGTTCCGAGGCGCTCCTGAAGGGCTTCACCGTCGTCCCCGGCCTGCTCGACCTGATCGATCAGGTGGGGCTCGCCGGCAAGAAAGATCCCGCCTCAGTCGTGTCGGCCTGCGAGCTCATACTCGAGGGGCTCGTCGCCGAGAAGCGCATCGCACGGAGCGAAGACCTCGGGTACGTGCGGGCGCGGTCGGAGCAGAAACCGCCCTTCGGAAAGGGACCCGCCGGACCTGGAACAGGACCAAATCTGTTTACGTAGTCCACATCTCTTTCACATACCGGAGTCGCCATGGGCAGGCTCGTCTTTGGTCTTGTACTCCTCGCGGTCGCCTTCTTCCTCCGCCTCGGCGCCGCCACGGTCCGCGGCGACAGTGCGGCCAGCCGGCCGATCAGTGGCACGCTGCGCCTGCTCAGTTATGCCGCATTGGTGATCGGCGTCATCACGATGCTCGGAGCGACGACGGTGGTCATCAATGCCGGCGAGGCGGGCGTGCGGCACGCGTTCGGCACGGTCGATCCCAAACCGCTGCTGGCTGGTATCCGTTTTGTCTCGCCGTGGTCGTCCGTCGAGCGCTTCTCGACGCGCGAGGAACAGTGGCCTGCGGCCGGCGCTCAGGTGGAGGAGATCGAAGCCCTATCCTCCGAACAGATGGGGATGCACGTCGAGGTCTCGATCCGCTGGCAGATCGATCCGCAGCAGGCGCCGCGCATCTACACGGAAATCGGCGACGAGGACCAGATCCGCGGGGCCGTCCTGAACGCGATCCGAAAGGGTGTTCGTGACGGGATGGTCCAGTACTCCATCAACGACATCGCCAAGCGGACGCAGATCGCCAACACTATGGAAGCACTCACCGACTCGGCGCTCGTGACCCAGCCGCGCGCCGGCGGGCCGCCGTTCCGCATCGCGACCGTGACGGCGTTCTTCCTGCGGGACCTGCAGCCGCCCGCGCAGGTCGTCCAGGCGATCAACAACAAGATCGCGCAAGAGCAACAGGTCGAGACGGAACGGCACCGGGTCGAAGTCGCGCGGCTGCAGGCCGAGCAGCAGCGGCTGCTGAACACGACGCTGACGCCTGAGGCGCTGATGCGGCAGTATCTCGACGTGTTGCGCGACATGAAGTCGTCGAACAACCTGGTCATCCTCGTGCCGACCCAGGGCGGCGTGCCGATCCTGAACCTCGGAGATCTCCGACGGAATCTGCGGCAGCCGTAAAGCCCCTCGTCACGATCACCCGCCAGTACGCGTCGGGCGGGTCGGAGATCGGGCGCCTGGTCGTCGAGCGCCTCGGCGGCGGGTGGACGCTGATCGACAACGAGTTCGTCGATCAGGTCGCGCACCGCGCCGGACTACCGCGTGACGAGGTCGCGCGCCACGAAGAGCGGGCCCCGGGGCTGCTCGAGCGGCTCGCCCGCACACTGGCGGTGGCATCGCCCGAGATGTTCATCACCGGTGAGACCCAGGTGCCCGTCGAGACCGAAGAAGCGCTCGTCGCCCAGATGACCGAACGCGTGATCACAGAGGCGGCGTCGGAGGGGCGCGTCGTGCTGGTGGGGCGCGGCGCGCAAGCGATCCTCGCCACGCGGCGGAACGCGCTGCACGTCTATGTCGTCGCGTCCAAGCCGTTCCGCAGGAAGGTCGCGATCGAGCGGCTCGGCGTGGATGCGACGAAGGCCGATAAGGTGATCGACGAGACCGACCAGCACCGCGACCAGTACGTCAAGACGCACTACGGCCGCGACCGGCAGGACCTCACGCAGTACGATCTGGTGCTGAATGCGGAACGGTTGGGGTTCGGGGGGGCGGCGGACCTGATTGTCGCGGAGGTGAGACGTCGTTGGGTGTAGGGGCGCAGCATGCTGCGCCCCTACATCACGCCATATCGGTCACGCCGTCCGTACTTCGGGAACCATCCAGCCCGCGATCGTCACCGTGAGCGCGACGATCGCACCACCCGCCGCGAGCGTGGTCGGCACGCCGATGTGCTCCGCTACGGCGCCGAACAGAAACGCCCCGAACGGCGCCATTCCCACGAACACAAACGAGTAGAACCCCATGATGCGCCCCCGCAGGTGATCGGGAGCGCTCGTTTGGAGCAGCGTATTGCCGATCGAGTTGTTGACGATCATCGCGCAGCCGGTCAGCGCGAGCAGCACCATGGAGAGGGCGAGCGCGCGCGACGCTGAGAATGCCATGAGCAGCAGGCCGAACGCCGTGCCGCCAACCAGCATCAACCGCCCGCGCCGGCGGATGCGGCCGGACCGCAATGCAACGCCCAGGGCCCCGATCACCGCGCCAATGCCGATCGAGGACGTGAGCGCGCCATAACCGGCGGCGCCGCGGTGCAGCACGTCGCGCGCGAACACGGGCATCATGGCGATGTAGGGGAAGCCAAACACGCTCAACGTAGCCGTCAGGAGCATCAGGGTTCGAACCCGCCGGTCGCTCCGCAGGTACGCGAGCACTTCCCGGAAGCCGGCCCACGCGGATGTCGTCTTGGGGGGACGGGGAGCGTACGGCAGGCGCATCAGCAGCAAGCCGGCGATCACCGCGATGTAGCTCACGCCGTTCAGGAAGTAACACCACGCGATCCCCACCGCGCCGATCAGCAATCCGGCAAGCGCCGGACCGACGACGCGCGCGGCATTGAACAGTGACGAGTTCAACGCGATCGCGTTCATCAGGTCATCCTTGCCGACCATTTCCACGATGAACGACTGGCGCATCGGAATGTCGAACGCGCTCGCGAGGCCGAGGATGGTCGCCAGCAGCAGCACCTGCCAGACCGCGACGACGCCGGTCTTGACGAGGATCGCCACCGTGAACGCCTCGAGCATGAAGGCGACCTGCATGAAAATGATGACCCGTCGCTTGTCCACGCGATCGGCGATCACACCCGCGTAGAGACTGAAGAGCAGCACGCCGAGTGAGCTGAGCGCGGCGGTGAGGCCGACGTAGAAGGGCGAGTTGGTCAGCGTGAGGATCAGCCACCCTTCGCCGACGTTCTGCATCCAGGTGCCGACGAGGGAGATGCCTTGACCGATAAAGAAGAGACGGAAGTTGCGGTGGGCGAATGCCCCCAACCCGTAGCGTCGCGCACCTTCGGTCATTTGCACTCAAATTAAGGAGTATGGAGGTCCGGTGTTCGGCGTTTCTGTTTGACCTGGACGGTGTGCTGGTCGATTCCCGCGCGGTCGTGGAGCGCGTCTGTCGTCTGTGGGCCCAGCGCCACGGTCTCGATCCCGAGCAGGTCCTGCGAATTGCGCACGGCCGCCGCTCGCGCGACACGGTACGGACCGCTGCCCCTCACCTCGATGCGGACCGCGAAGCGGCGTGGATTGACGCCGTGGAGCTAGCCGACGTCGCCGGCCTCAGTGCCGTGGCGGGTGCCGGCGCACTTCTGGCCGCGCTCCCCGAAGCCCGCTGGGCCGTCGTGACGTCCTGTGGACGCCCTCTCGCCGAACGGCGCCTCACGGCTGTCGGACTGCCGATACCCCGGATCGTCGTGACCAGCGAAGAAGTGGCGCAGGGCAAGCCGGCCCCCGACGGCTACCAACTCGGAGCCAGGCGCCTCGGCCAGCACCCGGCGTCGTGTGTCGTGTTCGAGGACGCCCCTGCGGGCATCACAGCTGCCCGGGCGGCGGGGGCTCTTGTGATCGGGCTCACGACGATGCTCGCAGCGGGGGACCTCACGGGCGCCGACGCCACGATCCCCGATTTCACCGCCATTCGCGTGCGTCAGGATCACGATGGTTTTGTCGTTACAACCGAGATCTGAGCCGTACTAGATTAGGAGAGCGATGAAATACACGACCTACAGCCGCTATGTCCCCGGTCTGCTCGAGACGCTCAATCTCCAGGCGCTGCTCGATCAGCTCGCGGATTTCCTGCTGCAATCGGGATTTGCGGGCGGGCCGTATTCCCATCCGTTCTGGGGCGAATTCGGCGAGGAAGATCCCGACCGCTCACTCGACGCGCTGCGCCAGGCGATTCTCCAGGCGTTGATGGACTCGGGCCAGCTCACGCCCGACATGCTCAACGTGCTGCGGGGCGATTCGACCGGCGACGCGCAGAAGGACCAGCAGCTCCAGAAACAGCTCGCCGACTTGCTCGATCAGATCGTGCAGAAGCTGATCGATGAAGGCTATCTGAACCTGCAACAGGCGCCAAAGATGCCGGGCGCGCAGCAGCCCGTGCTCGGCCCGGGCGGCATGGCGAAAGAGGCCGCGCAGCAGGTGCAGTTCAATCTCACCGACAAGGGCATCGATTTTCTCGGCTTCAGAACGCTCAAGCACCTGCTGGGAAGTATCGGGAAATCGAGCTTCGGCGCGCACGAGACGGAGCATCTGGCGACCGGCGTCGAAGCCGAATCCGCGAGCAAGCGCTACGAGTACGGCGACACCCTGAATCTCGACGTCAACGCGACCCTGTCGCACGCGCTGAAGCGCGAGGGCCTGGGCGTCCCGATCAACCTCGAGTACGACGACCTGATGGTGCACCAGGCCGAGTACCGCTCGTCATCGGCGACGGTGCTGATGCTCGATTGCTCGCACTCGATGATTTTGTACGGGGAGGATCGCTTCACGCCCGCCAAGAAGGTCGCGCTGGCGCTCACGCACCTGATTCGCACCCAATTTCCGGGTGATACGCTCAGGGTCGTGCTGTTTCACGACACGGCGGAAGAGATCCCGATCGGCCAGCTCGCGCACGCGCAGGTGGGGCCGTATCACACGAACACGACCGAAGGGTTGAAGCTCGCGCGCCGCATTCTGATGGGGCAGCGCAAGGACATGCGCCAGATCATCATGATCACGGACGGGAAGCCGTCGGCGCTGACGCAGCCTGACGGCCGGATCTACGTGAACTCGATGGGCCTGGACCCGCACATCCTGCAGGCGACCTATCGCGAAGTCGCGCTGTGCCGGCGCAGCGGCATCCTGATCAACACCTTCATGCTGGCGCGCGACCGCAGCCTGGTGGAGTTCGTGAAAAAGGTATCCGCGATCTGCCGCGGCAAGGCCTACTTCACGAACACGATGACTTTGGGCCAGTTCATCCTCATGGACTTCATGAGAAGGAAGACTCGGCGCGTCAGCTAGCGCTCGAACACGAGCCGCGATATGTCGCGCACGAGCGCGTGCGCGTCTTCGTCTTTCTGGATCCCGCCCGTCGTCACCACGAGGACGTACCGCCTGCCGCGCGCCAGCTCGACGATGGCGGCGTCATGATAGACGACCTGTCCGACCCAGCCGGTCTTGTGATACACGGGCGTCCCGGCCGGGAGTCCGGCCGGTATCCCTTCCTTGAACTGCTGGCGTCCGAGGATCGCGAGCATTTCGCGGCACGAGGCGGGCGACGCGGCCATCCCATTCGCGATCGCGGCGAGCAAGACGCCCAGGTCGCGCGCGGTGGTCGTGTTGTTGAGCCCCGCGCGGTACGCCTTGCCGTCCTCGACGCCGCGGAGCACCAGGATCGAATCCGCGCCGAGGGCGTGTGCCGTGGCGTTCGCGCGCTTCGCGTCCACTTTGGTGATCAGCAGATTCGTGGCGAGGTTGCTCGACACCGTTTCCATCAGCTCGATCAGCTCGCGAATCGGCGCGCGCTGGCCGAGGCGCTTGTACAGCGATGAGTCGGAGTCGTCGGTGACGTCGAGCTGGTAGGGCGAGCTGTCGACAATCGATTGAAACGTGTTCGTGATGGTGATGGAGTCGTCGAGCGACAGGAGTCCCGCGTCCCGGTCGCGGAACAGTTGAATCATGACCGGAATCTTCATCGTGCTCGCCGCGTGGAACCGCGTGAGGGCACCGACAGTTAGGGAGTCCGAGGTCGTCAGGTCTCGATAGTAGACGCCGACCCCCCGTGCGGGAGCCTGCGCAATGCGCGCTTCGATTCTGGCGCTGAGGGAGGTCGGTGGTGCTTGAGCTTGCAGCAGGACGAGCGTGAGAGAGAGTAAAGCCATTCTGTCAGATAAGATACGTTAGATTCCAGCCCGTGAGCGAATTCGTTTTCGGTACGCACAACGCCGCCTTCGTACAGGTGATGTACGAGGAATACCTCCGCGACCCCTCGTCCGTGGGCCAGGAGTGGCGGGAGCTGTTCGATAACGGGAAGCTCGCGGAGCTCCCGATTATTCAGGGAGCACGGAGCAAGGAGCAGGGAGCAACGACCCCGACAGCACCAACTGCGGCGCGCTCCGTGGCCCCTGCTCCGTCGGGTGCGACTCCGATCACCGGCCCTGCCGCCCGGCTCGTGGCCAACATGACCGAGTCCCTCACGGTCCCCACGGCGACCTCCTTCCGCGACATCGCGGCGACCACGCTCGACACCCGCCGCAAGGCCCTCAACGCGCAGCTGGCCGCAAGCGGCAAGAAGATCTCGTTCACCCACCTGATCGGGTACGCGATCGTCCAGGCGGCCAAGCATTTCCCGGCCATGACGCACCACTTCCAGGACATCGACGGCAAGCCGCATCGCGTGGACCCGGGCGGCATTGGCCTCGGCCTCGCCGTGGACGTCGAAAAAAAAGACGGCAGTCGCGCTCTTGTCGTGCCGGTCATCAAACATGCCGAGACCATGGATTTCGCGGCGTTCCACGCCGCCTACGAAGCGGTCGTCGAGAAGGCGCGCACCAACCGCCTGATGCCGGACGACTTTGCCGGCGGCACAATCCAGCTCACCAATCCCGGCACCCTCGGCACCGTTGCCTCGGTTCCACGGCTGATGAAGGGCCAGGGCTCGATCATCGCGACCGGCACGATTCGCGACATCGGCGGTGCGAAGATCATCACGATCACGAGCACGTACGATCATCGAATCATCCAGGGCGCGGAGTCGGGGATGTTTCTCCGCCAACTGGATTCCCTTTTGCAGGGCGAAGAGCGGTTTTATGAGGCGATTTCCGATAGCATGAATGCGCCGGTAGGGGCGCAACATGTTGCGCCCCTACAACCACCATCCGCGACACCCGCGCCGCCACCCAGCACGCCGACGATCACTGCACCGGCCAACGCCGATGATTTCAAATACGTCGCCGCCGCCTACGCCCTCGTCCGCGCCCACCGCAACTTCGGACATTTGGCGGCAAGGCTCGATCCCCTCGGCAGCGAGCCCCTGGGTGACCCGTCGCTCGACAGTGGCCGGCTGGGCCTCACGCCGGACATCATGGCGCGCATCCCGACGGAAATTCTCCGCACCTACGTGCCGGGCCAGACGCTGGCCGACGCGCTGCCGAATCTGCGCGCGACCTACTGCGGCACCATCGCGTACGAGGTCGAACACATCGGCAGCCACGAAGAGCGGTTATGGCTGCGGCAGGTGATCGAATCCGGCCAACATCGCCGCCCCCTTTCGGCCGATGGAAAAAAGCAGCTGCTCGCGCGTCTGACGGCGGTGGACACACTCGAGCGCTTCCTGCACAAAGCCTACCTCGGCCAGAAGCGGTTCTCGATCGAAGGGCTCGACATGACCGTCCCGATGCTCGATTTCACAATCGAGCTCGCCGCCGCGCACGGGACGCGGAAGACGGTCATCGGCATGGCGCACCGCGGCCGGCTCAACGTGCTGGCGCACGTCGTCAACGTCCCGTACGACACGATCCTCGCCGAGTTCGAGGGCGGGCGGAAAGAAGAGACGCCCGAGAACGAAGGGGCGACCGCCGGGACCGGCGACGTGAAATACCACCACGGCGCCGAGGGTGTCTATCACACGGCGGGCGGCGCGGACATGGCCGTCACGCTGTCCCCCAATCCCAGCCATCTGGAATCGGTGAATCCCGTCGTCGAAGGCCGCACCCGGGCGAATCAAACGAATCGCGGCGGCCTCGCGGCCGAACACGACGCGAAGGTCGCGCTGCCGGTGCTGTTGCACGGCGACGCCGCGTTCGCGGGCCAGGGCGTGGTCGCCGAAACCTTCAACCTCGCGCGGCTGCGCGGGTACACGACCGGCGGGACGATTCACCTGATTCTCAACAACCAGATCGGCTTCACCACGGAACCGCGCGAAGCCCGCTCGACCGACTACTCGAGCGACCTCGCCAAGGGTTTCGACGTGCCGATCATCCACGTCAATGCCGATGATCCCGAGGCGTGCCTGGCGGCGGTGCGGCTCGCGATGATGTATCGCGAGAAATTCCATGCCGACGTCGTGATCGATCTGGTGGGGTATCGCCGCTACGGCCACAACGAGGCCGACGAACCCGCCTACACGCAGCCCACGATGTACGAGCGCATCAAACAGACGCCGCCCGTGCGGGAGAAGTACGCGGCACAGCTCGTGAAGGAAGGGGTCGTGGACCCGGCCGCGGCGGCCGCCGACACCGATGCCGCCTACCAGCGTCTCACCGCCGTCCAGCAAGCCGTCAAATCGGGCCAGCGGGCCGACGAACCGCAGCGTATCACTCGTGAGAGCGCGCCCGAGCCCGCAACCGCCGTCACGGGTGATGTACTAAAAAAGCTGAATGCCGAGCTGCTGGCCGTTCCGAACGGCTTCGTCGTTCATCCCAAGCTGCTCAAGCAGCTGGAGCGTCGGCGCGACTCGCTCACGTCGAAGGATGGCATCGAATGGGCACACGCAGAAGCACTCGCCCTTGCGTCGTTGCTCGTGGAGGGCACGCCGATCCGCCTGACGGGCCAGGACACCGAGCGCGGCACCTTTAGCCAGCGGCATCTCGTGCTGCACGACATCCAGAACGGCAACCGCTACGCGCCGATCCAGCATCTTCCGGACGCGAAGAGTCCCTTCGAGCTGCACAACAGCCCGCTCTCGGAATACGCGTGCCTGGGGTTCGAGTACGGGTACGCGGTCGAGGCGCAGAACGCGCTCGTGCTGTGGGAGGCGCAGTTCGGCGACTTCGCCAACGGCGCCGAGGTGATCATCGACCAGTTCCTGATTGCGGGGCTGGCGAAATGGGGCGAGACCTCGCGCCTCACCCTGCTGCTGCCGCACGGCTACGAGGGTCAGGGCCCGGAGCACTCCAGTGCCCGGCTCGAGCGTTTCCTGGCGCTCGGCGCCGAGGGCAACATTCGGGTGGCCAATTGCACGACCCCGGCGCAGTTCTTCCATCTCCTGCGGCGCCAGGCGCGCCATACCGAGATTCGGCCGCTCGTCGTGATGACGCCGAAGAGTCTGCTGCGGCTTCCCGCTGCGGCCTCACAGCTCGACGACCTGGTGCTCGGAAAGTTCCGGACGGTGCTGTGGGACCGCGACCGGACCTGGCCGGAGAAAGTGACGCGCCTGCTGCTGTGCAGCGGCAAGATCTACTATGACATCATCGCGTCGCCGCGCCGCGCCGAAGCGCCGCACGTCAAGATTGGGCGCGTCGAGCTGTTGTATCCGTTCCCCGGCGCGGAGATCGGCGAATACGCGCGCCGCTATCCGAATCTCAAAGAAGTCGTGTGGGTCCAGGAGGAACCGCGCAACATGGGCGCGCGCAAGTTCGTGATGCCCAAGATTCGGGACGTGCTCCCCCAGGGCGTGACCCTGCTGAACGTGTCCCGGCCCGAACGCTCGAGTCCGGCGGAGGGCTACCCCGCCGCGCACAAGATCGAGCAGGAGCGGATTGTCGCTGCGGCGTACGGTCACAACACTTAGTCCATGGCAGTTCC
This sequence comes from Gemmatimonadales bacterium, assembly GCA_036395695.1. Lineage (GTDB taxonomy): Bacteria > Gemmatimonadota > Gemmatimonadetes > Gemmatimonadales > GWC2-71-9 > 20CM-2-65-7. The sequence goes on from DASWDA010000116.1 coordinate 31,460, forward strand.
CGCGGTTCTGCGCTACGTCGTCATCGGGCTGGTCGTCCTCGCCGCGCTCGTTGCGTTCGGTTCATGGCTGATCCGCACGCGGCGGGTCTCCCCCTTCCGCGTCCCCGGCCGCATGCTCCGCGCGGTGACCGATCCCGTCATGCGGCCCGTCGAGCGACGTATCGTGCGCATGGGCGGCAACCCCATCCACGCCGGGGGTTGGCTGGTCGTGATCACCGCAGCCCTTGGGATCGTGTTCCTGTCGCTCGCCGGCTGGTTGGTGACCACGCTGCAAGTGGCTTACGCCAGCGCCACGGGGGGCCCGCGCGCGACGTTCGCGCTGATCGTCAATCTGCTCTACAGAATCCTGTTCGTGGCGCTGGTCGTCCGCGTGATCGCCGCCTGGTTCGGCATGTTCCGCTACAACCGCTGGATCCGACCTGCTTATGTCCTGACCGACTGGATCGTCGAGCCGCTGCGCCGGATTATTCCACCGGTCGGCGGGTTCGACCTCAGCCCGATCGTGGCTGTCATCCTGCTGGCGATCGTGCGGCAAATCGTCCTTCAGGGGCTGCACCCCTGACGGCGCGACTCGTGCTTCACATCGTGCCGCGCGCCCGAGCAACCGCCGTCGCCGGACGTCATGGCGACGCGCTCAAGATCAGGGTCGCCGCCCCACCGGCAGGCGGCGCGGCCAACGCCGAGCTCATTCGGTTTCTTGCTGCGCGGCTGGGACGCCCCCGCAGCGCGATCGTGATCACCGCAGGACAATCCGGCAGGCGGAAAACCGTGTCGATTAGTGGTCTGGAGTCGGCCGCGGCACTTCGAATTCTGGAGGCGGGATGAAGCTCCTCAAGACGCTGGTCAGTTTTGTCGTCGGAACGATCGTTGGTGCCGCCGGCAGCAAGGTGTTCGGCGTGTGGGGAGGGCTGCTCGGCTTTATCGCAGGCGCGCTGGCGGCATGGTGGGTGGCGCAGCGGATGGCCTTCTTCGAATGATCAATGCTCAATGTTCAATGACCAATGATCATTGATCATTGATCATTGAACGTTGATCATTCGCATCCGCTCGCGGATGCGCGTGTCCATATCGGGGAATGCGGAGCGCAGCTGTTCGAGGGTTGCCCGCGCGGAGTCGGGCTTTCCGACCACGACGTAGGCGTCAGCCCTCAAGAATCCCAGTCGGATCTGCAGGCGGCGATCGTCAGCTGCCGGCATGAAGTGCGACAACGCGTTGAGTGCCGTGCGGGCCTCGCGCTTGTCGCGCAGGATCGACTCGATCGCCAGGATCCGCACGTTCGTATCGGTCGGGAATTCACGCTCCAGCTGGCTGAACAGGGTGGCGGCCCGGGCGCTGTCGTGTTGGGCGCGCGCTTGCTGTGCCGACTGATAGAGGCCGGCGAGATACAACCGGTTTACATCGACCGTATCCCCCGACCGCGTGCCCACGCCGCCGGCGTAGCTGTACACCAGATCGCCGCCGAGGTCGGCGGCCTTCACGATAGCCGCGAAGCCGAAGATCCCCACCACCGCTGAGCTCCACAGGGCGACTCGCGCGGCGTTGATGCTGCGCTTCTTGGCCGCCAGCGCGATGATCTCGAGCAACGCCACGATCAGAAAGACGTTGCGAGCCCAGTGGCCCGCATCTTCGTGATCCTGTACCGCCTGGCGGACTCCGGGGATACGCTCGACCGGGCCGTGCGCGTCCGTTCCTGAGTGCACGGCCAGGAATGCCGCGGCGGCGCCGAGGATCAACAGCGTCGCGGCCGCCGGCCCCGCGAAGGGCGCGCGGCCGGTGAGGGAGACCCAACGGAAGATCACGCCGAGGATGACCAGCACGATCGCGAAGTGGACGATGATGGGGTGGTAGGCGCCGATATTTGGCATATCGGAATGTCCAATGATCAATGACAAATGTCCAATGATCATTTATCACTGGACATTGGGTCACTCGCCCGCTACCGCGGGCGCACGGCGTCCCGGATGATGTCGTCTACAGCGTACCTGATGAACTCGGCGCGCTTATCGACGCGCCGCTGCGTCTCGGCACGGACCTCGACCAGGCGCCGTTCGATGTCGCTGATCTCGAACCGGCGCAGCTGATTCTCGTAGTCAAAATGGGCGCCGATCACCTTCTCGATCTGGCTTCGGATGCCATCCCGCTGGGTCTCGTTCGCGCTCCGGTACGCGCGCTGCAGTGTGCGGGCCATCGCCTCGAGGCCGAACATCTGGGTGACGAGCCCTGCCCGCACGCTGTCGCGCCGCGCGAGACTCTGGACGACGTCGAACTGCACGGTGAGCTGCGCGACTTCTCCCCAGTATGCATCCAGGTCACCGGTCTTCAGTTGGTCGAGCAGAGCGAGGCTCGATTCCTCCGGCCCTTGACCCCGTTGCATCGCGATCACGTGCAGGAACGCGCGGGCGGCTGCTTCGGCCTCGCGGGGACGTTGCTGCGCGATCTGCTGCACTTGCATCTGCATCGCCTGCGGATTCGGCATCGGGCCCTGATCCTGCGCGCGGGCCGAGCTCGCTGCCAGCAGCAGGCCCGCCGCAATCAACAATCCCCTAGTTCGGCAAACCATATGTCCGCTCCTGTTCTAGTCGGGTGAGTTGGGCGTCGATATCGATCATGGCACTGCCGCCGGCCACGTACCCGGCCGTCGCCGACCACGTCGTCGTGGGCGTCCAGCGCTCCGTTGGGTTGCGCGTCGGACCTTGCTTCGTAACCACGACGCCCGCGAAGAGCGCGGCGGCCGCCAGCGCGACCGCAATCCATCTGGTCGCCGACCGGCTCCGCGGCGGCAGTGCGACGTCGAGCGCGACCCGACCGCGCTCGAGCTCGGCGAGCGCCGCGCCGCACGCGCGGCAGGCGGCAAGGTGGGACTCGATTTCCGCGCTGCGTGGTCCGGACAGCTCGCCGTACGCCAGCAGCAGCAGCTCGTCGTGGGTCGGATGATTCATCGATAGCTCTCCAGTGCCGCGCCGATTCGAGCGAGCGCGGCGCGCATTTGCGTCAACACCGTGCCGAGTGGCCGGTGCAGGCGGTCGGCGATCTGCTGGAACGTGAGACCGCGCTGTTGTCGTAACTCCACCA
>DASWDA010000117.1:0-4386 GCA_036395695.1 Gemmatimonadales bacterium
CAAAAGGATTGCGGTGCCTCGACCTAGCTCGCTTTCGGCCTCCACGCGCCCGCCATGGGCCTCCACGAGATGCTTCACGATCGCCAAGCCGAGCCCGGTACCGCCTTCCTGGCGGGAGCGGCCGGGGTCGACGCGATAGAATCGCTCGAAAATGCGGGGGAGGTGCTCGGCCGGGATGCCCGAGCCGGTGTCGCTGACGCGAACGACCGTGTCAGCGCCGGCGGACTGTGCGACGACGCGGATCTTGCCGCCGCGTGGCGTGTGCCGCAGCGCATTGTCGTACAGGTTCGTAAAGATCTGCCGCAGCGCTTCGGGATCGCTGTTGAGGGACGAGGAATTCGTGGCGGTTTCGAATGCGACACCCCGGCTCGCGGCGCGCTCGGCGAACGGGGTCCACGCTTCGCGCGCGGCGCCCTCGACGTTGACCGTTCGCGGTTCCGGCTGCCACCCCCCGGACTCGATTCGCGAGAGGTCCAGCAGATCGTCGACCAGGCGCTGCATGCGGCGGGCGTTCTCGACGATCGTCTGCGCGAAGCCGGTGGCCGGCGCGTCAGACGACTCGGCGGCGAGCGTCTCGGCGTAGCCGGCGATGGCGGTGAGCGGAGTCTTCAGCTCGTGCGACACGTTCGCGACGAAGTCGCGCCGGATCGTCTCGAGTCGCCGCACGTCGGTCACGTCACTCAGCACCAGCAGCGTGCCGCCGTCTTCGAGCGGCCGCGCCGAGACGACGACGGTCCGCTCGCCGAGATCGAGCTCGCGTCCTTCCACCACGGCGCCGGTCAGGACTTCCCGCATCAAGGTGCGATGAGCGCGATCATGAAAGAGCTCCCCGAGCGGCGGGAGCGGCTCCATGTCGCCATATCCCAGCAGGCGGCGGGCTGCTGAGTTCGTTGAAATGACGGTCCCGCGCTTGTCGGCCGCCATGACGCCGTCGGAGAGCGCCTCGAGCAACGTGCCCGATTCCTCGCGCTCACGCCGGAGATCCTCAAAGCGACGCTCCAGCTCGTGGTGCATCGCGCGCAGGGCGTCGACCTGATGTGCCAACTCGGGCACGTGTACGTCCGGGAATTCTGTGGGCCGCCCGGCTGCGATGTCGCGAGCCGCCTCCCCGATGCGCACGAGGGGTCTGGCCAGCACACGCGCGAGCAACCAGGCGACGATCCAGGCGGCGAGCAGCATGGCCAGGCCGGCGATGGCGACCGCCCGCTGGACGGCGTGGACCTGCGTATCGACGGCGGCGAGGGTTGTCGACACGCGCACCACGGCGAGGCCCCCCCCCGGGGGGCCGCCCCGGATCGCCACATACATCTGACGTTCGTTGGTGGATGCACTCAGCCGCTCGTTCATCCCGACGCTCTTGGCGGAGTCGAGCACCGCGCGCACTTCGGGGCGACTGCGGTGATTCTCCAGCCTGGCGAGCGACGGCCGGTCGAACTCGGTGTCACCGCGGACGTGGCCTTCGGGATCGATGAGCGTGACGCGGCGGCCAAGCCGGGCACCCGCGAGCAGCGCGTACTCGGGCCAGCGCGCCGAATCGGCCGGTGTGAACGCCGCGACGAGCCGCGCGTCGCGCTCCAGCTCCGCGGCGATGTCGCGCTCGAGGTGCCGGCGTAGCAACACGTCGGCGGCGATGATCGAACCCGCGACCGCGGCAGCCACGAGCAACCCGATGCTCGCGAACAGCCGCGTGACCAGTTTCACGTGCTGCGCCGCCGGGGAGACGTGGAGGCGGCGGGACGCTTCGGCGTGGCGGCGGGCTCACGGAACCGGTAGCCGACGGCACGCACCGTCTCGATCCACTCGCCGGCAGCGCCGAGCTTGGTGCGCAGGCGCTGGACGTGCATATCGACGGTGCGGGTCTGGATGTCAGGCTGGGCCTGCCACACCGATTCGAGCAGTTGCGAGCGCGACTGCACGCGGTCACGCCGCTCGATCAGGCGCTCGAGCAGCTTGAATTCGGTGGCAGTCAGCTCGACCTCCTTGCCGTCGGCCGTCACACGATGCGCCGCCCGGTCGACGACAATGGGGCCGCCGACGAGGCGGCCGCCGGCGGCGACCGGTGGCGCCGCGAGCCGGCGCAGGATCGCGCCCACCCGCAGGACCAGCTCTTTGGGGGAAAACGGCTTGGCGAGATAATCGTCGGCGCCGAGGGAGAGTCCCTTGATGCGATCGGGCTCATCCTTGCGGGCCGTCAGGAGCAAGACGCCGACATCGCGCGTCTCATCCCGGCGCCGCAGTTCCGCCAGCACTTCGAACCCGGAGTGTCCCGGGAGCATCAAATCGAGGACGACCAGATCCGGCCGCTCTTCGCTGGCCGAGCGCAGCGCGTCCGAACCCGTGCCGGCGGTCGTGACGCGATAGCCTTCCTTCGCGAGATGATAGGCGACGAGCGCCGTGATGTCGGGCTCATCGTCGACGACGAGGATGCGGTGCACCGCTCCGGTGTCGGTCCCCATGAACAGGCGGGAAGGTAGCGTAACGAATGCTTGAAACACAACTGTGACGTCGCGACGACCGTCGGGTGATGTGTCAGCGTCGAACGTTGGGGGACAGCGGACTCGGCAAACGACGGGGCGAGTCGGGAGATCGAACCTCCCGACTCGCTTTTCTCCTGACGTTCACCGATCGCGCTCCGATTCGAAGGCATTGGCCATGTTCTCGGCGGCGGCGTCACGATCGCTTAGCGGTGCGAGACGCCAACGGCTCTCGACCAGCGCGAGGATCGATGTCGTGTCATAGCGGTGGTGGTCGACGAAATGGCGTTTGGCAAACGGGGAGATCACGAGCGTGGGTACGCGGATCCCCGGACCCCAGCGGTCCACGACGGGCGGCGGTACATGGTCCCAGAAACCGCCGTGCTCGTCGTAGGTGATGATGATCGCGGTCGTCGGCCAGTCCGAGCCATTCCGGACGGCATTGATCAGGTCGACGACATGGCTCTCCCCCGTGAGGAGATCGGCGTACCCGGGGTGCTCGTTCTGCGGGCCAAGCGGCTTGACGAACGACACCGCCGGCAGTTTGCCGTCCTGCGCGGCGGCGATGAACTCGCTCTCGTCCCGCAGGTGTTCGGCCTTCGCCGCGGTGCCGTCTGCGTAATTCGCGAAGTAGGCAAACGGCTGATGGTGGAACTGAAACAGCGGGTCGGCGTGACCGGCCAGTGCATCGTCCCAGCCGCCCGAATACCAGGCCCAACTGACGTGGTGCTCCGAGAGCCGGTCGCCGATCGTCGCGAATGTCTGGTTCGGAACGAGATTGGCCGCGGGGACGGAAGCAGGATGCGGCTGATTGACGGTGAACGACGTGTTCACGGCATACCCATCGGGCGTAACAGCGCCGTCCCGTATGAGCGAGCCGTCCGACCCGAGTTGGGCGACGAGCGCGCTCGGCGCGTTGGGGAAGACCGGCGTGCGCGCGGCGATCAGCCAGATGTGATTCAGGAATGAGCCGCCGAACGCTGCATGAAAGAAGTTGTCGCACAGCGTGTAGTTCGCGGCCTCCGCGGCGAGTGGTAGCGGACCGGTGTGATAGAAACCCATGACCTCGCCCTTGGCGTCGCTGACGTCGGCGAACTTGTCCATCCTGCCGCCGTCGATCTGCTGCTGCTCCTGATAGAAGCGATGCACGAGGTCGCGGATCCGCAGGTTGGCGGCGACGTAGTCCTCGATGGGGAACGGCGCATTCGGCAACGTCGCAGGGAAGGGTGATCCGGAGACCTGGGGAAGCGTGGCGAACGCTGTTCCGGTGGCGTCCACCTGCGTGCTCGTCGCCGCGGCGTTGCTCAACCCGTCGGCACCGGCGAATTCGCCGTACAGATTGTCGAAGCTGCGGTTCTCGAGATAGATGACGACAAGATGCTGCAGGCGGGCCGGGATTCTGGCCGCAGGTGCGTCCGGGTTGAGCCGCTCTGCGGACAGCGACGGCGCTGGTGCAGCGGGCTCGTCGGGCCGGCACGCGGTCAGCACGAGAGACGTGAGCGCGCACGCGAGCGGGAACAGCCATTGTCTGGGATGTCGGTGCATGGGAGCTCCTCGGCAGTGGTGAGAAACCGATGGTGCCTCTAAAAAGATGGGCCCACCGACACGAGGATGCGAATTCTTCGTCAATCCTGTGTCACGATTGGACGCACACGTGGTAGCGCGGCGACGGCTCGCTTCGCAACTTTCAGCATGCATCTCTTCTCAGCACTCCTGCTCGCGTTCCAGGCCGTTTCAACTCCTGACACCGCCCACATCGTCATCGTCGCGTCGACCGACGTCCACGGCCGCGTATTCGGGTGGGACTACGTCCGTGATGCCGCGGCGCCCGGCGGGCTGTCGCGCGCCGCGACCGCGCTCGAAACGCTGCGCGCCCGCTATCCCGGCAACCTCGTGGTCGTCGATGCGGGTG
>DASWDA010000118.1:0-3601 GCA_036395695.1 Gemmatimonadales bacterium
GATGTCACCATTGGAAAGCACAGCGAAATCTGGCGTGTATTGGGAGAAGCGGTGAAGCTTCCTGTAGTCGAGACCGAGACTCAGGTACCTGACCGCGCGCTGGAGCGCTGCTATCGATTCTCGAACCGCGACAAGAAGGTCATCTTGCTTGTCCGTTTGACCTACTCTGGGAAACGCTCGGCGCTTGAAGCGCGCGTAGTTGATCGGCATGGTTTCGCCCATGAAAAAGATGATCCACTACCGCCGGCAGTCTTGCGCTTCTCATAGTCGTCGACCAAGGCGAAAAAGCTCACGGCAACGGATTTGAAAGCAGCCTCTAGTTTGCCATCGCGTCGGTACTCCGTCGCCGATTGCAGAGATTCACGAGCCGGCGCGCACTGAACCAAATCGAGCAGCGAGATTTCGTCGAACGCTATACCGAACAGTGTTGGGTATTGTCCTTGAAGAAATTGCCAGTTTGCAGGCTCATGCCGCCACTTTTGGGTTATTTTTGCAGGGTCATGCCGCCACCCGATTTGCAGGGTCATGCCGCCACCAGCGAGAGGGACGTGACGAGTCGTTGGAGTTTTTGCAGGGTCATGCCGCCGACGGCGAACAGGTTTTTGCAGGGTGATGCCGCCAGGCGGGTTGGGCGACCGGTGAAGTGAGAGGGTTTCCGATCGACGGACGGCGCTGGTCGCCGTCGGGAGGAAATCATGACCTACCGGGAGCTACCCATGATCGACGTGAAAGAAGTGCTTCGCCGCTGGGCTGGCGGGGCACAGCAACAGGAAAATCGCACGAGAGACAGGCATCGATCGCGACACGGCCGCGCGCTACGTCGCGGTTGCCAAGGAGCTTGCGCTGCCGAACGATCGCGATCTGACAGAAGGGGAACTGCATGAGATCGCGCAACGCGTGCAGGCACGTCCACTGCCGGACAGAAGCGCGGAATGGATCGAGATCGCGAAGCACAGGGAGAAGATCGTCGAATGGCTCGGAAGAAATAGGCCTCTTCGGCTGACCAAGATCCCATACGCTGCTCAAGCGCGACGGCATCGATTCGAGCTACGACACGCTGCGCCGCTACGCGATGCAAGAGCTCGGATGGCACAAGCCGATACCGACGGTGCGTCTCGAAGACCCGCCGGCGGGACAGGAAGCGCAGGTCGACTTCGGTCAGATGGGTCGTTTGCTCGACACCGAGACGGGCCGGCAGCGCATGCTTTGGGCACTCGTGATCACGCTGACGCTCAGCCGCTACCAGTTCGTCTGGCCGACGTTCTCGCAGTCGACCGAGGCGGTGTGCGAAGGGTTCGATCGGGCATGGTGGTTCTTCGGCGCGATGCCGAGGACGATTGTGCCGGACAACACGCGCGCCATGATCAAGGATCCCGACGCGCTCAACCCCGTGCTGGTCGCGGCGTTCCTCGATTACGTGCAGGCGCGCGGAATCTTCGTCGACCCTGCACGCATCCGATCTCCAAAAGACAAGGCTCGCGTCGAGAATCAAGTTCCCTACGTCCGCGAAAGCTGGTTCGACGGCGAGACGTTCACCGACCTCGCCGACGCGCGTCGCAGCGCCGAGTACTGGGCCCGTGAGATCGCCGGCGCCCGCGTGCACGGGACGACGAGGCAGGTTCCGCGCGAGCAATTTGCTTCGCTGGAGAAGGCGGCGATGCTCGCGCCGCCAGTGGAGCCGTTCGACGTGCCCTTGTGGGTCGACGGTGCGAAGGTGCACCCCGACCATCACATCCAGGTCGCGCATGCGCTTTACTCCGTGCCCACGGTGTATCTGCACAAGAAGGTGCGCGCTCGCGCCGACAAGACGACGGTTCGGATCTACTTCGGCACGGAGCTGATCAAAGTGCATCCGCGAAAAGCCCCGGGAGGTCGCTCGACCGACACGGCCGATTATCCCGTGGGCAAAGCGGCCTACGCCCTGCGCAGCGTGGATGCGCTCGTAGCGAAGGCCAAAGAGAAAGGTGTCCACGTGGGCACGTACGCCGAGCGAATCGTGGGAGGGCCGTTGCCGTGGACGCGGATGCGTCAGGCCTACGCGCTTCTTCGGCTTTGCGACAAGTACGGCGAGGGACGCGTCGAGGCCGTCTGCCAGAGCGCGCTCGCGTTCGACGTCGTCGACGTCGGACGCATCACGCGGATGCTCAAGTTGGCCACCAAACCTAAAATGACGGAGGGCAATGTCAACAATGGCAAGCTCGTGCAGCTCACGTTGCCCCGCTTCGCTCGCTCGGAGGAACACTTCCAAACCCGGCCCGGGGCGAAGAAGGAGGGAGTCTGATGAAACCCTCACCGGCGCTCAGTTCTGACCTGGTCACCGCCCTCAAGCGCCTGAAGCTCGGACGCATCGTCGAGACCCTGCCCGATCGCCTCGTGCTTGCCGACAAGCAGGACATGACCTTCGATGATCTTTTGCTGTTGGTGCTCACCGACGAGATCACCCGACGAGACAATGCGGCGACCGACATCCGCGCCAGCCAGGCCGGACTCGACCCCGCAATGCGGCTGGATCTCTGGGACAAGACAGCGAAGGTCTCCTTCGACAAGCGCATGCTCGCGGAGCTCGTGAGCCTACGCTTCCTCGAAGGGCACAAGCACGTCGCGGTGCTCGGACCCGTCGGCGTCGGCAAGACCTTCGTCTCGCAAGCTCTCGGTCACATCGCTTGCCGTCACGGCTACCACGTGCACTTCACCCGAGGCGACGACATGCTGCGAAGGCTGCGACAGAGCCGACTGGACAACTCGCGCGAAGCAGAAATGATCGTGCTCACGTCGGTCGACCTCCTCATCCTCGACGACTTCGCCCTCGAGCCGATGAGCAAGGAGGAGAGCAAGGACGTTTACCAACTCTTCCTCGAACGCACGGGACGCGCCTCGACGATCATCACGAGCAATCGCGACACCGCAGAGTGGATCGCCATGTTCGACGATGTGCTTCTCGCGCAGAGCGCCGTCGATCGATTCAAAAACGCAGCCTACGACTTCGTCATAGAAGGCGAATCGTATCGACCGAGGCTCAAGCCCAAGCTTGATCCTGCCGATCCACCGCCGGAAACGCCGGCGGCCAAGGTCCGGCTGCATCCTCGCTCGCGCGCGCGACATCGCCGCTGAGCCGATCACCTTCTTGCCGGCGGCGACGGCCCTGCGGGCCTTCTCCGCCGGCCGGTGGCGGCATGACCCTGCAAAATCTCCGTCGACCGGTTGTGGATCGACCTAAAAAAGTTGATCGACGCCGCGCTCGATACGAGGCATCCTCCGCGCTGGTCGTTCAGCCCGTTCCTCTGGCGGCATCACCCTGCAACTCGGGTGGCGGCATGGGGGTGCAAACTGGCACTCGGCTGGTGCAAGCTGCGCGGGAAGATCTCCGAAGTGCCGAGGATCGAATCGCCCGGTGAGAACGTGGTTGGTACGCCCGACACCAAGCGGCGACACAAAGCGGAAGCTATTCCGCTGTCCCCCGAGGAGGTGAACGCAATCATTGACGAGCTTCCGGAGTTCTCGGAGCGCGCGCGGCGCGGACACGTTCGCCATCGCGTACGCGATGTGGACGCGCTCTGGTGGGAAACAGGACTGCGTCCCGTTTCGATCGCAAAACTTCGCA
>DASWDA010000119.1:0-12474 GCA_036395695.1 Gemmatimonadales bacterium
TTGCTCAAGCTCGCGCCCGATGGCGAAGTGAGCCACGAAGAAGCGCTCGGGGGCCAGGCGATTCGGGAGAACGGCGCCGAGTTCCTCAAGACGGGCAACCGCGCGCTGCTCCGCGATCTCCAGGCGACGCGCGAGAACTACTGGATGGTGGACGACGACGTCCAGCTGCCGGTGGTCGCCGGCCACTACTTCGCCGACCCCCGCGTGGCCGACGCGCGCAAGCGGGCCTTCGCGCGGCGCTGGGGGACGGCGCTGCGCAAGAATCTCGCGTACGTCGCGCGGCGGGCGGCTCCCTACGCCCGGCAGCAAGTCGCGGCGAATCTCGTGAGCTTCAAACGCGATGCGGATGGCTGGTGCCATCCGGGCAGCTGGCGCGATAGCCGCGTCGGCTACGCGGGGGGCTGTTTCGCGTTCGATGTGAATGTCGTGTGGGTGCCCGCGGCGCTGCGCGCCATCGGCGCGATCGACAGCACGCTGCGGGCGATCGGCGAGCCGGGGATCGAGAATGCCGCCGACATCGCGCGCGCGGCGGACGCCTGGCGGGGGACGGGGCGGCACTTCATGGTCACGCTGGCGCCCGCCGAGGTGGGGTCCCGCGTGAACGCGAAACTCGCGTCGCTTCCGGCGCCCGAGCACGCACACTGGGATTCTGTGATCGCGGCGACCGGTTTCCCCACCGACACGCTGCGGTTTCCCGCGGTCTCGCTCGACAGCGCCGGCCAGCCGATTCCAGTGATGAGCACGGATCCAGCGATGTGGCTCCTACTCGAGCGGCACGACTCGGCGACCGAAGCCGAGCTGCTCCGCCCCTTCTTGCTGCCCTACCCGATCGGCTTGTTCATCGATGGCGTCGGCCTCGCGGTCGCGAACGACGCCTACGCGACGCCCCGGGTGTGGGACATGTTCGAGCGCGACCTGTATCATTCGCCTCGCGTCGTGTGGGGGCGCGAAGTCAATGTGCTGCTCGCGGCGCTCGCCACCCGCAATCGCCCGGGCGTCGTCGATTCAGTGCGGACCGCGGTGGCCCGCTCCGGTTTGCAATACGCCGAGTTGTGGAGTTACAAGTTTGATGGAGGAGCCCTGCGCCCCGTGCGCTACGGCTCGAGCTCAGACGTGCAGCTGTGGACGCTCACGGATCTCGCTGTTCAATATCTCCTCCACTCGCCAAGGGCCCCGCAATGAGCAATCTGCACGGCTTCGACATGTTCTTCATCGCGATCTACTTCCTCATTCTGTTCGGCATCGCGTGGTGGGCGGCGCGCAGAGAGAAAGCGGTCAGCTCCGACTACTTCCTGGCGAGCCGCGACGTCGCGTGGTTCGCGGTCGGCGCGAGCCTGTTCGCCTCCAACATCGGCAGCGAGCACCTCGTGGGGCTGGCGGGCACCGGCGCCGGCAGCGGCCTCGCCGTCGGCCACTTCGAGTGGCTCGCCTGCCTCATCCTGCTGCTGCTCGGCTGGCTCTTCGTTCCCTACTATCTCAAGAGCGGCGTCTACACGATGCCGGAGTTCCTGGAAAAGCGGTACAACTCGGCGGCGCGGTCGTATTTCACCTGGGTGTCGGTGATCGGCTACGTCCTGACGAAGATCAGCGTGACGCTGTATGCGGGCGGCGTCGTGATTCGCGCGGTCACGGGGTGGAATTTCTACACCGCGGCCATCGTCCTCATCGTCATCACCGGGTTATATACGATCTTCGGCGGCCTGCGCGCGGTGGTCTACACCGAGGTGCTGCAGGCCATCGTGCTGATTCTCGGCTCCATCGCGCTCATGGCGATCGGGCTGTCGCGGGTCGGCGGCATCGCCGGGCTCGAAGCCAAGGTCCCGGCGGACTTCTTCTCCATGTGGAAACCCTCGAGTCATCCGAACTTTCCATGGACGGGCGTCATTTTCGGCGCACCGATTCTCGGGATCTGGTATTGGTGTACCGATCAACACATCGTACAGCGCGTGCTCGCCGCGAAGAACATCAAGGAAGCGCGCACCGGGACGATCTTCGCCGGTTATCTGAAGATTCTCCCCGTTTTCATCTTCGTGCTCCCGGGCATCGTCGCGATGGCGCTGTTCTCGGACGTCAGCAACAACCCTGACTCCGCCTACCCCACGCTGGTGACGCGGCTGCTGCCGGACGGAATCAAGGGGCTGGTACTCGCGGGCATGCTCGCCGCGCTGATGAGCTCCCTCGCCTCCGCGTTCAACGCCTGTTCGACGCTCCTGACATGGGATGTGTACAAGAAGATGCGTCCCACCGCGAGCGAGCAGCGGCTCGTCACAGTGGGCCGCATTTCCGCCGGGGCCATGGTGTTCCTCGGACTGGCCTGGATTCCGCTGATGAAGTTCGTCTCGTCGCAGATCTACATCTACTTGCAGAGCGTGCAGGCGTACATCGCGCCGCCCATCGCCGCCTGCTTCCTCCTCGGCCTGTTCTTCCGGCGCCTGAACGGCACCGGCGCGATGGCATCGCTCGTCACCGGGCTCGTTCTCGGCGTGCTGCGGCTGGTCCTCGAGCTGACCAACAAGGCGACCGGCGGCCTCGAGGCGGGGACGCTGTGGCACTGGATCGCGACGATCAACTTCCTCCACTACGCCGTGCTGCTGTTCGTGATCTGCACCGTGGTGCTCTTCGTCGTGAGCATGATGACACCACCCCCTCCAGCCGACAAAATCGATGGACTCACGTACGTCCGTGCCGCGCCAGGGGCCGCCGCCGTACTGCTGGAAGGCGAGACCGCGAAAGATCGAAGATTCCAGATCGGGCTGTCGGTGCTGCTCGTCGCCATTATTGGGGTGCTCTGGATCGTCTTTGCCTAAGAAAGACGGGGACATGCAAAGACTAGGTGCACAGACGCAGCGGCGGACGCACAGTCTGAGGTCATCGGGACAAACCCGTGCCCTCTACGCACCTAGTCTTTGCATGTCCGCGCTTTTGATTGCCGTCGCCGCGTGCCGCCCATCCGCCCAGCAGCCCAGCCGCCCATCGGCATACGACCCTGCGCACGACATCGGATCGCTGTTCTCCGACGTGCAGCTGTCGGGAATCTTCCCCGACTCGAAAGAGTTCGTCGATGCGAGGCCGCGGTCGGCACCGGCGACGATCGAGGCACGCTACGATTCGGCGCGGCGGACGGCGGGATTTGTCCTGCGCACGTTCGTCGATCAGAACTTCGTGCTGCCGCAGGCAGCGGGCGACGGATATCACACCGTCGCTTCACAGGGCATGGTGCAGCACGTCAACGCACTCTGGCAGGTCCTCACGCGCCAGCCTGACAGCGCGGATGCGCGCTCATCCCTGATTCCTCTCCCGAGTCCCTACGTCGTTCCAGGTGGCCGCTTCCGCGAGGTCTACTACTGGGACTCATACTTCACGATGCTCGGCCTCGTGCAGAGCGGGCGCACCGACCTCGTGAAGGGCATGCTCGACAACTTCGCGCATCTGATCGAGACCGTTGGGCACATCCCGAACGGCAATCGCACCTACTACCTGACCCGCAGCCAGCCGCCGTACTTCGCGGCGATGGTGGGGTTGTACGCGCGCGCGACGGACACCGCGCGGGCGCTCGTCTACCTCGACGCCATGGAGCAGGAATACGCCTTTTGGATGGATGGGGCCGATACGCTGTCGATCGGACATGCGTATCGGCGCGTCGTCCGACTTCCGGGCGGTGTGGTGTTGAATCGGTATTGGGACGACTCGAACGAGCCGAGGCCCGAGTCCTACCGCCCCGATGTCGAGATCGGGCAGACGCTCCCCGAGTCGCTCCGGGCCGGGTTCTATCGCAACGCGCGCGCGACGGCGGAGAGCGGCTGGGACTTCTCGAGCCGCTGGATGCGCAATCCCAAGGACCTGCGCACGCTCGAGACGATCAACCTCATCCCGGTCGACCTCAACGCTCTCCTCTATAATGCCGAGCGCACGATCGCGGCGTTTGCGTTTGTCCGGAACGGCAGGGGCGATGACACGCTCTTCCGCCGGTTTACGCAGCGCGCGAGCGTGCGCGGGGCGGCGATTCTCCAGATGTTCGACCCCAAGGCAGGATTCTTCTTCGACCGGCGGTGGACCACCGGCGAGCTGGTAGCAGATCGGCCGTCGTTAGCCGCGGCGGCGCCCCTGTACTTCGGTATCGCGACCGACGATCAAGGCAAGCGCGTCGCCGCGCGGCTGGAGCGCGACTTCCTGAAGCCGGGTGGATTCGTCACGACCACCTTCATGTCGGGGCAGCAGTGGGATGGTCCCAACGGCTGGCCGCCGCTCGAATGGCTGACGATCGAGGGCGTGCGCCGCTACGGCCGCGCCGACGTTGCCGACAAGGCGGGCGGACGCTGGCTCGCGCTACTCGACCGGACCTACCGCGCGACCGGCCGCATGATGGAGAAGTACGACGTCGTCAACACGAGCAAGAAAGCGGGCGGGGGAGAATATCCGACGCAGGACGGTTTCGGATGGACCAATGGAGTTGCGCTCGCGTTATGTGCCGAAAAGGCGGGGACATGCAAAGACTAGTCTTGAGACGCACCGCGGGCCTCAGTCATCGGTGAACGGGACCACCCGCGCGAGGGTTGTCCCGTTGCCTCAAGACTGTTCACCGCGGCTGCGTCTGTAGCCTAGTCTTTGCATGTCCCCGCCTTTCAGAACGCTTGGTCCCACCGTTGTGACAATCGGATAGCGGAGCTAATCAACCCAACCATGCTGTAGGTCTGCACGAAGTTGCCCCATTGCTCCCGTGTCTTGGGATCGATGTGCTCGGCGAGCAATCCGTGGCTGTTGCGGCACGCCAGGACGTACTCGAACATCCGGCGGGCCTCGTCGCGGTCGCCGATCGACGCGAGGGCATTGATGTACCAGAAGCTGCAGACGAGAAACGCATTCGACGGCGTTCCGAAATCGTCGGGCGTCATGTAGCGGAATACGAAATCGCCGCGCTTCAGCTCTTTGCCGATCGCGCGCACCGTTGCGACAAAGCGCGGGTCGTCGTCGGCGACGAAGAACAGCTCGTTGAGCTGCAAGAGGCTCGCGTCGAGGGTATCTCCCTCGAATGTGGCGACGAACGTCCCGAGCTTGGCATTCCAGGCGCGGCGCGAAATTACCTCATGGAGCCCGCGGGCGCGCTCACACCAGTACGCCGCGCGGTCGGTGAGGCCGAGATGCCCCGCGATCCGCCCCAGCCGCTCGCACCCCACCCAGCACATGACGGCGGAGAAGGTGTGGACGCGCGTGCTGCCTCGCAGCTCCCACAGTCCGGCGTCCGGCTGATCGAACGACTGCAGCGCGCGCTCGCCGAGCGGCTCGAGCCGGCGGAAGAGCGACTCGTCGCCCTGGTGGATGAGCCGGCGGTCGTAGAAGACGTGCGTGGCGGCGAGGATGGACGAGCCGTAGACGTCGTGCTGTGACTGCTCTGACGCCTGGTTGCCGACGCGCACCGGACCGATGCCGCGGTAACCGGGGAGCGATTCCACCACGCGCTCGGGCGGCAGCCGGTGACCGGTGACCGTGTACACGGGATCGAGCCGGCGGTCTGTCCCCTCGGCGACGATGTTGAGAATGAAGCTGAGATAGCGCTCCATCGTCTGGGTCGCGCCGAGCCGGTTCAGCGCGTTCACGACGAAGTACGCGTCGCGCAGCCAGCAGAAGCGGTAGTCCCAGTTGCGGGTCGAGTCCGCCGCTTCGGGAATGGACGTGGTGAGCGCGGCGATGATGGCGCCCGTGTCCTCGAACACGTTCAGCTTGAGCGTGATCGCAGCCCGGATGACCGCGTCCTGCCACTCGAACGGAATGGCGAGCGAGCGCACCCAATCGCGCCAATACGCTGTCGTCTCGGTGAGGAAGCGCGTGCCCACGTCGGCGACTCGGTCCTGGAGCGTTTCGTCCGGGCCCACCACGAGCGTGACGGCCTCGTCGACGAAGAACGGATTCTCCTCGAGAATCGCCGTGACGGCGGCATCGCTCGTCAGCCGCAGCGTCATGGCGTTGCCGACGTAGCGGATGTGATTGCTGCCATGCGTCGTGGCCGCGAGCGGCAGGCCGTGGTTCTGCGCGGGGCGGGCGCGCACGCGAATGCGCGGGTGTCCGGCGATGCGCTGGACGCGGCGCACCAGCATCATCGGGCAGAAAATCCGGCCGTGATGCACGAACCGCGGAGCGAAGTCGGTGATTTCGATGGCGGCACCGGCGGAGTCCGTCATGCGCGTGACCAGGACCGGGGTGTTGTGCAGGTAGCGCTGCTCCACCCGCACGCGGTCGAGCAGGTCGATGGCAAAGAACCCGGTGCCGGGTTTGAGCAGCGAGCAGAACATCGGGTCGCCGTCGAAGCGGGGAAAGCAGGCCCAGCAGATCTCGCCCGCCGGATCGACGAAGGCGCCGATCGTGCCATTGCCGATGAGGGCCAGATCGAGGGAGCTCACGAGGCCAGCCAGGCGCGAACCGCACGCACGTTGCGAAGCCGCCAGCGCGCCGCCGTGCGGCCGGGGCCGACCTTGATCGAGTGACCGCTCAAGCGGTTCACCGTGGCGAAGCCGAATTCGTCGGTCGCGTCATCGCCGACGAAGACCGCCGTCCGCCCCTGGAAGGGGTCCTCCTTCAGAAAATCGAGGATGGCCGCTCCTTTGTCTTTGCCGGCGGGACGCACTTCCACCAGGTACTTGCCGCGCTGAATGCAGAACTCGCGCCCCGCGATGGGAAGCATGGAGCGGGCGAGCCGGTGCGCGTAGGCGCCGAGGCGGGGGGCGCGACGGTAGTGCAACGCGAGCGACAACCCTTTGTTCTCGAGCAGCAGGCCGGCTTTCCCGCTCACCGCAGCGGCCAGGCGGAGCCGCACGCGCTCGAAACGTTGCCGCGGTACGGGGTGCAGCGTGACGATCCCGCGGGCGCTCCGGCGCTCCGCGCCGTGCTGGCCCGCCGCCGGCATGCGCGTGTGCGGAAACAGGCGGTCGATGTCCGCTATCGCGCGCCCGCTGATCAACGCGACCGCGCCTCCCGTGTCGCGATACAGCCGCTCGAGCAGGAGACGCAGCTGCTCACCAACGCGCACGGCTGCCGGCGCGTCGGTGAAGTCGATGAGCGTGCCGTCGAGGTCGAAGAAAAAGGCCCACTCGTGCCGGGGGGATGGCGGCACTCGCCGGCTCAAACGGGCGCCCGTTGGCGGCGTTCGCTCACTCGGCCGACGATATCGGACAGGCGGCCGCGGCGGCGCAGCGCCGCGGCGTCCATCAGCATGCGCCCCGCCCAGCGGAATACGTTGAAATCCTGCAGCAGTCCTCGCATCAATCGCATCCGCGTCCGTTGCTCGGCGCGTGTCATCGTGAGGCCGAGCTGCAGGGCCGCCGCGCATTGATCGGTGTCGTAGGGATTCACGATCAGGGCTTCGGGCAGCTCGCGCGCGGCACCGGTGAAGAGCGAGAGAATCAGGACGCCCCGCTCGTCGTCGCGGGCCGACACGAATTCCTTCGCGACGAGATTCATCCCGTCGTGCAAGCTCGTTACCACACAGAGGTCGGCGCCGCGGTAGTACTCGAAGATCTCGTCGGGCTGATGGTGCTCGATCTTCAAGATGATTGGGGGATGCGTCGCGGCGGGAAAGCGCGCATTGATGCGCGCCGCAAGATCGCGCACACGCGTTTCGTAGGCCCGGTATTCCTCGATCTGGACGCGCGAAGGTGCCGCGATCTGGATGAACGAAAACTTGCCGATCCACTGAGGCTCGATCTCGAGCAGGCGCTCGACCGCGCGCAGCCGCTCCTCGATGCCCTTCGTGTAGTCCAGGCGCTCGACGCCGATGCCCACGGCATGCTCGGGCGGGAGGCCGTGCCGCCGCCGGATGTCGGTGCGGCATTGCTCGACCGGAACGGAGAGCAGATCGGGCGCCGGCGGCCATTCGACGGAGATCGGATAGCGCCGGACCGAGGTCTGTTTGCCGAGATAGGTGACTGAGAACTCCTCGCGGTCGACGCGCGCCTCGAGCAGCCGGTCGACCGTATCCACGAAGTTGTTGACGTGGAACTGGGTGTGGAATCCGAGGATCGTGCTGCCGAGCAGCCCGTCGAGCAGCTCCTCGCGCCAGGGGCAGATCGCGAAGGCTTCGGGATTGGGCCAGGGAATGTGCCAGAAGGAGATGATCGTAGCCGAGAGCAGCACTTCCTTGATCATGCGCGGCAGGAGCGCGAAGTGATAATCCTGGACCAGCACGATCGGATCGGCGGATTGGGCGACTTCGATCACCGTCTGGGCGAACTTGCGGTTCACCGCGACGTACTGCTCCCAGTCCGCGCGCCGGAAGACGGGCCGCACGTGCGCGATGTGGCACAGCGGCCAGATGCCCTCGTTGGCGAACCCGTAGTAGTAGCCGGCCTCCTCCTCGCTCGTGAGCCAGACGCGCCGCAGCTCGTAGGCGGCGGTGTCCGGCGGCGGCGGCACGGCGACGCGGTCGCGCGCGTCCACGGTTTCGCGATCGGCGTCACCGCTGCCGTGCGCGATCCAGGTGCCCGAGCAGGCGCGCATGATCGGCTCGAGCGCCGTCACGAGTCCGCTGGCCGGCCGCCATACCTCGATCTCGTCGCCGCGCCGCACGTGAATGTAGGGTTCGCGGTTCGACACTACGATCACTTCCTTGCCCCGCAGCTCGCGGCGCAGGATCTGGCGCAAGGTGACCGGCGTCCAGACGAGCTGCTCGTCGTCGCGCGAGCGGTGATCGGCTTCGAGCTCGTCGATCAGGGCCCGCAGATCCTTGGCGATGGGCCTCAGCTCCGGCGGCGGTCCGCTGAAGCCGCGCGCGCCAGACCGGCCAGGGATCGCCACCAGGCCCTCACCGCGCAGCAGCCCCCGCAGCCCCTGCACCCACCCGCGCCAGGACAGCTGTGCGATGACGACCGTGATGAACGCGACGGTGAGGCCGAGGCCGACAAAGAACAGGAAGAAATACTGCCGCGTCTCGCGGCTGCGGCGCGCGAACCAGCTCATATCGTGCACCAGTACGAGCTGGCCGCCGGGCAGCCCCCGCACCGATACGAATACCGGACCCGTCCCCGTCTGCAGCAGCTCGCCCGCGGGCGTCGCAAACCGGCCCAGGTTGGAGCATTGCACTTCCGCCGGAAGCATCGGGGTCGCGACCGGCTCGCTGGTGTCGGCGGGGCAAAACGCCAGCGCCAGCAGGCGCTCGTCCTGCGTGATGCGGGTGAAGAACTCGAGGACGCGGCTCCGATTGCCCGATCGAAGCAGGGTCTGCAGCGGATCATCGACCGTATTGGCGATCAGGGACGCGCGCACCTCGAGGTCGCGGCCGAACCAGCGGAGCATGAGCTTGTCCACCAGCGGCAGGGCCGCGTAGGCGAAGATGCCCAGCGCGGCGAGCAGGGGAATCACGAACCGCAACGAGAGACGCATCGCGTTCTACATACCCAAGCTCTGCCATGGGTTCCATTCAGCCTCTGGCAACTCTCGCAGTTCGGAGCGACCGTTGCGGCCGGTGAGTATCGAGCTGAAGCGGTCGCTTCGTCTTTTCGACGGCCTCGCCATGGTCGTCGGCATCATCATCGGGTCCGGAATATTTCGAACCCCCGGCCTGGTCGCCCAGCAGCTCGGCCGTCCCTGGCTCACCTTCGCGGCGTGGCTGCTCGGTGGGGTGCTGGCGTTCCTCGGCACACTCTGCTTCGCGGAGCTCGCGACACGGTTTCCGAAAGCCGGCGGGAAGTACGTGTACGCCCGTGAGGCGTTCGGCGGCCGCGTGGGGTTCGTCGTCGGGTGGGTGGAGGGATTGGCGATCTACACCGCGGCGATCGCGGCACTCGGTGTGGCCGCCGCCGAGTTCAGCGCGCGACTCGCCGGTTGGCCGGAGACTCGGGTGCGGTGGATCGCCGTGCTGATCGTCGCCGCCTTCACCGGCATCAATCTCCTCGGCATCAACTCCGGCCGCTGGGTACAAAACGTCGTTACGGGAGCGAAGGTCCTGGCGCTGGGCGGCGTCGTGGTGATGGCGTTTTTCGCGGGGAATGGCGCGGGCTGGCACGGCGCGCTCCCCGGCGCGCCGAGCGGGGCTCGGGTCTGGGGCGCGCTCGCGGCCGCCGCCCCCGCGGTGATCTGGTCGTACTACGGATCGGTCGATGCGGGGAAAATCGCCGAAGAGGTCGTGGAGCCCGACCGGACCCTGCCGCGGATCTTCCTCCTCGGCATCGCTGTGGTCAGTGTCCTCTACCTGCTGCTCAACGCCGCCTTTCTGTACGTGCTGCCGTTCGATCAGGTCGCGACGTCGACCCTCGTCGCGGGCGACGTGGCCGCGGCCATCTTCGGGAGGACGGGCGGCGCCATCATCACCGTCCTCGCACTGCTCGTGGTCCTCGCATCATTGAACGGCAATGTGTTCGTCACCCCTCGCGTGATTTTTGGCTTGTCGCGCGATGGGCTCGGGCCGGCGCTGCTGACGCGCGTGAATGGCGGACAGACGCCGTGGACGGCCATGGCGCTGGTGGGCCTCGTGTCGATGGCGCTGGCGGCGAGCGGCACATTCACCGAGCTGATTGCGCTCGCGGTCGCGCTGATCCTGTTGATCGACGGCCTGACCGTCGCGTCGCTGTTCAGGCTGCGCGCGGAGCGTCCCGCTGCTCCCTTCCTGACGCCGTTTTATCCATACCTGCCGGTGCTGTTCATCACGGTCTACGCGGCCCTGTTGTATGGGACCGTGCTGGCGCAGCCACAGGTCGTGCTGAAGGCGCTCGCAGTGCTCGGAATCGTATGGGGACTCAGCCGGCTGGCTGTTTCCCCGGCCGGTACAGGATCACGTTCGCCTTCTCCAACGTGATCAATCCGCCGCCAATCATTTCGCTGAGATCCGGCAGGATGCCCTGAATCGCCTCGTGCGTTTCGACCACTTCAATGATCAACGGCAGATCGACCGAGAGCCGGAGTACTTTGTCGGTGTGCATCTTGCTGGACGCTCCGAATCCCGCCACGCCCCGCAGCACGGTCGCTCCGGCCAGGCCTTTGCCGCGGAACCGCTCGAGTAATGCCTCATACAACGGCTTGCCGTGGTACTTGTCGCTCTCGCCGATGAAGACGCGCATGAGCGTGCGTTCGCCGCGGAATTGTTCGGTCATCGGGGCCTCACAGGAGTTTGTTGCCGAGCGCCGTTCCCAGCAGCACGGCGACGATGCAACCCACGATCGTCGCGCCCATGTACAGGGCGGCACGCAGGTAGTCGCCGTCATTCAGGAGCGCGACGCTTTCGTAGCTGAACGTACTCATCGTCGTAAAGGCACCGCAGAATCCGATGGTCAGGCCGGCCCGCACATCCGGCGTGATCACTGTGGCTCCCGTCGCCAGTCGCAGGATAAAGCCGAGCAGCAGGGAACCGGCGAGATTCACGGTGAGTGTGCCGAGCGGGAAGCCGCTCGCGGAACGGCCCTGCATCCAGCCTTCGAGCCCGTAGCGCGAGAGTGTGCCGGCGACCCCGCCCAGTGCGATATAGAGGATGGTCAAAGGAAAACTCCCCCTGGTGGTGGTTCAGGTAGGAGTCATCAGCCCGATCGAGGGCGGTTGAAGGCGAACTCCATCGCCTGCCTGAATACTAATAGCGACGGTAAGAGACGGTAAAGAGACGACGGTAAGGGACGGTAAGGGTTTTCCCTTACCGTCCCTTACCGTCCCTTACCGTCATATCTTTCCAGCTATGCCGCACGTTCGCATCGCACTGTCACAGTTCAGGCCCACAAAAGGCGAGTACTCAGAAAACGTCGCGCGCATCGGCGCCGTCATCACGCAGGCGGCGCAGCTCGACCCCAAGCCCCACCTCGTCGTCTTTCCCGAAACTGCGACGTCGGGCTATTTCGTCGAAGGTGGTGTGAAGGAGCTGGCGGTCACCGCCGGCACGCTGGCGCGCGATCTCGCGGCGGCGTATCAAGGGCCCGCGATCGACGTCGTCGTCGGGTTCTACGAACGGTTCCAGAATCACATCTACAACTCCGCCCTGTACGTCACACTCGGCAAAAAGCATCCCGAGGTGCGTCACGTGCATCGCAAGGTGTTTCTGCCGACGTATGGCGTGTTTGACGAGGAGCGGTTCGTGGACCGCGGTCAGGACGGCGTGCGGTCGTTCGAGACAGGCTGGGAGGGGGGCGGCAAAGCGGCAATCCTGATTTGCGAGGACGCGTGGCACTCGCTCGCCGCGACCGTGGCCGCGCTCGAGGGCGCGCAGCTCCTCATCGTGCCGAGCGCATCACCGGCGCGCGGGCTCGGCGAGCCTGAGGACGAGGCGTGCGACGGCGAGACGCTGCCGGCGTCGGTGGTCCGCTGGGAGCGCATCGTGCGTGGCATTGCCGAGGAGCACGGCGTGTTCGTGGCGCTCGCGAACCTTGTCGGGTTCGAAGGCGGCAAGGGGTTCCCCGGCGCATCCGCGGTGATCGATCCGACCGGCCGCGTGATCGCGCGCGGCCCCCTGTTCGAAGAAGCGCTGCTGACCGCCGACCTCGACCTCGATTCGCTGACGACGGCACGGTC
>DASWDA010000120.1:0-2261 GCA_036395695.1 Gemmatimonadales bacterium
CATCACCCGGGCGAACTCGCCGTCGAGGCTGGCGAGGGCTGTCTGATGCATCGTTTCGGCGTCGAAGTCACCGCGAGCATGGGTGGCGGTGGCATCAGCGACGAACCATGTCTCGAAGCCGAGGTTGCCGGCCATCCGTGCTGTCGTCGAACAGCAATGATCGGTTGTGAGCCCGGCGACAACGACCGTTTCGGCCCCGGCGGCGTGGAGACGCTCTTCCAGGTCGGTGCCTATGAAGGCGCTGTTTACACGCTTGTCGACGACCGGCTCGCCGGGAAGCGGTTCCGCCTCCGGCTTGAACTCGAACGCGGCTGTGCCGCGGCGGAAAAGCCCGTGTGGCGAGGCGCTCTCGTGGCGCACGTGGACGACGGGCGCGCCCGCGGCGCGCCAGGCGGCCAACAATCCGCGGACATGCTTCTCGGCATCAGGATTGTTGCGCTCTGCCCATGCTGGATCGTCGAAGGCGCGCTGTACGTCAATCACGAGCAGGGTCGGAAGGGGCATCCCTCAGCAGGATACCCACCGAGTCACTACAGCCCTTCTTCGTCTCAGCCCTTTCGGGCGCGGCGGCTTGCACGCATCGCCTCCGCGAGGGTGGTTCGGCGCCGTCATCTGTGTACGTCTCCGATCGGAGCGGCAGACGCGCGGTCGCGCCGTGGCGGCCCACCTGCGTTTGCCCGCGAGCTAGCCGTCGGGCGTGGGCGGAGCTTCGATCGCAAAGATGGGTTATGCCACGGTGCGAATGACGCGGCTCGCAGCCCACGATGGCCATGCGACCTTGCAGAGGCTTCGATGTGGTATCCGCCGGTTCTTCAACTCGGCACCATCCGCATTCGGACGGCCAGCGCACCCGCACCGTCCGGGAGGCGCAAACGACTGCGCTCGCCGCGCGTCGGTGCCAGGAGCTCGAGCGTCAGCCGGCGCACGGTGTGCAGTCGCCACCGGTCGGCGATGACCGCCCAAAGCGATACGCGTCGACCCGGTCGCCGCGTCCTGAATCGTTGTCGCGGTCGTCATCGTCTCGGTCGTGGCGGCGAGTGCGGGTGCGCTCTGAGATCGACCTCCGCACTACTCGCTGAGACCGCTCACCGGTCGACATGGACGCGGCGCGCCTGTTCCTCGATCTTGTAGTCGTTGATGCTCGCGTCGCGCCGGGACATTAGGCCGTTGGCGTCGAATTCCCAGTGTTCGTTGCCGTGGCTTCGCCACCACTGGCCTTGGGCGTCGCGCGATTCGTACTCGAAGCGGACCGAGATGCGATTGTCGGTGAAGCACCAGAGCTCTTTCTTCAGCCGGTACTCGAGCTCGCAGTACCACTTGCTCTGGAGGAAGGCGATGATCTCATCGCGGCCGTTCAGGAACTCGTCGCGGTTACGCCATTCCGAGTCGACGGTGTAAGCAAGTGCGACGCGCCCGGGGTCTCTCGAGTTCCAGGCATCCTCGGCCGCCTGCACCTTCTGCCGCGCAGTCTCTTCTGTGAACGGTGGGACCGGGGACCGGATTTGTGAGTCGTTCATCGTGGGCTCCGAGGGCTACGCGGCGATCCGAATCGCGGTGTTGTGCGGGCAGCCGTTCGTGATCAGTCGCTCGAGCTCGTGGACGTCGATGCGTGAGCTCGCGAGACGCGCCGATTCGCGCATGCCGTAGCCAAGGCTTCGGAGCCGCTGCGACCGCCAGCAGAGGAGGCTGATTTCCTCGTCGAGCCGGCACCTTGCATCAAGGATGGGGGTTTCGTCCACCGTTCGCGTCCTTTCGTTTCCGTTTGCTAGAGCGCATTGCCCGTGCGAAGACAATCCCTGCCGCCTCGGCGAGGCTGCCACCGCTGACTTCGAGCTCAACATCGGCGCGTCTGGCACGGATCGTCGGCGTCTCGCCGTTCCGGATCTGCAGCCGCCAGCCCGCGAAATGAAGGAGCTCCAGCAGGAACGATCCTCCGCGGTCTTGTGGAAGTAGGCCCGTCGTCATGCCGCTCACGATCGCGCTCGCGTCTGTGTGGGATCTGTCTGTCGCCTGAGTTCGGCGGATACGGGTGCAGGTCTCGAGAGCGGATCGCGGCTGCTGAAGCGGCTTCGTCGAGTACGCGGCTCAGCTGACGCTGAGATCTCGCTGAGCCGCGGCACCTATTTGTAGGGCGTTGTCATCGATCAGCCGATGCCGCGGCACCACCGGGCATCCGAGGAAAGGAGCGGCGATGCCGCGTTTGACCCCAGTCGAGCCCGCAACGGGCGAGGCGAAGGAGCTGCTGGACGCAGTCCAGGCGG
>DASWDA010000121.1:0-26915 GCA_036395695.1 Gemmatimonadales bacterium
GGTCATCATCAAGGCGGCGGCGGGCGGTGGCGGAAAGGGCATGCGGGTCGCGAAGGACGCCGAGCAGTTCGCGCAGTCGTTCACGCTCGCGAAGCAGGAGGCGCTGGCCGCGTTCAACTCCGATGAGGTCTACATCGAGAAGTACCTGGCGCACCCGCGGCACATCGAGATCCAGATCATGGGCGACACGCACGGCAAGGTGATGCACCTGTGCGAGCGCGATTGCTCGGTGCAGCGGCGCCATCAGAAGCTGGTCGAGGAAGCGCCGTCTCCCGCCGTGGATCAGACGCTCCGCCAGGACATCGGTGACGCGGCGGTGAAGCTCGCCGAGGCGATCGGGTACGTCGGGGCGGGAACGATCGAGTTTCTGCTCGACGCGGACGGCTCCTTCTACTTTATGGAGATGAACACGCGCATCCAGGTCGAGCACCCCGTCACCGAGATGTGTACCAACTTCGATTTGGTGAAGGAGCAGATCGCGGTGGCAGCCGGGGCACCGCTGTCGCTGGTGATGAACGGTCACCGCCTGCGCGGGCACGCGATCGAGTGCCGCGTGAACGCGGAGGACCCGAGCAGGAATTTCCAGCCGTCACCGGGGCTGATCACCGCCTACCACCCCCCGGGCGGGCCGGGCGTGCGCGTGGACACGCACATCTACGCCGGGTATACCGTACCGCCGTATTATGACTCGCTGCTCGCCAAAGTCATCGTGCACGGCAACACCCGCACCGAAGCGCTCGCCCGTATGCGCCAGGCGCTCGACTCGTTTATCATTGAAGGCGTGACCACCACGATTCCGTTTCTGGGCCGGGTGATGCGCCACCCGGACTTCGTCGCGGGCAAGATCGACACGAAATTCCTCGAGCGCGAGCCGCAGCTCCTCAAAGACCCGACATGAAGATCGACGTCTACCACACGCCACTCGGCCTCACTGCAGGGGATCTGACCGGCCGAGCGGTCGTCGTTATTGATGTGCTGCGCGCCACCAGCACGATCGTCACGGCGCTGGCCGCCGGCGCCAAGGCCATCGTGCCGGCCGCCAGCTCCGACGAGGTGGTCCGCCTCACGTCGAATCTCGAAAAAAACGGGATCGTGCTCGCCGGCGAGCGCCGCCTGCTCAAGATCGAAGGCTTCAACCTCGGGAATTCCCCGCGCGAAATGACCCGGGAGGCGGTCGCGGGCAAGACGCTGTTTCTCGCCACCACGAACGGCACGCCCGCGCTGCTCGCGGCGCAGGGCGGCGATCCGGTGCTGGTCGCGGCCGCGCTGAACTTCAGCGCCGTGGCCGAGCGCGCCCGCCATCTGTTTGCCGAGCGGGGCGATCTCGTCGTCATTTGCGCCGGACGGGATAAGCAGTTCGCGCTCGAGGATGCCTACACCGCCGGACGGCTGATCAAGGCGGTCAAGAAAGGCGTCCCGCCGAAGAAACTCATGCTCAACGACGCCGCGCAGGTCTCGTTCGATCTGGCGGCGCAGCAGGGTGGCTGGCAGGATGCCCTCGGCGCGAGCGACGCGGCGCGGCAGCTCAGCGAGGCGGGACTCGGGGATGACGTGAAGTTCTGCGCCAATCCCGATCGGGTCGCGATCGTTCCCGTCTACGCGGATCGACGCATCGCGGCATGAATCCCAAGGCTCGTCAAGAGCTCATCGGCATCGCGGCCCTGCTGGTCGGGTTGTTCGTGGGTCTGACGCTGTTGCCGGTCGGGTTGACCGGAAGCTGGGGACGGACGATCGGGAACGCGCTGTGGCAGCTGTTCGGCGTGGGCGCGATCGTCGTGCCGATCCTCGGCGTGGGCTGGGCGCTCGCGGCATTCGACCGGCTGGGCGCGCTGTCCTGGGGGCGCGCGGCCACGCTCGGCGCCGGTCTCGTGCTCCTCATCCCCTACGGCATTGCGATCGGGATTCGTCCCACGTTCCCGCCCGATTACGCGAACTGGACGCGCACCGAGCGGCTGGTGGGGCTGTTCCCCGGGTTTCTGGCGAACGGCCTGGAAGGCGCGATCGGGACGGCGGGGGCGGTGCTCGCTGGACTCTTTGCGCTTTCGGCGCTCGGGATCGTGACCGTCGGGTGGCATCCGCTGTCGATGTTGAGACAGCGGGAGCAGGGAGCACGGAGCAGGGAGCAGGAGAAGGCGAAGCCCGCGCGTGTACCTGACCACGTCGATGAAGCGCCCACGAAGCCTGCTCCGAGCTCCGTGCTCCGTGCTCCGCCTATCCGCAAGCCGAAGCCCGCCCCACCACCGAAGCCCGCCCCGCCGCCGCCTCCCGGCTCGCTCATTCCGCCCATCGACCTGCTGACGGAAGGGCCGGGAGCGGTGGAAGATGCCGACGCCGCGCAGATCGAGGACATGGGCCGCCGTCTGGTTGCGACGCTGGAAACCTTCCGGGTCGGTGCGCAGATCACCCACAAGACGGTTGGCCCGGTCGTGACCCGGTTCGAGCTCGAGCCGGGCCGCGGGGTGAAAGTGGGACGCGTGTCGGCGCTCGCCGACGATCTCGCGCTCGCGATGCGTGCGCAGTCGCTGCGCATTGTGGCACCGATTCCGGGAAAAGCGGCGATTGGGATCGAGGTCCCGAATCCGACGCCGCGGCTCGTGCACGTGCGCGACATGATCGACAGCGCCGAGTTCCGCCGCGCGGCCCGCGTCCTGCCGGTCGTGCTGGGCCGCAACATCGAAGGCGAAGAAGTCGTCGACGACCTGACGAAGATGCCGCACCTGCTCATCGCCGGCGCGACGGGTTCGGGAAAGTCGGTCTGCATCAACTCAATTATTACGAGCCTGGTGTACGCGCACGGGCCGGAGAAGCTGAAGCTGCTCATGATCGACCCGAAGATGGTCGAGCTGTCGATGTACAGCGCGCTCCCGCACCTCGGCCTGGCCGTCGTGACGAGCCATCACAAGGCCGCGAACGTGTTGAAGTGGGCCGTGTGGGAAATGGAGCGCCGCTACCGGCTGCTCCACGCCAACCACGCCCGGAACATCACCGACTTCAATAAGAAGGTCGAAGGTAAAACCCCGCTCAAAGGGCCGCGCGAAACACTGGCCACCCAGGCGGGCATTCAGAAAGAGCTGCCGTTCGATGCGGTGTACTCAGGCGGCATCTTGCCCTACATCGTACTTGTCGTGGATGAGCTCGCGGATCTGATGCTCACCGTGCAAGGCGAGATCGAAACGCCGCTCGCGGTGCTTGCACAGAAAGCCCGCGCGATCGGCATTCACCTGATTCTTGCGACACAGCGCCCGTCGGTGAATGTGATCACCGGTCTGATCAAGGCAAATTTTCCGTGCCGCATCGCCTTCCGCGTCTCCGCGAAGGTCGACAGCCGCACCATTCTCGATCAGAACGGCGCGGAGACGCTGTTGGGCAACGGCGACATGCTGTTTCTCCCGCCCGGCAAGAGCGAGTCGATGCGCGTGCAGGGCGCGTTCATTTCGACCGACGAGACCGAGAAGCTGATGGAGTGGTACAAGAAGCACGCGGCGGCGGCCGTGACCGCCCCCGGGACGTCGATCGACGAGCAGGTCGCGGCGCTCGAGAAGGCGGAGAAAGAAGGAGACGGGGGCGGGAGCCAGGAGCCGGGAGCCGGGGAACGCGATTCCCTATTTCGGCAGGCCGCGGAGGTCTGTATCCAAAACCAGCTCGGATCTACGTCGCTACTGCAGCGTCGGATGAGCATCGGCTACGGTCGCGCGGCCCGGATCATCGATCAGCTCGAGCTGGCGGGCGTGCTGGGGCCGGCGAACGGCTCCAAACCGCGGGACGTCCTGGTGGGGTTGGAGGAATTGGACGACCTGGTCGGACCGGGCGCGAATTCGAGCGGGTAGTGCGCGAAATTGGTTATTCGCCCGGCAGCGCTTCCATTACTTTCGCCCCATGTCGAGCGGGGTGCACAGCGATCCATCGAACTGGAAAGACCCGAGGCACAAGCGCGGACTCGCCGGTGAGGAACAGGCGATGCGTTTCCTGCAAAGCCGGGGCTGGGAAGTTGTGGCGCACCGGTTTCGCGTCGGGCGGATCGAGCTGGATCTGGTCGCGCGCCGCGGCCACCTGGTCGCCTTCTTCGAGGTCAAAACTCGCCGCGACGCGGCGTTCGGCAGCCCATTCGAAGCGATCACCGGCGCCAAGCGCCGCGAGATCGTGAAAGCCGCGAGAGTGTGGATGGACCGGTTCGGCCAGCGCGGCGACGTATATCGCTTCGATTGTATCGCTATTGTTGACAACAAGTTGGAGCATCTAGAGGACGCCTTCCGTCCCGGATGGCGGTAACAAAAGTTTCGGTATATATTCGGGCCTCACACGAGGAGGCTCGCCACCATGTCGAGGTCACAAATGGCAGAACAGCAACAAGGCCAGCCGGCCAAACTCACTGACGATCGCCGCAAAGCGCTCAACCTCGCCATCACCCAGATCGAGAAAACGTGCGGGAAGGGGTCCATCATGCGGATGGGCGCCGACTCGCCGCAGGTGCGCGTAGCCGGGATCTCGACCGGCGCGATCAACCTCGACGCGGCAATCGGGATCGGCGGGATCCCGCGCGGCCGGGTCACGGAGATCTTCGGCCCGGAGTCGAGCGGCAAGACGACGTTGGCGCTGCATGTGGTGGCGCACGCCCAGCGGGGGGGTGGTGCCGCAGCGTACATCGATGCTGAGCATGCGCTCGACGTCGAGTACGCCAAGAAACTGGGTGTGGACATCGAGAATCTGCTTGTCTCTCAGCCTGATACGGGCGAGCAGGGCCTCGAGATCTGTGAGATTCTGGTGCGCTCGGGCGCGGTCGACGTCGTGGTCGTCGATTCGGTCGCCGCGCTCGTGCCGAAAGCCGAAATCGAAGGCGAGATGGGCGACTCGCTCCCGGGGTTGCAGGCGCGGCTCATGAGCCAGGCGCTGCGCAAGCTCGCCGGTGCGATCAACCGCTCGCGCACCGCGGTCGTCTTCATCAATCAGCTGCGGGAGAAGATCGGCGTCATGTTCGGCAACCCCGAGACGACGAGCGGTGGTCGGGCGCTGAAATTCTACGCCTCGGTACGGCTCGACATGCGGCGCATCGCACCGGTCAAGGATCGCGAAGTCGTGATCGGCAATCATGTGCGCGTGAAAGTGGTGAAGAACAAAGTGGCGCCGCCGTTCCGCCAGGCGGAGTTCGACATCATGTTCGACGAAGGAATCAGCCACGAGTCGTTGCTGGTGGATATCGCGGCCGAGGCGGGAATCATCGAGAAGTCAGGCGCCTGGTACTCGTACGGCAAAGAGCGGATCGGGCAGGGGCGTGAGAACGCCAAGTTGTATCTGAAGGACCACCCGGACATGTCGGCCGAAGTCGAGACACGCGTGAAGGAGCACCTCGGCGTCGGCCCCGTCGCTGATGCGGGTGGCGCAGCTGCCGACGAGGAGAGCGCCGCGAGCGAAGAGTGATTCTCACCGGACTCGCCCCCGACCCACACCGGCCGGACTATAGGCTGGTCGAGGTGGATCGGGGGCGTTTCGCGTCGCTCCCCGCCGCCGCCCTCACCGGCCTCGATCTGGTCGTCGGCGGTGAGATCGGGCCCTTGGTGTTCGAGCGGCTTCACGCGCTGGCCGACATCGAGGCTGCGCATCGCGCGGCGTTACGCGCCATCGCGCGCCGCGCGCACGCCCGCATCGATTTGCGGCGCCGGTTGCTCCAGAAGCAGCACCCGGCGGCCGCAGTGGATTGCGCCCTGGATCGCTTGAGCGCGGCCGGTTTGCTGAATGACGTCCAGTTTGCGGTTGATTACGCCGCCGCCAAAGCCAGGCGCGGTAGAGGTCCCGCTCGGCTGGTTCGCGATCTCCAGGCGCAAGGAGTCGAGCGGCGCGTTGCCGAGGAGGCCGTGCGGACTTCCCTTGCTGCTGAGGGCGTCGATCCGGCCGAGGCCGTTCGTGCGCTGGCGGAGAAGCGCGCGAAGCAGCTCGCGGGATTGCCCCCCGTGGTCAGGAAGCGGCGGCTCGTGGCCTTCCTGGTCCGGCGCGGCTTCAACGGCGGCGAAATCCGGGAGGTGGTGGAATCCCTTAACTCCTAGTTGCACTATATTTTACAGCCATGAAGGCCGCCGAAATCCGTCGCAAGTTTGTCGACTACTTCAAGGCTCGTCGCCACAACGAGGTACCAAGCTCCTCCCTCGTTCCCGCCGACGACCCGACGCTCCTGTTTACCAACGCCGGAATGGTGCAGTTCAAGCGCGTGTTCCAGGGCCTGGAACGCCGGGACTACCTGCGCGCCGTGACATGCCAGAAGTGCGTCCGCGCCGGCGGCAAGCACAACGACCTCGAGCAGGTCGGTCATACGGCGCGCCACCACACCTTCTTCGAGATGCTCGGCAACTTCTCCTTCGGCGACTACTTCAAGAAGGAAGCGATCGAGTTTGCGTGGGAGTGGGTGACGAGCGGCGAGTGGCTGGGCATCGATCCCGACCGCCTGTACGTCACCGTGCACCACTCCGACGACGAAGCGCGCAAGCTGTGGCGCCAAGTGACCGGCATTGCGGACGCCCGAATCTTCGGCCTTGGTGACAAAGACAACTTCTGGCAGATGGGGGATACCGGACCGTGCGGCCCGTGCTCGGAGCTGCTCATCGACGTCCGGAGCACGGACCGGGGAGCACGGAGCAGGGACCTGAGCCTCGAAGAGTTCGTGCGCATCAGTGAAGCGGGACAGCTCCTGGAGATCTGGAACCTCGTCTTTATGCAGTATGATCAACAGCCGGACGGTGCGCGCTCCGCGCTCCCTGCTCCGTCCGTAGACACCGGCGCCGGCCTCGAGCGCATCGCGTCGGTGCTCCAGAACGTCCCGTCCAATTTCGATACCGATCTGTTCCAGCCGATCATCGCCCAGGCGGTCGAGATCGTGGGACGGCCGTACGACCGCGGGCCGTCCGGTGCGCCGTACCGCGTGCTGGCCGACCACGCCCGGGCGGTCACGTTCCTGATGGCGGACGGGGTGTTTCCGTCGAACGAAGGGCGCGGCTACGTGTTGCGGCGGATTCTGCGCCGCGCGGTCCGCCACGCCTGGTTGCTCGGCAGGCGCGAGCCGACGCTGGCGCAGCTGACGCGCGCCGTCACCGGCGCCATGGGCGACGTCTATCCAGAGCTCGTGTCGAAGGAGCAACACATCGAGCGCGTGACGCGCGCGGAAGAAGAACGGTTCCTCGAGACGATCGAGGGTGGACTCGCGCGCATGGAGGAGCTGCGCCACCAGCCGGTCATTTCGGGCGAGGATGCCTTCAAACTCTACGATACCTACGGCTTTCCGCCCGATCTCACCCAGATGATCGCGGCCGAGCATGGACACGCTGTGGACGTCGAAGGGTTCGAGCAGGCGTTGGGGCAGCAGCGGCGGAGATCAAGGGCGGCGAGAAAGGCGGCGGGGGGCGGCGAAGGGCGGCGAGCGCGCGGCGAGTGGGTCGAGCTCAAGAAGAAGGGCAAGCAGAAATGGATCGGGTACGAGGCAACAAAGGCCGACACTGAGCCCCTGGCATTCCGGCAGACCGGCGACCAACTCGAGCTGATCCTCGAGGAGAATCCGTTCTACGCGGAGTCGGGTGGCCAGGTCAGCGATACCGGTGTCGTAAAGGGCGATGGGTGGGAGCTGACGGTCGAAGGCGTCGAGAAGGTGGACGGCAAGAGCGCGGTCGTCGGGACCTTTGGTGAGACGTTTGAGCCGACGCCTGCCGTGGCCCAGGTCAATGAAACACGGCGCCGCAATATCGAGCGGAACCACACCGCGACGCATCTCGTGCATGCCGCGCTCCGGAAGATTCTGGGAGACCATGTGCGCCAGGCAGGATCCGTCGTGGCGCCCGAGCGGCTGCGGTTCGACTTCAGCCACCACGGACCGATCAGGCGCGACCAGCTTGCCACGATCGAGGCAGAGGTCAACGCGCACGTGTGGGAGAACCTTCCGATCGAGACCCGGCAGATGGCGTACAAGGATGCCGTGGCGGCGGGAGCGATGGCGCTGTTCGGCGAGAAGTACGGCGACGTGGTGCGCGTGGTGGACGTTTCGGGCGTCTCGCTCGAGCTGTGCGGCGGCACGCACGTCGGCGCGACCGGTCAGATCGCCGTGTTTCGCTTCACGCACGAGACCGGAGCCGCCGCCGGGGTGCGGCGCATCGAAGCGCTCACGGGGCCCGCGGCCTACCGGTACGCGATCGACTCGCAGCACCGGCTCGCTGAAGCAGCCGGCTTGCTGAAGACGCAACCGGAGCACCTGGCCCGCCGCATCGAAGCGATGCTCGAGGAGAACAAGAAGCTCGAGAAGCAGATCAGCGAGCTGCTGAAAGGTGCGGGGAGCGGGGAGCGAGGAGCGGTCGAGAAGATTGGTGACGTGGAGCTGCACGTCTTCGAATCGGACCTCGACGACCGCAACCAGATTGCGGCGATCATGGACGGCTTCCGCGCGAAGCATAAGCGCGCTATTTCGGTGCTGTTTACGAAGGGTGAGCGCGCCGGAATCCACGTGGCCGTCACGGACGACCTGGTTTCCAAGGGTGTAAAAGCAGGCGACATCGCCAACGCGATCGCCCAGGCGACGGGCGGCAAGGGAGGCGGGCGGCCGCATTTTGCGTCGGCGGGCGTGGGGGATGCGTCCAAGTTGGGCGAGGCTCGCGCTCGCACACCCGAGATCGTTCGAGACTTCGCGCGATGACCCGCGACCAGGTCCTGTCCTGGCTCGACACGCGGCGGCCGGCCCCGCCGGATGCGCTCCGGGAGCGGCTGCGCGGCGCTGTCCACGACACGCCGTTCAGCCTGCCGGGCCACCTGGCGCAGCTCGGCCACGAGCTGCTCGACCGGGTGGCCGCCCGCCCGGCCGGAGGCCGTGAGCTGGCGCTCGATCTCCTCGCTGCCGACGCGTTCGCCACCTACGCCTGCGAGGCCCAAGCGGAGGAGATACATGAGACTTGATGGCCAGGGTTTACTCGTCCTCGTGGATCCGGTTCGCACCAGCGGCGCGGAAGCGGCGCGCATCGGCCGGGCGGCCAAGGCCGCCGGCGTGCGCGGGCTGTTGATCGGATCTTCCTTCGATGGCGCCGCCCAGACGCACGAGGTGGCGCGCGCGCTGCGGGAGAATGCGCCCGGGATTCCGGTCGCGCTGTTTCCGGGCTCCGCGATGCAGCTCACCGATCAGGTGGATCTCGTGCTGTTCCTGTCGCTCGTCTCCGGCCGTAACCCGCAGTATCTGATAGAAGAGCATGTACGGGCGGTGCCGTATCTCCAGCAGCATCCGGTGCCGACGCTGTCGACCGCGTACATCCTGATCGACGGGGGCCGGGTGACCAGCGTCGAGTCGGTGAGCCAGACGCGCCCGCTCCCCGCCGATAAGCCGGAGCTGGCCGCTGCGCATGCGAGGGCGGCCCAGCTGATCGGCATGCAGGCGGTCTATCTCGAGGCCGGGAGCGGCGCCGAGCGGCCCGTTCCGCCGGAGGTCATTCGCGCCTGCCGCGCGGCGGTGCCCGAGCGGCCGCTGTTCGTCGGCGGCGGGATTCGCACGCCGGCGCAGGCGCGCGCCGCGCGGCAAGCGGGCGCCGATTTCGTGGTTATCGGCACCGTGGTCGAGGAACAGCCGCAGGGGGGGGCCGGGCTGGAGGCCTTCGTCGAGGCCGTGCGGTGAGTCTCGAGCGAATCCGGGAATCGCTGGGCGGCCTGGCGGCGCTCGCGGGGCAGGTCGCCGCGGAGCACGCCGGCGAGATCGCGGCCATCGCCGAACGGTACGAGACGACGCTGCGCGGCGGCGGCACGCTCTTCTTCGCCGGAAACGGCGGCAGCGCCGCCGACGCGCAGCACGTTGCCACCGAGTACGTCGTCCGCTACCAGACCAATCGGCCCGCGATGCGCGCGGTCGCGCTCACCACGGATACCTCGTTGCTGACGGCGTGCGCCAACGACATGGGGTTCGACGAGGTCTTTTCGCGGCAAGTCGAAGCGCTGGCCGAGCGAGGCGATCTCCTCGTGCTGCACTCGACGTCCGGCGAGAGTCCCAACGTGATTCGCGCCGCGCAGGCCGCCAAGTCTCGCGGAGTGGGCGTCGTGGCGTTGCTCGGCAAAAGCGGCGGACCGCTCAAGGACCTCGCTGACGCCGTCCTGATCGTGCCGTCAACCGACACGGCGCGGATCCAGGAGATCCACCTCGCGGTCGAGCACGTGATCTGCGATCTGGTCGAGGACCGGCTCAAGGGATGATCAACCTCGCCGGCAAGCGTGCGTTCGTGACGGGGGGAGGGCGGGGCATCGGGCACGCGACCGCCGTGTTGCTCGCCCGTGCCGGCGCCAAGGTCGCCGTGGGGTACCGGAGCCGCAAACCGGCGCCAGCGGCACACGTCACCGCGGCGGTGCGCGGCGACCTCGGCACGATCGCCGGCGCCAGCAAGGCGGTCGGCGAAGCACTGCGCGCCCTTGGCGGGGGCCTCGACATCCTGGTGATCAATCACGGCGTGTGGCCGGCCGACGACGTGCCCGTGGCAAAACTGACGGACGAGCAGTGGGAGTCCACACGCCGCGCGAACCTCGATGCCGTCATCTACGTCACTCGCGCGGCGATTCCCAAGCTCCGTGACGGTGGAACGATCGTGCTGGTCGCGTCGACGGCGGGACAGCGCGGCGAGGCATTTCACACCGACTACGCCGCCACCAAGGGCGCCGTCATTGCGATCACGAAGTCGCTCGCCGTCGAGCTCGCGCCCAGGATCACGGTGAACTGTGTTGCGCCGGGGTGGGTCGACACCGAGATGTCGGCGAAGCCGTACACGGGCGACGGCCGCGCCGCGATCGAGAAGACGATTCCGCTCCGGCGCGTCGCCAGCGCGGAGGATATCGCCGGGCCGATCCTCTTTCTCTGCTCGCCGCTGGCCCGGCACATCACGGGCGAGATCCTCAACGTGAACGGTGGCTCAGTCCTCTGCGGATGACGTTTCCGGCGAAACTCCCGATCCCCTCCGAAGTCCTCAAGATCGCCAAGAAGCTCGAAGACGCAGGCTTCGAGACGTGGTGCGTGGGCGGCGCGATCCGTGACAATCTCCTCGGCGTCCCCAATCACGATTTCGACCTGACGACGGCGGCGCCGCCGGCCGAGGTGCAGAAGGTGTTCAAACGGACCGTGCCGGTCGGCATCGAGCACGGGACCGTCGCGGTGCTCGACGCCGCCAACCAAACGCACGAAGTCACGACGTTCCGGAAGGACATCCAGACCGACGGGCGGCACGCGGTAGTGGAATTCGGGGTGTCGCTCATGGACGATCTGGCGCGCCGCGATTTCACGATCAACGCGATCGCCTACCACCCGATCCGCCACGAGTGGCGTGATCCGTTTCAGGGCGCGCAGGATCTGGCCAAGAAGCTGATCCGGTCGGTCGGCGATCCCAACTGGCGCTTTCAGGAAGACTATCTGCGCATTCTGCGCGCGCTGCGCTTCAGCGCGCGGTTTGAGTTTCGCATCCACCCACGCACGCTCGAGGCCGCGAAAGCCAACGCCCAGGGACTGGCGCAGCTGTCGGCGGAACGCGTGCGCGACGAGTGGTTCAAGGGCCTGAAAACTGCCGTGCGCCCGTCGAAGCTGGTTGCACTGTGGCGAGATGTGGACGCTACGAGAATCTGGTTACCCGAGATGCGGGATGCGGGCAGCGGGATGCGCGAAGCCGTGAAGGGGGTCGACAAACTGCCGCGGGATCCGGTGCTGATTACGGCCTTCCTCGCAAAGGATCCCGCATCCCTGTTGACTCGGTTGAAGTGCTCCAGCCGCGATATCGAGCGGGGGCGTTCCATCGCGCAGTGGCGCGACCGATACCCCGAGGCACGAGATCAGACGGCAGTTCGCCGTTGGCTGTCACAAACGGGCGACGCGGCAGCCGACCTCCTCGCGATCCGGAAGGACTCGAACTTGGAGGCAGCGGTTGCGGTGATAAAGCTTCGCAATGACCCGCTGACGCTCAAGGATCTCGCGGTCAAGGGCGATGAGCTCATCGAAGCCGGTGTTCGTCCCGGTCCCGACGTTGGCGAAACGCTGCAGCGGTTGCTTGACGAGGTCCTGGAGGATCCCACCCGCAACACGCGCGAGTATCTGCTCTCCCGTGTCTAAGGCATTGCTCTACGCCCTCGCTGCGGCCGCGGGTAATGTGCTCGGGGCACTCGCGGTCACGCGGCGTGCGGCGCTCCAACTCAAGGTGATCGAGCATTTTCTCGCCTTCGGTGCGGGTTTCATGTTGTCGGTCGCCATGATCGAGCTCCTGCCGGAAGCATTCTCGCGCAGCGGTCCGGTTGCGCCGGTTCTCGTGCTGGCTGGATACCTGGCGGTGCATTTCACACAGCACACGCTCACGCCGCACTTTCACTTTGGCGAAGAGACACACGCGATTAGCTCCGTCGCCGGCACATCCGCGCTGGTTGGCCTCTTGTTACACACGTTCTTCGACGGCGTAGCGATCGCAAGCGCGTTCCTGGTTCGTCCCGAGCTCGGTCTTATGGTTTTCGTCGCCATCTTTTTGCACAAGCTTCCAGAAGGAGTGACGATCTCGAGTATCATGATGGCGGGCGGGAGGACGGGTAGCGGAGCGCTGGGAGCGGCCGCCCTTCTCGGTGTCGCAACGCTCGCGGGCGTGATTCTGACCGATCAGGTAGGATTCCTCGTGCAGCATGGGTTGGCACTCTCGGCGGGGGTGGCCATCTATGTGGCTGCATCGAACCTCGTACCTGAGCTGCAAGGGAAGCACGGCTGGACGATGCCGGTCGCATTCTTCGCGGGCGCCCTGGTTTTCTTCTTAACTAAGGTTCTGCTCGAGGCCGCCACGTGATTGATATGGCGGCTTCGAGCGAGCGTGGCGGCTGCGCAGCTTGCGGATGAGGCCGATGAGGATGGCTATTGATCGCGAGCATATATCGAGCACTGTGGCGGCTTGGTCGGTGGGGAGGAAGTCCAGTTTCCGAAGTACGGTAAGGTGGCTGTAGCGTTCCGTATTTGAACCGAGCGCGATCTTGAGTCGTCGAGAGATAAGCCATATAAGCAAGGTCTTGAGCGACGCGCCAGGCATCCAGTCGGTCGAGCTTTCTCACATGGGTATGGTAACGTGACTCAATGAATTGGTGTTATCGATTCGTCGCCCGCACGGGCCATTGCAACGCATCCCGCATCCCGTATCACGTATCCCGGGCATTGTGGTGACCGAGCCCACCCTTTTCCAAGGCTCCACCGAGCCCCTCGCCGCTCGCATGCGCCCCAAGACGCTCGAACGATTCCTCGGCCAGGAGCACCTCCTCGGCCCCGGGAAAGCGCTGGGCGATTTGATCCGCCGCGGCGAGATCGGGTCGTGCATCTTTTGGGGGCCGCCGGGCTCCGGCAAGACGACGCTCGCCAAAATCATCGCCAACTACACCGACCGGCACTTCGAGCCCTTCTCCGCCGTCACCGAAGGCGTGGCGCGCGTGCGCGAGATCATCAAAGAGGCCGAAGAGCGGCTCAAATATCACGGACAGGGCACGATCCTCTTCTGCGACGAAATCCATCGGTTCAACAAGGGGCAGCAGGACGCGTTTCTGCCCTGGGTCGAGAACGGCGTCATCACGCTCATCGGTGCGACCACCGAGAACCCGAGCTTCGAGCTGACGAGCGCGCTGCTGTCACGGTGTCGGGTGTTTGTGCTCGAGCCGCTCACCGATCAGCATATCCGGAAGGTCATCGAACGGGGGACTGGGGAATGGGGAAAGGGGAAGAGTGCGGGGACGGTTCCCGGATTTGATGCTGAAGCGCTGGACCTTTTAGTGCGACATGCTCAAGGAGACGCGCGTCGGGTTTTGAATACTCTCGAAGCTGTCTTCAAGCACGCTGAGCACCAGTCCCCATTCCCCAGTCCCCTCGGTGCCGATCTGGTGCGGAGCGTGCTCGAAAGGCCGTTAGCGGTCTACGACAAGGGCGGTGAGCAGCATTTCAATCTGATCTCTGCGCTGCACAAGGCGGTGCGCGGATCCGATGCCGACGGCGCGCTCTACTGGCTCGCGCGGATGCTCGCCGGGGGCGAGGATCCCCTCTACCTCGCGCGGCGGCTCGTGCGCATGGCCATCGAGGACATCGGGCTCGCGGATCCGCGCGGCTTGAGCGTCGCACTCGCGGCCAAAGACGCGTATCACTTTCTCGGCAGCCCCGAAGGGGAGCTTGCGCTCGCGGAAGCCACGATCTACCTGGCGACCGCGCCCAAGTCGAATCGCGCGTACGTGGCGTTCGGCGAGGCACGGGCCGCGGCCCAGGCGCATCCGGCCGAGCCCGTGCCACTCCACATCCGCAACGCGCCGACGGGACTCATGAAAGAGCTTGGCTACGGCGAGGGCTACAAGTACGCGTTCGATTCCGAGAATGCGTATCTGCCGCAGGAGTATTTGCCGGAAAGGCTGCGCGGCACTGTGTGGTATAGACCTAGTGATTTCGGTTACGAAAAAACCGTACAAGAGCGGATGGCATGGTGGGAAAGCATGAAGCACAAAGCGTCGGGTGCTCCCGACGCGTCATAACTCCGCATGCGACTCCACAAGTATACGTAGCCAGCGGCCTCGTGCGGTACATCACTTCCTCAAAAACAGAATCTTCGCATACTAGCGCCGCTGCTCAGAGCAAAACCGCCGAAAGGCGGTGACGCAGAGCTACGGGGCTCCCACGGACTAATCCTCCGTCAGCCAGCCGGGCCGCCAGCAATCGACTCCGATCGATCCTGGCGGCCCGCAGTGTTTCAGCCCGAGACCGTCAACCGGAGTCGCAGTGAAATAACCATCGCTGCTCAGAGCAAAACCGCCGAAAGGCGGTGACGCAGAGCTAGGGGACTTCGGCGACCAAAGGGTCGCCATGTCAGCCCGGCCGCCAGCGACTCGAGAGGCCTTCGAGTTACCTGGCGGCCTTTTTCATGTTCGGCAGGATCGCACCCCCCTCCAGGGGAGCGCGACAAAGGCAAACCCGGCGAAAGCCGGGGACGCAAAGCCCCGAGGCTACCGCACGCCCTTCGCGTGCCACGCTAGTCGAGCCGCCCGCAGTCCTTGAGGAGGATTTATGCTTTCTCGAACGATATGGCGACGGGCCCTGACGCTTGCCCTCATCACAGTCGTTGCGTGCGACATACCGAGCAGAGTCTCGCTGTCCGGCAACGACGCGATCCGGGTCGACGTCTCTCCCAAACTCGTGACGCTGCAGCAGAATCAAGCCGCCGACTTCACCGCGATTGGCTTCACCAGCACCGGTGATACCGCCGCTGTGACGATCAACTGGAGCGCCACGTCCGGCAGCATCACCGACACGACTACGAGCGGTGGCAAACATCAGGGGCACTACAGGGCCGGCTCGGACACGGGCAAGGTCAAGATCGTCGCCAGGGGAAAAAGCGGAGGACCCGCCGACACGGCGACGGTGACGGTGACGCTCGCGCCGGTCACGTCGATCCTGGTGAGTCCGGCGGCGGCGAGCGTCGCCGTGGGGCAAACGGTGCAGCTGACCGCGACGCCGCAGGATGTGGGCGGCAATCCGTTGAGCGGGCGCGTGGTGACGTGGGCCTCGACCAATCTGGGCGTGGCCACCGTGAACGGCAGTGGGCTCGTGACCGGCGTCGCCGCGGGTGTGGCGACGGTGACGGTCGCATGCGAAGGGCAGAGCAGCGTCGTGGCGATCACGGTGACCGTCGTGCCGGTGGCGTCGGTCTCGGTGAGCCCCGCGTCGGCCAACGTGAGCGTGGGCCAGACCGCGCAGCTCACCGCGACGCCGAAGGATGCGAATGGCAATCCGCTCAGCGGGCGGACCGTGACGTGGGCGACGAGCAACGCGGCGGTGGCCTCGGTGAGCGGGAATGGGCTGGTGACGGGTGGGGCTGCCGGGACCGCGACGATCACTGCGAGCAGCGAGGGCCAGAATGGCACGGCGGCGATCACGGTGACGTTGGTGCCGGTGGCGTCGGTGTCGGTGAGCCCCGCCTCGGCGACGATGCTGCTCGGGCAGACCGTCCAGATGACGGCGACCCCGAAGGATGCCAGCGGTAGTCCCCTGGCAGGACGTGCCGTGACTTGGGCGAGCAGCGCGCCTGCAATGGCGACGGTGTCGGCGAGCGGGCTGGTGACGGCGGTCGGGGCAGGATCCGCCACGATCACCGCCACGAGTGAAGGCAAGAATGGTACGTCCGCGATTGCCGTGACGGTTGTGCCGGTGGCGACGGTGACGGTATCGCCGGCATCGAAGAGCCTCAACGCCGGCGCCACGGTGCAGCTCACCGCGACGACGAGAGATTCGGCCGGCACCGTGCTCACCGGACGGATTGTGACCTGGTCGAGCAGCGCGCCCGCAGTGGCGACGGCGTCGGCGAGCGGGCTGGTGACGGCGGTCGGGGCAGGATCGGCGACGATCACGGCGACGAGTGAGGGCAAGACTGGTACGTCCGCGATTACGGTGACGGTTGTCCCGGTTGCGTCCGTGACGGTTGCGCCGGCCACCAAGACGCTCGGCATCGGGACGACGGTTCAGCTGACTGCCACAACCAAAGACTCCGCGGGCAACGTCCTCGCCGGTCGCAGCATCGCGTGGTCGAGCAGTGCGCCCGCAGTGGCGACGGTGTCCGCGAGTGGCCTTGTGACAGCTGTCGCGGTGGGATCGGCGACGATCACGGCGACCAGCGAAGGGAAGAGCGGCACTGCGGCGATTACGGTCATGGTGGTGCCGGTCGCAGCGGTTACCGTTTCGCCGTCATCCGGTACTGTGAACGTGGGGTCGACGCTGCAGCTCACGGCGGTTACCAAGGACTCCGCGGGCAACGTGCTCACTGGCCGTAGTGTGACGTGGTCGAGCAGTGCACCGAGTGTGGCGACGGTGTCACCGGCTGGATTGGTCACCGGCGTCACTGCTGGGTCGGCGACAATCACCGCGACGAGTGAAGGGAAGAGCGGCTCAGCGGCGATCACGGTGTCCGTGACGCCCCCGTCGTCACACGCCGGCTATTACGTGGCGACGAATGGCACGAGCGGTGGTGACGGGAGCGCGAGCCAGCCCTGGGCCCTGAGCTACGCACTGGGCGGAGCGGGGGGGCGCATTCAGGCCGGCGACACGGTCTGGGTGCGCGGTGGGACGTACTACGCGCCGTTCCGCAGCACGCTCACCGGCACGGCGTCGGCGCCGATCGTGGTGCGCGCCTACCCGGGCGAGCGCCCGATCATCGACGGCGTCAACACCACCGGTGACAACTTCGTGGTCGCGGGGTCGTGGTCGGTCATGTGGGGTCTCGAGTTCACGAACACGATGCTGTCGCGCTACACCGACCTCATCAATCACGACTACCGGCCCAACAACGT
Source organism: Gemmatimonadales bacterium (assembly GCA_036395695.1). Taxonomy (GTDB): domain Bacteria; phylum Gemmatimonadota; class Gemmatimonadetes; order Gemmatimonadales; family GWC2-71-9; genus 20CM-2-65-7. The sequence goes on from DASWDA010000121.1 coordinate 17,311, forward strand.
CATCAACAACGGGCCGCACAACAAGTACGTCAACCTCGTGATCCACGACGGCGGCGTGGCGTTCTTCAACTACTCCGTGCAGTCGGACGTGGAAATCTACGGCAGCATCATCTACAACAACGGCTGGCAGGCGCCCGATCGCGGCCATGGCCACGGGATGTACTTGAAGAGCGACGTGGGGCCGGTCGTGGCGCGCGACAACGTGATCTTCAACCAGTACGGGTACGGCATTCACGTCTACACGAACACGGGGAGCGGGCTGCTCAACAACATCCACGCCGAGGGCAACGTCTCGTTCGACAACGGCAGCCTGTCACCCACGGGGACATCCGCGAACATCGGCAACCTGGGCGAGCCGTTGGCAAACACCCTCGGCTTCCTCGACAACATGACGTACTTCGCCCCGAGCTTGTCGGGGTCGAACCTCATGCTGGGATCGGGCGACGGTCTCGTGGCCACGGGCAATTACGTGGTCGGCGGAGCTGGAATCAGCGAGGGCACGTGGACGAACGCCACCGTCACGGGGAACACCGAGCTGTCGGCGAGCGCAACCGGCGCCGTGCGGGTGTTCGTGCGCCCGAACCGGTACGAGCCCGGTCGCGCCAACCTCATCGTCTACAACCCCAGCGGCCAGGGGAGCGTGACGGTCGACCTGTCGGGTGTGGTGCCGGCCGGCGTGCGGTATGAAGTGCGCAACGTGCAGGATCTCTTCGGGGCGCCGGTCGCCAGCGGGACTGGCGGTGGCGCCATCAGTCTCCCGATGAGCGGGATCAGGCCCCCAACGCCGGTCGGCCTGAGCAGTTCGCCGGCACCGACGACCGGCCCGTATTTCAACGTTTTCGTCGTCACGATCGTCTCGCAGTAGCTGTAGCGGCTGTTTGGCCTCCGGTCTGGGCGCCCTTCGGGGCGCCCAGGCTGGACCGGAGGAGTAGTTGCGGTGTGCTGTTCGAAGGGGATGTGCGCCATGAGATGCGGATGTGATTGGGGCAGAACCCACGCACCGGTCAGCAGGAGCTGGTCGCCTGCACCGATGACCGGCCCGTCTTTCGACGTTTTCGTCTTCATCGTCACCACCGTTTCACAGTAGTCACAGCGGCTCATTCGCCTGCCAAACCGGGCGCCCTTCGGGCTTCCGGCGTGGGCCGAGCCGTGCCCTGAATCACGCCTTTCGTAGGGAGTTTCTGCCATGACGTTCACACACAAGCTGTCGAAGCGGCTCGCCATCGGACATTGGTTCCTGCTCGTGGCCCTCGGCGCGGGAGCCTGCCACGATGATCCCACCGGTACGATCACTTCCTCCCTTCCCACCATGTCCGTCACATCGTTCGCCTCCGGCGATCGCGTGAAGACCTCCGGTACGGCCAACATCCGCAGCGGCCCGTCGGCGTCGGCGACGTTGCTCGGAACCCAACCCCCCGGCGCGCTCGGCACGATTCTCGCCGGCCCCGTCATCGATTCGGCCGGCGACAAGCTATTGCGCTGGGACATAGACTTCGACTCGGGCGTGGATGGCTGGGCCGCCGAGCCCTACGTGGGGTTGATCCTGGTGGCGCCGGCCAGCGAAACGCCGGTTGCGTCGGTGGCGTTGACTCCCGCGGCGGCGAGCCTTGTAGTCGGGGGCACGCTACAGCTGACGGCCGTGGCCAAGGACTCGGGGGGGACCATCTTGACGGGCCGGACCATGAGTTGGGTCAGTCGTGATACCTTGATCGCCAGGGTGTCGGCGGCCGGCCTCGTGACGGCGGTGGCCGCGGGAAGCGCTCTGGTGATCGCGACGAGCGACGGAGCGAGCGGCACCGCCGCGATCACGGTCACCGCCCCAACCGTGGCGTCCGTCAGCGTGACCCCCTCGGCGGCGACGGTGGAGACGGGGAAGACGGTCCAGCTGTCCGTGTCCGTGAAGGATAGTGCCGGCACCGTCCTCTCCGGGCGGACGACGTCCTGGACGTCGAGCAGCACCGCGGTCGCGACCGTGAGCGCGGCCGGCCTCGTCACGGCGATCGCGTCCGGAACTGCCACGATTACGGCGACGAGCGACGGCAAGAGCGGAACAGCGACCGTGACCGTGACGGCCGCGTCGGCGCCGGCGGCGCACGCGGGCTACTACGTGTCGCCGAACGGCTCGAGCGCGAACGACGGCAGTATGAGCCGGCCGTGGACACTCAGTTACGCCCTCGGCACGGCGGGCGGGCGGATCCTCGCTGGTGACACCGTGTGGGTGCGCGGCGGGACGTACCGCGGCGGCTTCCGGAGCACGCTCACGGGGCTCAGCGGCGCGCCGATCGTGGTGCGGCAGTACCCCGGCGAGCGGGCGACGGTGGACGCCGCCGGATACACGGGCGACCAGTTCGTGGTGGCGGGCTCGTGGTCGGTGTTCTGGGGCCTCGAGCTGATGAGCTCGGAGCCGACGCGGACGTTCAGCACCACGGCCAACAACGCACGGCCGAACCTGCTCGTGAACGACGGGTCGCACAACAAGTACATCAATCTCGTGGTCCACGACGGCGGGGTTGGCTTCTTCAACTACTCGTCGCGGTCCGACGTCGAGATCTACGGCTCGATCTGGTACAACAACGGCTGGCAGGGCCCGGACCGGGGGCATGGGCACGCGCTGTACATCAAGAGCGACGTGGGCCCCGTCGTGGCGCGTGACAACGTCATCTTCAACCAGTACGGGTACGGGATCCACGCGTACACGAACACGGGGAGCGGGCTGCTGAACAACATCTGGATCGAAGGAAACGTCTCATTCGACAATGGCAGCCTGTCGTCCAGCGGGACATCGGCCAACATCGGCAATCTCGGCCAGCCGCCCGCGAACGATCTGACCATGCTCTCGAATCTGACCTACATGGCGCCGGGGGTCACCGGCACCAATCTCACGCTCGGGTCTGGTAGCGGGCTGCGCGCGACGGGGAATTACGTCGTGGGCGGCAGCGGCATCACGCAGGGCACGTGGACCAACGCGACCGTGACTGGAAATACGGTGCTGGCGGCGGGTCCCGCCTCCCGGCAGACGGCGGTGTTCGTCCGGCCGAACCTCTACGAACGGGGACGGGCGACCGTGACCGTGTACAACTGGTCGCAGCTCGGTGCGGTCTCCGTGGATCTGTCTGGGATCGTGCCCGTGGGGGCGCGCTACGAGGTGCGCAACGTGCAAGATCTGTACGGGGCGCCCGTCGCGAGCGGCGCGTTCAGCGGTGTGGTCAGCATTCCATTGGGCGGCGTCACGCCGCCGCCGCCCGTGGGCTTGACGTCCTCGCGGTCGCCGCGCACCGGACCGTACTTCGACGTCTTCCTGGTGACGATCCTGCCGTAAACCGGAAGGCAGGCGCCGTCAGGGGGAGGCAGGGCCGCTCGCGCCGCGCGTGGGCGGCTCTGTCTTCTTGTGAGCCACGGGGAGGGGAGTTGCACGAAGGCGGTCGCCGACCTCGCCCGCCGCGAGGTTTCTCCGCGCACCGACGCTGCCATATCGCTCGATGACCCGCGCCAGCGCCCAGGGGAAGGCGTACCGGAACAGCGGCTCGAGTTGACTGAGGCGCAGGGCGCGCTCGCCGACGTCCCGGAGGGCGGGTGCGACGTGGGCGACGGCGCGTGCGATCGGGAGGAGCATCCGCGCGGCCGCGCGGGTCCAGGGGAGCCATGGCGCCGGTGGGGCCGGATCGAGGAGCGGCGGCGTGCGGCCGCGGCTCTGCCACAGGTCCGCCTGCGCGCCGAGCCATTGGCGCAGGTCCGCCAGGGCCGGCGGCGTGAGAAACGAGTCGCGTGCGAACAGTAGCACGGACGATGAGTATTTGCGCTTGCCGAACTCGTGCGATGCCACGCCGGCCTCTTCGACGACCCGGCGACAGAAGGGGCGGTCGTAGGCCCGGCCCCGGTTCCAGGGGGCGAGCTCCCGCGATACCGAGAGCGCGTGAATGTCACGGACCTGCCGCGCGCCGAGAAATGCCACGGGCGCGTGGATGAATCCCGCGTGCAGCCGGAACTCACACAGGTCGAGCCCGGACTGATCCTTGCGGACGAGGTCGGGACCGAGCCCGGGGGGGTCGAGCCCCCACACGGCGTCGCCATGGAAGCCAGTGAGCAGCACACGGCCCGCCAACCACGGGCGCGCGCCGGCGACGTACACGTCCTCGCCCTTGCCGTCGGCCGCGAGGAACGGGATCTCGGCGAGCGGGATTGCGCGCCAGGCGTCCGCCTGCACGATGTCGAGGCGGATGCCCAGGGCGGTTGCGACAGCCGTCCCCGTGTCGGGGGCGCTACCGTCCCGTGCCGCGAACGTGACCGCCTCATCGAGTCCAGCACGTCGGGCGAGCGCCGACACCGCGCCGGAATCGTAGCCCGACGAGATCGTGCCCAGCATGCGGTAGGGCAGACGGCGAGCGGCGTGTGCCAGATTCGCGGCCATCCCGGTCAAGACGCCGACGAGGAAATCGCGATATGACGCGAACGAGCTGAAATCGCGTAGCGGCGTCGGTTTGGGTACCGGCTGCAGCGTCCGCCCGTCCCACATCAGGTTGTCGTGATACGTCAGGTGCACGGGTCCGTGGGACGTGGCCAGCGTGGGCTTGTAGTGCGCGAGCCCCCAGCGTATCGACTTGAAGTCTTCGAAGTACGCCGTGTACGTCGGGTCGGGCACGCCGCCCGTGGCGGCCAGGAGGCACGCGAGCGAGTTGGACAGCCACACCTCTCCGGTGCGCTCGAGCCAATGCAGTCGGTCCACCGTTGAGGCGGCCGAGACCCAGGTGACCGCCCCGTTGCGGGCGCGGCCCCCGGACCCGAACACGAGATCCGTGCGGTCGAAGTCCCCAGCGTCGTACGGACCGTCCCACACCGCCTCGCAAAACCATTCGGGCGTCGTCTCCACCTGCGAGCCGTGCAGCACGGTGACCGTGTCGCTGCCGCCCACGCACGACGCGAGCCAGGCCAGCGGGGGCCACGCGGGGACGGGAGTATAGGCGAATCGCATCGCCATCAGCACGAGACCACAGCGGGACGCGGGAGGTCGGCCGTGCCCGGCGCATGGGGGGGCGGAGACATTCCGGCGAGCTCGGTGCTCAGAGTCTCGGCCGCCCACAGGAACAGCGCATGGGCGAAATCGTACTGCGGCCACCAGAAGGCATGCGGCGTCCTGGGGGAGACGGTGCGATCGCCGCCGAGCAGAGCACGACCGATCAAGTGCCATGCTCGCACGAACGGATAGGCAAGCCGGTTGAGCCCGATGTGGAGACGGACGAATGCGAGGCCGACGCCGCGCGTGCGCCGGACGTACGCGACGAACGACGGGCGCAGCCGGCGCGTGACCGGATAGTGGTACGCGGCGACGACGGCCTTCTTCGTCTGGCCGAAGGCCGTACGCGCCACGCCGGCCGTCTCCGCGATGCGTCGCGGGATCGGTCGGTCGTAGGCGTTGAGGAGACGCCACGGGTCCATCTCCTGATCGGTCGCCACCGCGTCGAGGTCCGCGATGTGGCGGCTGCAGAGAGTGGGGACGCTGACATTGCTGAAACCGCTCTGGAGCCGGATCTCCGACAACCCCAGCCCGGCGGGGTCCCCGCGGACGACGCCCCGCTCGTGCCATTCGCGTTCCGTCTCCGTGTCCCACACGTCGTCGCCCCCGAACCCCGTGAACACGACCGCGGCGGAGCGCCTCCGCCCCAGGAAGGACGCGAGCGGGCGCAGCGCGAGGGTCGGCGGCATGCAGCCGGCTGCCAAGAAGTACCGCTCGTCGGCGGGCGTCGCGCCACCGGCGTCCGTCAGGAGGGGGAGGCCCAGGGCGCCCGCAATCGCCGAGCCGTCGTCAATCGCCGTGCCGGGGGCGAGCCACGGGGGGAGATGTGAATTCGACCGGCGACAGGTGAACGCAGCCGTGACGCCCAGCTCGGCGACGAGCGCGGCGGTGGCGACGGAGTCGTAGCCCGAGGAGACCGTCACGAACGCCTGAATCTGGGTGCGACGTGCGTCGCTCGCGTAATTCGTCTGCAAACGGCGCAGGGCGTCGCGGACGAGCGTCCGGTATTCGCCGTACGAGCGGAACCGGGGTGCGCTGCGCCGGTTGACGCGCTCGGTCCTGCCGGAAGGATCGAGCGCCAGGGTGCCATCGTACAGTTGGCGGAAGGCGCGGATCTCCGGATGATCCACGACGAAGCTGTCCGGATATTTTCCCGCACCCTGTCGGATGGCGAATGTCTCGAGGCGATAGTCGTGCCGCGGGTCGAGGCGCGCGCCGGTCGTCGCGAGCAGCAACGGCAGGCTATTCGAGACGTGGAGCCGACCCTGGTACTCGGTCCACAGCAACCGATCGCAGAGCCCAGTCGATGCCACGAAGTACAGCCGATCGTCTTCGATGCGGAGGCCGCTGCCGAAGAAGTGGTCGCTGGTGTCGAACCTCCCATCGGTGAAGTCGCCGTCCCATACTCCCTCGACGAGCCAATCGTCGCGGCACTCGACGGCCCACCCGTGCGCCACGTCGACGTCGCCGGACCGTGGGTCGGCTGCGGCCGCCCAGGCGAGGCGCGGGAGACCGGGGATCGGGCGGTAGCGGAGTCGGAAGGTCACAGGGCTGCGTCCAAGGCCGCGTCGTGCGTACGGCGTGCCACGTACCGGCGGTACAACGGGGCCGCTGCTCGGCGTGCGGCGACCTTGAGCCGGCGCTGGAACAGCGCGAGCTGCCAGCCGCGGAAGCGAGCCAGCTCGCCCACTCGTCGGGCTGACGTGCTCGTCTTCACGGAGAAACGGCCCAACACCCACGCGCCGCCGACCCAATGGGGCGTGAGCCAGGGTTCGGAGGTGAAAACGTAATGGTAGCCGGCGACCGATGCGGCGCGGAGCACGCGGCCCGAGATGTCGCCACCCGGCACCGAGGCGCATCGGCACGGCTGACCGAGGAGGTCGGTCAGCGCGTCCCGGCTCACCCGCCATTCCGCCAGCATCCGGTCGGCCGGCAGGTCGCGACAGATGTCTGGATGGGTATGGGAGTGGCTGCCGATCACATGGCCGCGGCTCGCCAGGTCGCGGATCTCGGTGCGGGTCAGGAATCGGGGCCGGTCGATGAGGCTCGTCACGATGAAGAAGTGGCCCCGCCAGCCGCGCCGCTCGAGCGCGTCGGCAATCCAGAGCGCGCTCGCGCCACCGTCGTCGAAGGTGAGTAGCAGGCGGCGGCCGGGCTCGCCGACGTCGACCGCATCGACGCGTGTGGGCGCGCAGCCGCCCGCCGCGACCGCGTCCAGGTGCGCGCCGAACGCTGCGCGGGTCAGCTTGTAGGGGAGCGCGCCGGGACGCGAAAACCCGGACGCCGCGGGATCGTCGACCACGTCGTGATACATCAAGCCGGCGACCTCCGGTCGGCTGGCGCGCGTCACCATGTGAGCCGGTACTCCCGCAGCCACAGCTCGAGGGCGAGCGCAGTGAACACGCGCTGGTAGAGCCCGCCGCGGCTGATCTCGCCGCCCGCGCGGCTCGCACCGCTGCGGAAATCGGCGAGCCAGCGGCGCATGAGCGCGTCGTGGAACAAGGCACGCGTGCGGGCGTCGTCGCCGAGCAGCAGCGCGGCAAGCGCGTCGTGGAACCCGGGAGGCACCATGATGTCGAGCGGCACGCTGAATCCCTGTTTCGGATGGACCGCTACCTCCCGCGGGAGCCAGCGATGTGCGAGCGCGCGGAGGACCCGCTTGCCGGTGTGCCCCGTGGCCTTGAGACGGTGTGGCAGGGACACGCCGAGTCCTACGACGTCCTCATCCAGCAGGGGGACGCGCACCTCGATGCTCGCCCGCATGCTCATCATGTCCACCTTGCGGAGCATGTCTCCCGGCAGGCTGACGGCGAAGCAGCTCTCTGTAATTCGTTGGGAGAGCGTCTCGAGGTCCGCCGTGCCGGGCGGGACGTGCCCGTCGAAATGCCGGTACACCGGGGCGAGTCCGGCGCGGGCATCGGGCGGAACGAGGATCTCCTTCTGGTCTTCGGTGAGATAATTGGAGAAGCCGGCCAGCACGATCGCCGAGTTGACGCGGCCCGCGCGGGCGAGCTGGATTGCCTTCACGACCCGCCGCCCCCAGTCGTGGCTCCAGCGCGTCGCGCGACTTCCGGCGACGGCGAGCGGAGCGAGCAGCCATGGGGGACAGCGCATCAGGCGCGCGAGCGAGGCCACCTGCCAAAAGCGCGCGTAGCCCCCGAACACCTCGTCCCCGCCGTCGCCCGACAGCGCGCAGATGATCCCCCGCTCCCGGACCGCTCGCGCGATCCAGTACATCGGCACGAGGCTCGTATCGGCGAATGGCTGGTCGAAGTGCCGGAACAGGTCGAGCAGCGAGTCGGTCGTCATGGCCCAGTCGCCGAGATCGATCGTGTGATGGCGCGTGGCGTACTGCCGTGAGACGGCGAGCGCAGTCTCGGTCTCGTCGTAGCGGCGGTCGGGGAACCGCACGTTGAACGTGGTCGTCGCCTCGCCCGTGGCCCGGCGGTGGGCCGCGACAACCAACGACGAATCGATCCCGCCGGACAGCAGGGCGGCCACGGGGACGTCGGCCACCGCCTGCCGCTTCACGGCGGCCAGCAGCCGTTCTTCGGCCATGCGGGACACGGCGCCGAGGTCCCGATGTCCGTTCGGCTCAGCGATGACCTCGTGGTAGCGGCGCAGGGCGTGACCCTCGGGTGCGATGGTCAGCGTGCTCGCGCTCGGAAGCGCGGCAATGTTGCCGAACCCCGTGGTTGGCTCCGGGACGTAGCCGAGGCCCAGGAAATCGTAGCAGGCTTGACGGTCGAGCGTCGGGCGGAACCCAGGCAGAGCGGCGATCGCCTTGATCTCGCTCGCGAATACCCACTGCCCGTCCAGCTGCGCGTAGAACAGCGGCTTGACGCCGAACCGGTCGCGGGCCAGGGTCAGGCGCCGGCGCGGTCGATCGTAGATCGCGAACGCGAAGATGCCGCGGAGATCCTCGACCAGCCGCTCCCCGCGGTCCTCGTACAGGTGCACGAGCACCTCGGTGTCGGACGTGCCGCGGAACCGGTGGCCGGCGGCGGTGAGCTGCGCCCGCAGCTCCTGATGGTTGTAGATCTCGCCGTTGAAGATCACGAGGACGCTCTCATCCTCGTTGGCCATGGGCTGGTGGCCTGTGGGAGAGAGGTCGATCAGCGCCAGCCGCCGATGCACGAGCTCGCAGCGCTCGTCTCCGTACTGGCCGCCGCCGTCCGGACCCCGATGCAGCAGGAGCGCGTCAGCGCGCGCTGGCCAGCCGGGCGCTTGCGGTAGCGCCACGGGATGAAACCGGCCGGCTATGCCGCACATCTTCGCCCCCGCCTCTCGTGAACACGTGGCAACCTCTTACTGCACCGCCCGGCGCGACGTACGTTTGAAGCTCGTTCCCGGACAATGGAGCTTGGCTCGTGATGCATCGATCTCTGGTCATGTGCGCGGCGCTGTTCGGCACCGGTGGGTGCGGGCGTAATCCGTCCGCGCCCCCGCCCCCGCCGCCCCCCGGAACGCACGTGGGTTACTACGTGACGACCGCCGGTACGAGCGGCGGCGACGGGAGCAACGCGAGCCCCTGGAGCCTGTCCTACGCCCTGAGCGGGGGCGGCGGTCAGGTGAGCCCCGGGGACACGATCTG
>DASWDA010000122.1:0-1708 GCA_036395695.1 Gemmatimonadales bacterium
CAATTCCCTCTGGCTCCGCGAGATCAAGCACGAGGTTATCCGTTTCTTTCCAGGCGTGACGGCGATGGACGGCAGAATGCACCCCGACCAGCAGATCTGCTCGCGGCGAAGCTTGCGGAGGCGCTTGAGGGTGCCTTCCTCATTGAGCCCGGTCAGGGAATATCCCGCTACGTCGGCGGCCAGGATGGCGGCAAGCTCGAGAGATCGCCCGTGACCGGTTTCTCGCCGCTGGCCATTCGCCTCAGTGACGTTCCTACGGCCGCGCCGGGTGTGGCGTTCCGGGCTGAGCACTGGACCGGATCGACGTCATGCCTGCAAGAAAACGACAACCTCGTGCTTGATCTCGCGGACCCAGCGGGACCGACAAAGCGTGCTGATCGGCCACACGCGACCGCGCTGCGTGATCTCGCCGGTCATCGCCACGTCGCGGCGCGTCGGAATGCCGGTCATCACCGACGATCGCGGTCACCATGGCGACCGCAGACGGACCGTCCTTGGGGGTTGCCTCCGCCGGCACGTGCACGTGGATGTCGCGGCGATCGAACTCGATGCCGAAATCGACCGCGCGCGAGCGCACGTAGGACGCCGCAGCCGAGATCGACTCCTTCATCACCTCGCGCAAGTTGCCGGTGACCGTCATCTTGCCCTTGCCGGGCCATCACGCTTTCGATGGTGAGCAGCTCGCCGCCGACGCGGTCCAGGCGAGCCCGGTGACGACGCCGACCCGGTCGTTCGGCTCGACCTCGCCGTAGCGGAATTTCGGCACGCCGAATTTCGGCACGCCGAGATAGTCGGGGAGAGATTCGCCGCGGTCACCTTCACGGACTCCTGTTACGAGATCATCAGCTCCTTGACCGCCTTGCGGATCGGGGTCGAAAGCTCGCGCTCGCAGTTGCGCACGCCGGCCTCCCGCGTGTAGCGGCCACCGGATCTTGCGATCCTGCAGCGATGCCGTGCGCACGATGCAGACGACAGCAGGCCGCTTTTCTGTAACGCTGACGACGGCGAGAAGCGAACATTCTGTTTTCCCAAGGAGGTCCGTGCGCGGCAATAGAGCGTCCGCTCATGGAGGATACCCGCCAGGACGCTGCCAGCGAGGCGCTAAAGGGTTGTCCTTTCGCGGCGGTATGTCGATTGCCGGCAGGCGTTCAGCGCCTGCAATGGGTCGGCTCTTTGGGGATTGACATCATCATGTACCCGACGTGCCGCTGGTGACACGCTGTTTTTCCGTGACTCGGGCCCGCGAGCTGCACTGCAAAAGCTAGACGATTTCAGTGAGCGCCACGGGCGGCAGTCGACCCTAGCCCCAGCCTCGAGAAGGCGCCGGGAAGCCCTCGTGGCGTCCGCGGAGCGGTTTTCTGAGTGCCCCCGCTACCACCCCAGCGGCCCGCGTTCAACGATTGGGACGTGTGGCGTCTGGCCGGCAGCCCGTCCCCGGCGGAAGGGAGGTGCTCACCGATTTTCGGGGGCGGGCGTGTGGAATTCAGGTAGACCTACCTGGGTCCGGCGGCTTGCCGCGGCCGGCAAAGGAGGCGGAGGCGCCGCGATATGGGTGGACGTTGGGCAACACCTCGGGGCCGGGATTACGCAGCTCCATGAAGCGGGCGTAGGCTTCCTCGAGGAAGGCGACGCAGTGGTGCACCATGGGCCAGCTGCGCTCCAGCGAGGCGATCAGCGTGGTGGCGCGGTTAGGGTTGGATCGACGATG
>DASWDA010000123.1:0-2537 GCA_036395695.1 Gemmatimonadales bacterium
GGCAACGGACCGTCGATCATCGAGTTCGAGAAGAGCCGGGCCGTACCCTCGCCGGTCATGATGAACGGCCCCCACGCCTTCGGGCTCTTGGGGTCCATGGTGGGCGGGTAGTCGGGGACGTCGCCCACCCACTTCTGCTGGGCCTGGTCCCACGCAATTCCCGGGCGCGCACCGTCCCATGGTCGTCCGTTCAAGTCGGCTGAAGCCCGGTTGTACAGGACCCGGCGATTCAGCGGCCAGCTCCATGCCCAGCCGGGGAAGAACCCCATTCCCGTCGGGTCGTTTTTCTGCACGTCCTGGGTCCCGGCCCGGCGCTTCATGAGGTTGCCGCTCTCCGGATAGCTGCCGGTGTAGATCCAGTCGCCGGCCGTCGTCGTGCCGTCGTCCTTCAGCTTGGCGAACGAGTCCACGCGTTGCTTGGTCGTCAGGTCGAACCCGTTGACCTCCTGCGCGAGCTCATCCAGCTCCGGCTTGGTCGGATCCTTGTAGTTGAGCGTGAGCGCCATGATCGGCGCCGCGAACTTGCCGCCTTTCTCCCGATACAGCTGCTTCACCCGCTGGAACAGCTCGGCGAGGATCCAGTGATCGTGGCGGGCCTCTCCCTGGGGTGGCAGGACCTGATCCTTCCATTGCGACCAGCGGCCGCTATTCACGAACGAGCCGTCCTTCTCGATCCAGTGCGTCGTCGGGATCATGAAGACTTCGGTCTGGATCGTTTTGGGATCTGCGTCCGGGCGCCGCCAGAACTCCGAGCTGGTGGTCGGCAACGCGTCCATCACGGCGAGCCACTTGAGATTGCCGAGCGCCTGCAGCACCTGATTCGAATCGGGGCCGATGCTCGTGGCGGTCATCCCCGAGAGAATCACGCCCTGCATCTTGCCCTTCAACGCCTGGTCGTAAATCGACATCCACGACGAGTTGCCCCCCGGCTTGGGAATGAAGTCGAACGCGAATTCGTTGGCCGCCGTGGCCGCGTCTCCGAACCACCCCTTCAGCAGGCTGACCATGAACTTGCGGTAGTTCGTCCCGAAGTAGTTCCACGCGTTCGCGTCGGTCTTCGCCGGCGCGCTTTGCGTCACATAGTCCGTCAGGGTTTTCTGCCCGGGCGCGGGGATGCGGAGGTAGCCGGGCAAGATGTCCCACGAAATCGCGTGATCGGTGTTCCCCTGGATGTTCGCGTGTCCGCGCTCGGCGTTCATGCCGCCGCCGGGGCGGCCGATGTTGCCGAGCAACAGCTGCAGCAATGCGCCGCTCCGGATCAGCTGGCTGCCGGTCGTATGGTGCGTGAGGCCGACCGCGTAGACGATCGTCATGACTTTGTCGGGACGGCCCATCTCCCCGACCAGCTTCGCGATCTCGAGGAACTGCGCCGTGGGAATGCCGGTGATGGTGGCCTGCATTTCCGGGGTGTAGCGCGAGTAATGCTGCTTGAGCAGCTGGTACACGCACCGCGGGTGCTGGAGCGACATGTCGCGGCGGGCGATGTTGATGCGCGGACCCGGCGCCTGCCCAGCGGCCACGGCCTGGGCCTCGACCTGCTTGGCCGCCGCCGTCGCCGCTTCGTCGGTCTCGTACGCCCAGGTCGTGGGATCGTACGCCCGCTTGGTCGCGTCGTAACTGTTGAACAGCCCGTCGTGGAAGGCGTACCCCTCTTTGACGATGAACGATGCGTTGGTGTAGTGCGTGACGTACTCGCGGTGGATCAGGTTATGCTGGAGCACGTAGTTGATCAGCGCCCCGAAGTACGCGACATCGGTGCCGACGCGAATCCGCGCGTAGATGTCGGCGAGCGCAGACGTCCGCGTGAACCGCGGGTCTGCGTGCACCAGCTTCGCGCCGCCGCCCGCTCCAGGCCCGCGCTTGGGGTCGAGCTTGGCACGCACGAACCATTGAAAGCCGACCGGATGCGCTTCGGCCGGATTGGCACCGTTGATCAGGATCAGGTCGGCGTTCTTGATATCGCGCCAGTGGTTGGTCATGGCGCCCCGACCAAACGTAGCGGCCAAACTGGCCACTGTGGGACCGTGTCAGACTCTGGCTTGCTGCTCCAGATGGATGAGACCGAGGCCGCGCATCACCTTGGTCGCGAAGTACCCCTCCTCACTCGAGAACGCCGCGCCCCCAGCGAACGCGACGCCCTCGCAGCGATTCACGGTGTTGCCGGTGGCGTCCTGGGTGACGAACGTCGCGTCGCGCGAATCCTTGATGCGTTGCGCCAGCCGGTCGAGGAGCGCGTCCCAGCTGATCTCCTCCCAGTGATCGCTCCCCGGGGCGCGATACATCGGCTTTTCGGCGCGCCGAGCGGTGATCGCGAGCTGCATGGCGCTCGCGCCCTTGGGGCAGAGCCGCCCCTCGTTGACCGGGCTGTCCGGGTCGCCTTCGATCTGGACGAGCCGAGTGGCGCCGTCGGCGGTTTGCGTCGTGTAGGCGACGAGGGAGCAGCCGACCGCGCAGTAGGGGCAGAGGGAGTGCGATTCCTTGGCTCCGGCGATCCGGAGCGTCTGCTTGACCTGGATCGCCTCGGCGAGGTCGAAGCC
>DASWDA010000124.1:0-3046 GCA_036395695.1 Gemmatimonadales bacterium
GCTGTTCCCAGACCATGTCCCTCTCGGTTTGACAAGACGCCGGAGCGAGCCGAGTATCGCCGGGATGAAACCACACGGCAAGGACGGCTACGAGCCACGGCCGGAGCACCACTTCACCTTCGGGCTCTGGACGGTCGGCAATCCCGGACGCGACCCATTCGGTGAGCCCGTCAGGCCGGCGCTGGCGCCGACGGCGATCGTGCGCAAGCTCGCCGAGCTCGGCGCGTACGGTGTGAATCTGCACGACAACGATTTGGTGCCGACCGGCGCGAGTGCCGCCGAACGCGACAAGATCGTGCGCGAGTTCAAGCAGGCGCTCGCCGACACCGGCATGAAAGTGCCGATGGCCACGACAAATCTCTTCTCCGATCCGGCGTTTAAGGACGGCGCGTTTACCAGTCGCGATCAGCGCGTGCGCGCCTACGCGTTACAGAAGACGATGGCGGCGATCGACCTCGGCGTCGAGCTCGGTGCGACGACGTATGTCTGCTGGGGCGGCAGAGAAGGCGTCGAAACCAACGCCGCCAAGGATCCGCGCACCGCGATCGCCTGGTATCGCGACGCCGTCAACTACCTGTGCGAGTACGTCCGGTCGCAACGCTACGACCTGCGCTTCGCGCTCGAAGCAAAGCCCAATGAGCCGCGCGGCGACATCTTTTTGGCGACCACCGGCCATATGCTCGCCTTCATCTATACGCTGGACCATCCGGAGATGGTGGGCGTCAATCCCGAGCTCGCGCACGAACGCATGGCGGGACTCGACTTCTCCCACGGCGTCGCGCAGGCGCTCGAGGCCGGCAAGCTGTTCCACATCGACCTGAACGGCCAGCAGGTTGGCCGCTTCGATCAGGATCTGCGCTTTGGCAGCGACGACGCCAAGGGCGCGTTCTTTCTCGTCAAGCTGCTCGAAGACTCCGAGTGGCCGGGCATGCGGCATTTCGACAGCCATGCCTACCGCACCGAGGATCAAGCGGGCGTCTGGGACTTTGCCGCCGGCAGCATGCGGACCTATCTGATCCTCAAGGACAAGGTCGCGCGCTTCAATGCGGATCCGGAAATCCAGCAGCTGCTCGCTGAAGCTGACGGTGGCAAAGCCGGGGCGCGCGTCACGTTCAGTGAGCTGCGCAACACGAAGTTCGACCTCGCGGCGTTGCGCGCGCGGGGGTACGCGTACGAGCGGCTCGATCAGCTTACGATGGAGCTGCTCCTGGGAGTTCGCTGATTGTTTCTCGGCGTCGACGTCGGCACGAGCGGCGTGAAGGCGATTCTCGTGGCCGAAGACGGCGAAGTCGCGGCGAGCGCCACCGCGCCGCTCTCCCTCGATACGCCACAGCCAGGTTGGGCGGAGCAGGATCCCGAGGCCTGGTGGGCGGCCACCCGCGCGGCGATCCGGGACGTGCTGGCGCAGCGCGCCGGTAGTCGTGTCGCCGCGGTCGGCATCTCCGGCCAGATGCACTCGTCCGTCTTTCTCGATAACAGCGCCGCGGTAATCAGGCCGGCGCTGCTCTGGTGCGACGGCAGAACGACGGCCGAGTGTCGCGAGATCGAGCAGCGCGCCGGCGGCGAGGCGCAGCTGCGCGAATGGGTGTGCAATCCCGCGCTCGAAGGGTTCACGCTGCCGAAGGTGCTGTGGCTGCGGAATCACGAGCCCGCCGCGTTCGCGCGACTCGCCACGGTGCTCCTCGCCAAGGATTTCGTGCGGTTGCGCCTCACCGGAATAATCAGCACCGAGCCGTCCGACGCCTCCGGTACGCTGATGTTCGATCCGATGCGTATGCGCTGGAGCGAGGAGATACTCGGAGCGGTCGGCCTGCCGCCAACCCTGCTTCCTGCCGTGGGGGGATCAGCCGAAGTGCTGGGCCACGTTACCAAGGAAGCGGCCGCCCTGACGGGGCTCGCTGCCGGCACACCGGTAGTGGGGGGCGGAGCGGATAACGCCTGTAGCGCGGCGGGCGTCGGCGCGGTCATCCCGGGGGAAGCGGTGTCAAGCTGGGGCACTTCCGGGACCGTACTGGCGCCCACGGCGCAGCCCCGTGTCGATCCGAAGCTGCGGGCGCATACGTTTTGTCACGTCGCGCCCAATGTGTGGTACGTGATGGGCGTCGTCTTGTCGGCCGGTGGAGCATTCGCCTGGTATCGTGACCAGTGCGCGCGGGACCTCACCGATGCTGATCAGCCCGACGCGGTGCTCACTGCCGAAGCCGCGACGGTGCCGCCGGGCGCCGAGGGCGTAACCTTCCTGCCATATCTCCAAGGAGAGCGCACGCCGCATCGCGACGCTTCCCTCCGCGCCGCGTTCCTCGGACTGAGCCTCGCGCATTCGCGCGCCCACATGACCCGTGCCGTGCTCGAAGGTGTGTGTTTTGCGCTGCGGGACTCGCTCGAGATTCTCAAGGAGCTGGGCTTGGCGCCCACGTTTCTGCTCTTGACCGGCGGCGGCGCGAAGAGCGCGTTCATTCGCCAACTGCAGGCAGATGTCTTTGGTCTTCCCGTGACGACCGTCAATCGCGAAGAGGGCGGGGCGTACGGCGCGGCATTGCTGGCCGCCGTCGGAGCAGGCGCGTTCCCCGATCTCAAGTCTGCCGCGCAACGCACGCTGACGCGTCAGGCACTGGCGCAGCCGAACCCGGAAATCCACCGGGTGTACGACCCTATCTATCACCGGTTCCACGGGAGCCTTTTACAGTGAGCGATCCCCTCTCGCGTCGAGACTGGTTGAAGGTCGTCGGAGCGGCGGGCGCTGGTGCGATGATCCCGGTGCCGCCGCTCGCTGCGGAGCTCCGTATGCCTCCCCCTGTCCTCCCGCTGACGTCCACGAGCGAAGTGTTCGTACCGCCGCGCGGGCGCGCGTTCCAGAAGTTCAGCTTCGATTTCCCCGAACCGTCCGTCGAGTTCAACGGCATGCGGTTCAGCGTGCTCGTCTTCACGCGTGAGAACGCGTACGGGCTCGACGCGAGCCAGATGATTGCGCAGGCGACGGATACTGCTCTCGACCTGACCGCCGCCGGCCTCGTGTGGGCGGGCGGCCAGGAGCGCGCGAGCGGGC
>DASWDA010000125.1:0-17201 GCA_036395695.1 Gemmatimonadales bacterium
TCGCGCTTCCCCACGACGTCGCCGGCCTTCACCTCGTTGATCTCGACCGGAAACGGGACGCGCTCGACGCCCAGCTGCATCGCGGTGCTGAGGACCTTCTTGGCCCCCTTGGGACCGTACAGGAACAGCGGCTCCGGTCGCCCCTGCAGGCCGAGCGTCCGGATCAAGCCGATGACGCCGAGAAAATGATCGGCGTGAAAATGCGTAAAGAAGATTTCGCTCAGCGCGAAGCTCACGCCGTAGCGCATCATCTGGCGCTGGGTGCCTTCGCCGCACTCGAACAGGAGCGTCTCGCCTTCGCGATGAATCGCGAGTCCCGAGACGTTGCGTTCGACGGTGGGCCTGGCCGCGGAGGTGCCCAGGAAGGTTACGGTGAGCATGGGGGACCAATATAGATGCGTGAAAAGGCGTGTCACGCCTTTCATTCAACAGCAGAGTTTTACTCGGACGAGCCCCGGCTTCATGTACTTGTCCGGATGCTCCTTGAGGTCATTGAGCAGCGTGGTCAGCGAAACCGACAGCTCGTGCAGGTCATGATACATCGTCGTATCGGACGCCATCCTGCCCAGCGTCCCTTCGCCGCGATTCATCCGGCTGAGCAGCGTGTCGAGCGCCGCGGTCGTATGCCCGAGGTGCTCGGTGAGTCGCGCGAGATTCTTGGAGATCGAATCGACGTTGGCGCCCGTCCCCGAGCCGAGCATCGAGTCCACGCGCTGCATCACGTGCTCGGTTGCCTGCAGCGTCCGCGTCGTCTGCTTGATGAACGGCCCCTCCGGCATGTCCGAGAGGGTGGTCATCGCATGCTGCGTCACCAGCAACGTATTGTGAATGTCTTCACCCAGCCGGTCGGACACGATATTCGCCGCATTCTGCATCAGCTCGTTGGCGCGGTTGGCGACGCCCTGCGCCACACCGGCGATGTCGGGCGCACTCGTCCCCGCGATGCTGCGCCCGCTCGCCAGCATCTCGTCGCGCGCGCCGGGGTTGTAGTCGATGAACTTGGCGCCGAACAGGTCCAACGCGGCGACGGCGGCGCTCGCGTCGATATGCGGCGACACGTCCTTCGACAGCTCGAGCGTGACGCGCACGCTCTTGACGCGCTCGAGCCCCACACGCGCGACCCTGCCCTTCTTCACGCCGGAGACGAGGACGGGATCGCCCTGCTTCAGCCCGTTGACGTTCTCGAATATCACGTCGATGGTGATACCGCCGGCGCGCAACGACCGCCCCGTCAGGTAGAACATCCCGACGAGGAAGACTGCGACTCCGACCAGCACGATCGCCCCGACTCCGACTTCCTGCTTGTAGGTGAGGTCCATTAGCGCCCGCCTATCCGCCTTTCCCTTGTCGGGACCTCGTTCGCCTGGATCACTGCCATCTCGAGGTCGCGCTCCAGGAATTGCTGCACGACCGGGTCCTGCGACGCGATGATCTCTTCAGCGGTGCCGACGGCACGAATCTTCGCCTGCGCGAGCAGCGCGATCCGGTCGGCGACGCGAAACGCGCCGCGCACGTCGTGCGTCACGACGACGCTCGTCACCCCGATTTCCTGCTGCAGCCGCTCGATCAAAGAATCGATGACATCGGCGTTGACCGGATCGAGACCGGAGGTCGGCTCGTCGTAGAGCAAATATGTAGGTTTCCCGGCGATCGCACGGGAAATGCCCACCCGTTTGCGCATCCCGCCCGACAGCTCTGATGGAAACTTGCGGCCCACGTCTTCATTCAGGTTCACGAGCCGCAAGCACTCCCTGACCCGCTTCGCGCAGTACTCCCTGTCGGCGTACTGCTCCTCGTCGGTGATGCCGAGCCGGATGTTCTCGAACACGTCCATCGAATCGAACAGCGCGCCGTTCTGAAAGACGTAGCCGATGCGGCTGCGCAGGAGCGCCAGCGCTTTGCGCCCCAGCAACGGCACCTGCTGCGCGTCGACCCACACCTCGCCCGAATCGGGCTTGATCAGGCCGATGATGTGCTTGAGCAGCACGCTCTTGCCCACGCCCGAGGGGCCGAGCAGCGCGACCGTTTCGCCCTCGGCCACGAAGAAGTCGACGCCGTCGAGCACGACGTTGTCCACGAAGCGCTTGGAGACGTGCTTGAGCTCGATGCTCACTTCGCCGTCCCCAGGATGAGCTTCGTGAGAATCGTATCGAGCATCAGCACGGTGACGGATGCCGCCACCACGGCCTGCGTGGTCGCCCGGCCGACGCCCTCGGCGCCCTGCTGCGTGTTGAACCCGATGTAGCAGGGAATGACCGTGACCGCGCTGGCGAACGCGTACGACTTGATGAGCGAGTACCACAAGTCGAGTGGCCGGAAGAAATAGCGCGAGCCGAACTCGAAGTCGGCGTAGGTCAGGCCCAAGGAGGACCGGGCCGTGAGGTACCCCACCACGATGCCGAACGCGTTGGCCAGCATCACGAGCGCCGGGATCGCGATCAGGCCCGCCAGAATCCGGGGCAGGAGCAAGTGGGTCACCGGCGAGCGGCCCAGGCTTTCCAGCGCATCGATCTGCTCGGTCACCCGCATGCTCCCCAGCTCGGCGGCGTAGCGCGCGCCGATCCGGCCCGCCAGGATGAGGCCGGTGAGCACGGGGCCGAGCTCGAGAATCATCGATTCCGAGATGATGCCGCCGGCGACGTAGAGCGGAAGCTGGCCGGTGAACTGGTACCCGGCCTGGAGGCTGGTCACGGCACCGGCGAACCCGGCCACCAGCAACACGATAAAGAGGCTGCCGTATCCGACACCCAGGGTCTGCTCGAACGTGCGAGGGACCCAGACGCGCCACTCGAGGATCCCCCGAACGAGATCCAAGATCATGAAGAAGAAGCGCCCGGCGTGGCTGGCGCTGCGCAAGGACCACCGCCCGACATATCGCCGCAGGTCGAGGGCGGCAGTGAATGCTCTCATGGGCCTGTATCTTGTGTGGCTATGACCTTCACGCGCAAGCTTTTAGCCTGGTACAAGCGCAACGCACGCGTCCTTCCCTGGCGTCAGACGCGCAATCCGTATGCCATCCTCGTGTCTGAGTTCATGCTGCAGCAGACGCAGGTCAGCAGGGTTTTGGACTACTATCCGCGGTTTCTGAAGCGATTCCCCACCATCGCCTCGCTCGCGCGCTCGAAACCGAAAGCCGTCATGGAAGCCTGGGACGGCCTGGGCTACTACGCGCGAGCGCGGAACCTGCATACGCTGGCACGGGAAGTCACACGTCGGCACAACGGCACGCTACCCAATACGCCCGAGGAATTACGGACACTACCAGGTGTCGGACAGTACACAGCCGGCGCCGTCGCATGTTTTGCGTATGAAAAAGCCGTGCCCGCAGTGGACACGAACGTGAACAGGGTACTCTCCCGAGCGTTCGGCACGAAGGATGTATGGGACCTCGCCGAGTCGCTCGTTCCGAAGAATGGAGAACGAGCGTGGAGATTCAATCAGGCACTGATGGAGCTGGGAGCGCTCGTGTGTACGGCACGCAAACCGAAGTGTCCCGAGTGCCCGGTTAGGAGCGATTGTGTAGCAGTTCGGAAAGTGGTGCGAATTCGTAACCCGCGCTCCGCGCATCCGCGATGATACCAGGTAGGGCATCCGCCGTCTGCATCCGATCTCCTTCAGGATCGTAGCCATCTCCGTCATGTAGCAGGACGATAGCTCCAGGCCGTAGTCTCGTGCGCACGCGTCTTCTGATCTCCTCCACGCCTGGCCTGGCGGTGTCGAACACGCCGAAGGTCCACCCGAACACCGTATACGACATATCCACGATTATGGATATGAGGAATGGACTCCTATACCCGTGCGGCGCCCGAAATGCGCGCGGGGCGACCCCGATTGTCGACTCGATGGTTTCGTGCGTTTTTTTGAGCTGGGTTCGGATTGTTTTGGGACCGGCGAAGTGCAGTTTGACGTGATTGTAGGTGTGGTTGCCCACCGTATGCCCTGCCCGAGCAACGCGGCGCGCGAGCTCGGGAAAACGCCGCACATGATCTCCAACCATGAAAAAGGCCGCGGGCACGCGCTCGATGGCGAGCGTCTCGAGAATCGCGTCAGTCGCCCGCTCGTTCGGCCCGTCGTCGAACGTGAGATAGATGCGCCGCCGCTTCGGGCCTCGCTCGACAGAGGGACCGAAGAGCAGATCCATCCCCATCATCCGGTCACCCGCCGGTACACGGCCACCACGCGCTGCGTCACGAGCGGCCACGCATGCCGCTCGGCGACTTTGCGGCCCTGCTGAGCCATTGCCGCGCGCCGCGCCCCATCGTCGATCAGCGAATTCACCGCTTCGCCCCACGCCGCGGCGTCGCCGGGCGGTGCGAAGACTGCCTGCGACTGTGCGGCAACATCGCGGAACGCTGGAAGGTCGGTGGCAACGAGCGGCGTCCCGCACGCCATCGCCTCGAGCAGCGTCACGCCAAACGATGCCCGTCTTGTCGGACACATGTACACGTCCGCGTCGCAGTAGTAGGCGGGGCGATCACCGTTGGCATAGCCGGCGAAATGCACGGTCGACCCCAGCGGCCTGGCCACCCGTTCCATGCGCGAGCGCCATGGCCCGTCACCGACGACGGTCAGCCGGGCGCCGGGATGGCGCTCGAGAATGCGTGGCATCGCAGCAAGGACGGTCCCGAGGTCGTTGCGGGGCTCGATGCGTCCCAGCCACAAGAGGTTGGGACCGCGCCCAGCGCCCCGTCCGCCATTGCCTTGCGCGAGCCCCGGCCGGAAGAACGTCGTGTCGACGCCGTTCGGAATGATTTCCCACGGCGCCGTGAAATAGCGGGCCATCGCTTCCCGTGCCGCGCTGCTGACGGCGATTGTCGCCGCGTGGCGGTCGAGCATCCGCTGGAACGGCGCCCGCAACACCCGATATCCGAGCGAATCGGGGAACCAGGTGTGGAACGTCGCGACGACCGGAATCCCGGCGCGCCAGGCAGCCCGCGGCGCCACGAGTCCCAGCGTGGGACTCAAACCGCCATGGACGTGCACGACGTCGAAGCGTTCCTTGCGAAACAGCGCTTCGAGCCGGGCCGTGAGCCGCCACCCGACCGTGATCCGCGCGACGCCGCCGTTCGCATAGATCACGAGGCTCGTGCCCACGCGCCGCACGTTCGGCGGGTCGACCGTGCCGTTCATGCGCATGTGAGAAGTCACGATCGTCGCGTGATGCCCCAGGGCCTCGAGCTCCCTGGCGAGATGGTGCACGTGCTCCGGCACGCCGCCGAGCTGCGGGTAGTAGTCCTCCGCGACGAGTGCGACGCGCAGTGGAGTCATCGTGCCCGTTGCGCGAGCTGTACGACCGCGGTCACGACGGCCGCAGGCCGCTCTTCCTGGAGGTAGTGCCCTGCCCCGAGCTGGCTGTCTACGGTGAACGAGAGGATCGCCCTGTGCATCAGGGCGACCTCTTGGGGCGGCACGTCGCCGTCGTGGTGGGCAGTTCCGACCACGAGGGTGACCGGACATGCGATGTTGCCGAGCCTAGGGGCCAGCTTGGCCGGCTCGTGCGCGTGCGACATCGCCAGGAAGGTCTTGAGTGTCGCGTCGAAATCCCGCGCCTCGCCCAGCGTGTAGCTCATCACGACGCCGTCAGTCACCCACGAGCGGTCGCCCGAAGAATCGAGCAGCATGCCGCGGATCTTCCGGCGCACGAGACTGATTCCGCCGAGCAGCTTGACCCACGGCAGGTAGCGCATCCCGCTGCGGAACATGGGGGTCGTCGCTTCTTCCGTGGGTCCGCCCTCGAGCGACACGATGCCTCTCACCAGGTCGGGTCTGTCGACCGCAAGCCGAAACGCGATGGCAGCGCCGAGCGAGTGTGCGAGCACGAGCACCGGCCCCGAGTGCAGCGAATCGAGCACGGCGGCGAGACGATGCGATTGGGCGGCGAGAGAGTAATCGGCCTTCGGCGGCCGGCTCGAGAACCCCGTGCCCAGCGGCTCGATCACGATGGGGCGAAACCCCTGCGCCGCGAGGAGCGGGATGACTTTCCGGAATGTGAACGACGCGCCGAACAATCCGGGCACGACGGCGATGGGGCGCCCGGTGCCGGCCCAGGCCTCGACGTGCATCGTTTCCGCCGGCGCCACGACGACGTACGGATGTTGGAATGCGAGCACTAGGGCGTCTCGAGGCGAGCCGCGGCGCGCGAGGCGACGGTGTTCAGATCGCCGCCGAGTGCATCCATCTCGCTTTGAAAGCGGCAGTCGATGATCAACAGGCCCACGACGTACGCGGCCAGATTGACCAGAAAAACGATCGAGAAGATCAGCGGATAGGGCACCCAGATCCCGAAATACAGCGCAAAGCGCTTCATGCCGGGATCGAGCTTCGAGCGATCGACGATCGTGGTGAGCAGCAGCACGGCCACCGACGCGAGCAGCGCCAGCCGCAGCGACACGAGCCCGCCCACGGCACAGCCGAGAAAGATCACGATCTCCGCCGCCCGGTCGAGCCGCGTGTCGAGCCGATGGCCGGCCTCGGAGACGAGCCCGAACTGGCGCGCGATGCCGCCATCGAGTGCATCGAGGAGCTGCCCGATGGCCATGAGCACCAGCGCCGGAATGAGGCGACCGGTGGCGAAGCCGCCGGCGGCGGCGGCGCTCACCCAGAACGCCGCCCACGTCACCTGATCGGGCGAGAGCCCGAGCGTGACGTGCGCGAATCGCAGCACCGGGCGAATGCCGCGGTCTACAGCGGAGCCAAGAACAGGAGCAAATTCATACATAGGAGGACCACAATGAGAATGGCTTCCTTCGCTTTGTCGGAAACGCCGACCACAAACCCCTGCGTGACGAGCGGTGAATACGGATACCACGGCATTTTTTCGTACCCGACGCTGTAGTCCATCGCCAGGTGCACCAGAAAAAACAGCGCCGGCACCCACGTCCCCAGGAAAAAACACAGCGGAACAATCCAGAGCAGCGCGACGGGCTCCTGCAGCGACGTTCGCCAGTAGTATCCCCGTTCCTTCCTCAGCCCTGCTTTCCAAAAGAACGGAAGCTTGATGGCGTGGTCGATGTCCACGCCGACGCCGAAGACGTAGGCGAGGACGGCGTCACTCCCGGTGAGCTTCAGGACGCGAACGCCGAGCGTCGTCGCGAGCGCATGCGTGACGATGGTCATGAGCCAGGCGCCGCAGACGTCGCAGGCGCGGCAGACGCACCCGGCGACGCCCAGATGAGCAGCAGACCGGCGGCGATCCAGACGAAGTCGCGCACGCGGCCTACGATCGAGGTGTACAAGCCGAGCTGCGGATCGAGCCCGAACAGCTTGAAGAGCATATAAAACGCGCCCTCACGGGCGCCGATTTCGAAGGGTACCACGAACAGGACGTTCCCCGCGATCGCCTCCAGGCCGCCGATGCTGAACGCCTGCACGTAGCTGATCCGAAACCCGAGACTCGCGACGATCAGGACCAGCTCGAGCATGAAGATGCAGCGGCTCAGATACTCGAGCAGGATGGCCTGAACGAACCGGCCGGGATGCTGGTGATAGAACTCGGTGATCTGCCGATCGAGCTCGATGCACATCGCGCGCTTTGGCTCGAGCGCGGGGGCCAGACGGCGCAGGAGCGGGACTCGGCTCAACCAGTTCAGAATCCGCTCGAGCACACCGCTGCGATGCGCCGACATGAACAGCGCGATGATGCCCAGCAGCACCAGGCCCACGGCGCCCAGCGCGATGAAGACCGCGTCCGGCGTCGCCCGTGGCAGCAATGCGAATGCGAGCACGACGGCCGTGAGCCAGACGAGCACATACGTGAACGAGTGGAGCATCCGGTGCAGAATCACCGAGCCCGCGGCGCGCTGTTTGCCGAGCCAGGGCGCCAGGGCGGCGACGCGAAACGGCTCACCGCCCGCGTTGATGAGCGGCGTCAAGAAATTCAGCGCACTCCCGGTGATCGTCACGGAGTACGTGCGCCAGAACGACGGCCGGTTCGACTCTCCCATGGTGAGCTGCCAGGCGAGCGCACTGCAGGCGTACACCAGCGCATATAGCAGCACGATCGGCACGAACATGAGGCCGGTGCGTGCGGCATCCGACACGAGCTGGCCGACACCGATGCGCGCGACAAGATAGCCGAACACCGCGGCACCGAGGAAAAACAGCAAGAGCCGCACGGGCCGGCTCATGCGACCGCTGCATACGACGCCTCGAGCACCGCCGCGACCTGCGCGATATCGGCCAGCGGGCGGGCGCTGTCGCCCGAGTCGAGCGTAGCCGCGAAATCGTGAAACAGCCCGGCGAACCAGGTCGAGTACGACGACTTGTCGAGATCGGCGGTATGATCGAAGATTTGCATGCGGCCGTCCTGCTCGAGCGTCAGCATCCCGCCGCTCCACGTGATGCTGCCGCGCTCACCGATGAACCGGATCTCGGTCTCCCGGCGGCGCGCCGCCCAGGTGAGGAACATCGTCGCCATGCGGTCGGGATAAGAGAACAGCAGCTGCGCGGTGTCTTCCACGTCGTAGCCGCCGTGGCGCAGGCGCCCGGTCCACGCGCGCACGGTTTGCGGCGGGCCGGCGACGTCGAGCAGCTCGTAGACGAGGTGCGTGCCATGATCCAGCAGGACGCCACCCCGGCCGGCGTCGCGGCGGCCACGCCATGGCACCGCATCCGTGCCGGCTCCGGGATCCGCCGCCAGCCGGTAGACCCGGAACTCCGCGAGATACCAGCGGCCAATCACCTCGTCATCGAGCCAGCGCTTCAGCCGTCGCCATACCGGATTGAACCGGTACTGGTGACAGGGCATCACGACGCGGCCGGCCTCCGCCGCCGCGGCCGCCAGCGTCGCGGCCTCGGCGCGGTTCAGCGCGACTGGCTTCTCGCACAGGACGTGATAGCCCTGCGACAGCGCCCACAGCGACAGCGTCAGATGCGAGGAGGTCGGCGTGCAGATGTCGACGAAATCGAGGGGCCCCCCCCCGAGATCCGCCAGCTGCTCGGGACGGGACAATAGAGGAATGCCCTGAAACGACGTCGGAGCCGTCGGCGCATCATCCATGATCCCAACGATGCGTAGCCGCGATGCCACCTTCGGATCGGACTGGAATGCGGGGAGGTGGCCGGAGCGCGCGATCCCACCGAGCCCGACCAGGACGCCGCGATACACTCGTGCGTCAGGCGAGCTGGGCATGGAATTTCGGCTCACGCTCGTGCGCGAGAATGAGAAAGACGAGCACGGCGTTCAGCGGCCCGACGACGATCCAGCAGTAGGCGGCCGGCCAATGCGGCACCGCGGTCAGGGCCAACAGCACGAACCGGATGTTCTGGGCGATGAGCGCGCAGCCTTGCACGACCCAGCGCTGGCGCTCCGCCCACGAGCGGCGCAGC
The DNA here is from genome assembly GCA_036395695.1 of Gemmatimonadales bacterium. Lineage (GTDB taxonomy): Bacteria > Gemmatimonadota > Gemmatimonadetes > Gemmatimonadales > GWC2-71-9 > 20CM-2-65-7. The sequence continues at coordinate 9,328 of DASWDA010000125.1, forward strand.
GACGCGGGGACATCGCGTCCTGCCAGCGCCCGGGCCAGGGCGGTTGTGCGCGGGAACAGCCACGCCTGGCGGCGCACGTAATCGCCGTAAATCCATGCCGAGATCCGCGACCACACGGACGGGTGCTCGGGCGGGGGCGACTGTTCCGGAATGTCGAGCTCACTCCCGCTGCCCACCGCGAAATAGAGATAGGCTTGGCGGATGAAGTCTGCCGCGGCAGCCTGGTAGGAGTGCGACAGCAGCGCGGCCAGCGCAAGCACCGCCCCACCCCAGCCGTGGCCCGTGACGTAGAGCCGCGCGCCGAGATGACCGTAGAGGGAGACGAACCGCCCCGTGTCGGCGAGGCCGTCGAGAATCCGGCCCATGCGCGTGGACGTGCCGCGCAGCCGCGCCAGCTGGCCGTCGGCCGAGTCGAGCACGTCCGACAGAATGAACAGCAGCACGCCGCTGGCATTGACCCAGGCGCTGCGGTACCAGAACAGGTGACCCGCGAGCACGCCCAGCACCAGACTCGCGAAGGTCACGGCGTCGGCGGAAATGCGCGTGGGCAGCAGGGCGGTTGCCAGCCGCCAACCCAGGGGCCGGAAGAACCACCGATCGGCCCACTCTTCGACGACGGGCCCCTTACTGGCGTACACGCGCGCTGGCCTCTTCGAGCACCGCCTTCATCGTCGCGAGCGCTTCCATCGCCTGTTCGTCGGTGATGACGAGCGGTGGGTTGATCCGGACTTCGGGGTTGTAGATCATCGCAATCACGCCGCGGGCGAGCAGCGTGTCGAATACCCACCGCGTGATTTTCTTGTCGAGCAGCGTGCGCGTGCCGGGCACCACGAGATCCATGCCGAGCATGAGCCCGCGGCCGCGCACGTCGCTGACGATCGGGATCTCATCCTCCCAGCCCCGCATCTCGGCGAGCATCATGGCGCCGAGGCGGCGGCTGTGCTCGACCAGCTCTTCCTCCACAATCGTGCGGATCGTGGTGTGCGCGGCGGCGGCCGCCAGCGGATTGCCGCCGTAGCTCGACGAGCTGCCGCTCGGATTGGCCCACGGCTTTGAGAACGCGATGGGTTCGCGAATCACGATACCGCTGACCGGAAAGCCACCGCCGAACCCCTTGCCCACGAGCAGCAGGTCGGGAACGATGTTGTCGTGCTGGACGGCGAACATCTTTCCCGTCCGCCCAAAGCCCGTGATCATCTCATCGCAGATGAGCAGGGCGCCGATTTCCGTGGCAAGGGCCCGCAGCTCGCGCAGATATCCGGGCGGCGGGATGATATTGCCGGCCGTGCCCTGTATCGGCTCGACAATGATCGCGGCGACGTCGTTCGTCGTTTCGAGCGCGATCTTGGAGCGCAGGAAGTCGACGCAGTGCCAGTTGCATTCGGGGAACGTCTTCCCGAAGGGACAGCGCTCGCAGGACGCATAGGGGCTCGAGTACATGCCGGGCGCCAGCGGGCCGAGGCCGTGTTTGAAGCTGCCCGACAAGAGCGGCAACACACCGCCGGTCTTGCCGTGGAACCCGCCCCAGAATCCCATCACTTCGTGCCGGCCCGTCGCCGCCCGCGCGAGCCGCAGCGCCGCCTCGACGGCCTCGGCGCCGCTCGAGTACAGCTGCGTACGATTCAAGTCACCCGGGGCAAGCTCGGCGATCAGCTTGACCAGCGCCGCGCGGTGCTCGGACGTGAAGCTTCCCACGTGCACGCGCTCCAGCTGCCGCGTCATTTCGGCGACGTAGCGCGGATGGGCGTAGCCGAGGCTCGCGACGCCGACGCCGGCGAGCAGGTCCACGTAGCGGTTGCCGTCTACGTCCCAGAGCACAGCGCCTTCGCCCCGGTCCATACAGAGCTTGCTGAAGAGCGCGACGCTCTGCGTGCCGGGCGCCAAGTACTGCGCCTCGAGGTCGAAGACGCGTTGCGATAACGATGATTGTGTGGCGAGATCAGTCATGCCTGTCTTCCGATGGCGGCTTTCTCGTCGATGTAGGCGGCGATCGCGGCCGCGGCGGCCGCGCGCACGGGGGCAAAGGACGGCCAGTCGTTGAGGTCGATGAGCACCGGGGCATCCGGCTCGGGGAATGCCACATCCCCGCCGAACACTTCGAGCCCGACGGCGCGTGCCGCCGCGAAGACGAGCTCCTTCAGCTTTTCCTCGGAGATGTCGACCCGGCCTGGATCGGCGGCATACCATGAGAAGAAGCGCCCGTCGGCGAGGGCGTAGAACTTCACGATCGGCCCGCCGACATGCGCCTGGAGCGCGACGCGCGCGACGCCGCGGCGCGCGAACCCGGCGATCGCGTCCGTCACACCCGCTTCCTTCGCCGCCACGACGTCGGCGCTCGTCTCGGCGTGCACGTCGCCGCGCTTGACCCAGACGGGCCGGCCGTCGCCGTTCAGCTGGTGCACGAGCGGCAGCAGCGCATCCGGATCGGCCGTCGGGACGATGAGCGTGCGGGGGAACGGCAGGCCGGCAGCGGCCATGTGACCGACCAGCCGGTGCCGGTGACAGTTGAGCACACTCTCGGGCGGATTCACGGCGAGCGCTTCCGCCGGCACCAGGTCGAGCAGGCGCTCCGAGGCCGCTGGGCCCTGGCACATGTTCACGTACAGGTCGGCTGCAGGAAGCCGGCCCGCCGCCACATCGGCTTCACCGCTGCGCGTCACCTGCCAGCCGCGCTGCTCCAGGGCGGTGATCGTGTCGTCGAGGATCGCCGTGTCGTTGCTGCGGTGCTGCGCCGGCGAGTACGTGGGACTGCGATACAGGGCAACCAGACGCTTCATTGCTCATCTCCGGCGCGCGCCGTGAGCCAACGCTCGGCGGCATCGAGATCGCGTTTGTGATCAAGATCGATAATCCGTGGCACTTCGACCGTGGCGACCGGTGCCCGCAGCTCGACGAGCAGCCGCAGGAACGCGCGCATCCGATGCAGCGACGCGACGGCGACGCCGGCGAGGCGGCGCGCTTCCGGACTCAGACCGTACACCCCGCCCGTAACGAGCGTCGGTGCGCCGGGGGCAGGTGGCGTATCGAAGATCCCCGTCGCGAGACCCGCCGCGTCGCGCGTGACGTAGAGCGGCAATTCGTCGTCCACGAATGGAGTGACGGCGAGCACGGCAAGTGACCCGCCGGCGAGCCGCTCAGTCACGCCCTGATAGAGCCGGCGCCAGTCGGCCGGCGGCATGACGGTATCGACCATGGTGCAGAACACGGGACCAGGGGGCACAGCCGCGAGGCCGGCCACCAGGGTGTGCAGGGATGACGGCGTGCGGCAGGTGAGCACGAGGGCAGATCCCGGCGTTTCGACCGTGATGCCCTCGCGCACCATGCAGGTGATCGATTCGCAGCCGAGCTCGGCGAGCGTCTCGATCAGATTGACGATCTGCGGCCGGCCGCCGACCTCGACCAGCGGCTTGGGCGCCTCGACGCCGTCGGCGGCGAGCCGGGAGCCGCGCCCGCCCGCGAGGATCAGTCCCTGGATCATGAGTCGAGCACCTGGGCGAGGTCCGGCAGCGTGGTCAACCGAACGGTCGGCAGGCCCTTGTCGCGCGACTTTTCCGTCGCGGGGGCGAGCCAGGCGGTGGACAGGCCCAATGCGGCGGCGGGCCGGATGTCCGATTCGAAGTTGTCCCCCACCATCCAGGCGGGTTGGGAGACGAGTCCTGGCCAGGTGAGCGCGTGCTGGAACAGCCGCGGGTCCGGTTTGGTGATCCCGACGCGGCCCGAATCGGCCACCACCGAGAAGTATTGCATCACGCCGAGCTCCTGGAGGCAGCGCTCGAGGTTGCCGGTGAAATTCGAAACGACACCGAGGTGATAGTTCTTGTGCAGCCGCGCCAGCAGCTCTTCGTTCCGCCGCACGACGGTGCAGGTCGAGGAATGGAACTGATCGGCGATGGCTCGCGCAGGCAGCGCGGCGCCATCGGAGAGACGGGGCAACAGCAACGCGGTTTGAGCGTCAACCATCGCGCGGAATCCCAGCCTCTCTATGCCCGAGAGCCGCTCGAGTGCCCGGTCCGACTCACGAAACGCCCGGTCGAACGCCGCGAACGACTGTTTGCCACCCGCCGCACGGTACGCGGCGTGAAAGCGAACGCTCCAACGGGAGCCGTCCGCGTCCAGAGTCCCGCCGAAGTCGAAGAGAACCAATCCTCGCACTCCGACAACGACCCGCAAATGCCGGGCGTGGTCACAGGCCGAAACGGTGGCGGGCACCACTTACCGAAGGAGCGTAGCTGAAAGGAGGGCCAGAAGTGCCAAAACGCCTGCAATGGTTGCAAAGATGGCCTGCCGGCGGCGCAGGCCGGCAAAGCTCTCCGGTAGCTCGCCGCGGGGGTCGAGCTCCAGCCGGCCAAGCCGTGCCGCCGTGGGCATGACGACACCGATGGCCACGATCGCGCCGAGCAATCCCAGGGCCTGCATCGCCATGAGCCAGCCTGGAACGGTCTCGCTCTTGAAGTGGGGCACCGATAAGACGAGGCCGCTCACCACCACGAGCACGGCCCCGGGGCCGATCAGGTTACGCGACACGACGCTCATGACGCGGTAGACCGCCAGCCGCTGATCGGGCGGGAAGTACTTGGCCGTGATGCCGCTGAGCATGACGGCGAGCCCGCCGCCGAGCCACGCGACGAACCCCATGACATGAAGGAAGAGCCAGAAGCCTCTCACGTACTCAGCACCTCCGGCAACGGCTGCCGGCCTTCGAAGCCCACCTCGAGCTCGTGCCAGTGCGTGATCCGGTCCTCGCCCAGCTTCCAGCACCACAGGATCTCGCGCTCGCCCAGGCGGCCGTGGAAATCGACGAGCCCCTTGTCGAAGCCCTTGAACTCGCAGCCGATCTGCTCGAGCTCGCCCAGATAGCTGTTGATCTTCCCGGCCGCCGCGTCGATCTCGGCCTTCAGGTTGAGCTGCTCCTGTGACTCGCCCCACTCGGGACGAGCCTGCGCGGCGATGAGGCCGTAGCGGTCGACGAGATCCTTCCAATGAGGGTAGACCGACAGGACGTCCTCCACGATGCGCTTTACCAGAGGCAAAGTGCGATTGGCTTCGGCGAGAGTGAAAAACTTGGGGGCCACGCCTATTCCACCACAACTCCCTGAACGTCTTCCGGATGCGGTATGAACCCGACCACCTTCTTGTCGCCGTTCAGCACAACGATTGTTGAGCGCACGTGATGGTCGTTTGAATCGAGCTGCCTGGCCAGCTTGAAACCCTTCATCTCGGTGTCGGGCTTCACGACGGGCGTGTCCGTCCGGGCGTGATCGGCTGCTGAACAGTCGGTCGGATCGTGGCCGGCCCCGACGCAGCGTGCGACGATGTCACGATCGGATATGGTCCCGAGATAGTGCCGGTCTTTGGGATTATCCACGACCGGAACGACCGAGATGTTCTTGATCCGCATGAGAGCCGCCACCTCTGACGACGTCGCACCAGCAGCGGCGACCACGGGATCGGCAATCATGACTTCAGCTGCGCGCATGGGCCTATCCTAAGGCCTTTTTCGTCGACTGGTAACCCATCTCGACATAGTCCTGGATTCGATCCACCGCGAACGTCGCTTCACGCTCGGCGACCGCCCGCACGTAGACGAGCCGGGGCGCGTCTTTCGGCCAGTCCGCGAGTACCCGCTCCGTCTGCTCCGCCATCATGATGCGCATCGCTTCGCCGTGCGTTCGCACCACGCGGGGGAGCCGCGCGGGAACGGGTGCATCGGGGGGCTGCGGCTGGTTGCCGTTGGTCGCCGAGCCCCCGGCCCCCCGTTCATCAAAGCCCGGCCCCACGTCCACCGCGACGAACAGATCCGCGTCCTTCACGAGCTGCAAGGCGGGAGCGAGCGGCAAAACCGCCCTGAGGCCGCCATCGCCGAGCCGCCGGCCGTTCGTTTCGAGCGGCGGGAAGTAGAGCGGCAGCGCGCACGAGGCGTAGAGCGCATCCGCCAGCTCGATGTCCTGCCGCCCGCCCGGGCCCAGCAGGAGCAGCTCGCCGCTATCGAGGTCGGTGGCCGTCACGGTCAGGGGGATCTTCAGAAACTGGAAGCCCGTTCTGGGGACGAGCGTCGCGATGGCCCGCCGCAGCGCGGCAGCGGGAAACAGGCTCCGCGCAAAGAGCCCCATGATCAGTGCCAGGGGGTCGAACGGAGCGACGTCTTTGCGCCGGATCCCCATCGCGCGGCGACGCACCTGATCGAACGGCGTGCCGGAGCCGAGCGCCGCGCCGACCACGGCGCCCATCGACGTCGCACAGATGTGGCTGGGGATGAGATTGGCTTGCTCCAGGGCCCGGAACGCACCGGCGTGAGCGAGCGCCTTGGCTCCGCCGCCGGACAGGACCAGTACGACCTTACTCACCCCGGCCCTGGTCGTAACGGCGTTCCATCACTCGGTTGGCTCGCCGCTTGGCAGCCCGGTCGTAGCGCCGCTTTTCGTCCGCAGTCTCCGGAACGATCGGATCGACTGCAATGGGCCGGCCGTTCTCGTCGAGCGCGACGTAGGTCACGTAACACGAATTCGTGTGACGCTTGTCTCCGCTCAAAATGTCCTCGGCGAGCACTTTGACCCCGACCTCCATCGACGTCCGGCCCGCGAAGTTGACGCGTGCCATGGCTGTCACCAGGTCGCCGACGTGAATCGGCTCGCGGAAATCGACTTTGTCGACCGAGACGGTCACACACTCGCGGCGCGCGTGACGGATGGCGGCCACAGCGGCGACGCGGTCCACGAGCGCGAGGATGTGGCCGCCGAACACGTTGCCCATGATGTTCGCGTGATGCGGCATCATGAGCTCCGTGAGCACCGTCTCCGACTCGCGGGGATGCCGGCCCTTTTTGTCGGCCATCAGTAGTCCACCGGCCTCAAGTAGAATTCGCCGATTGCAGTCTGCGACACCACGGCCACCGTGGGCAGCCGGCGCTTCCAGTGCGTCGAGTCGAGGCGTTTTCGGACGATCTCCACCTCTTCCTTAGTAAAGGCTCCTGGCTCCTCGCCCCGGATCAGGTGGTAGAGGATGCGGTCGGCGTTCAGGTACGAGACGCCGAGGTCTCCTTCATCTGTCTGGCCCTTGATGAGGTCCGCGGTGGCGGGCTTGGACACGATTTCGTCGGGCACGCCCACGTGCCGGGCCAGTGCCCACACCTGCGTCTTGAACAGATCGCCGAGCGGATTGACGGGCGGGGCATCGTCGCCGTGCCAGGTGAAGTAGCCAAGCAGCCGCTCCGACTTGTTACTCGTGCCGAGCGGCAAGGCCTGGTGCTTGGCGGAGAGATCGAAGAGAACGATCATCCGCTGGCGTGCCATGATATTGCCGATCCGGTGCGGATCGTGACTCCCCACTTGCTTCAGCAGGCCATCGACCGCGTCCGAAATGTCGACGGTGAGCGACTGAATGCCGAGCTTATCGATGACGAGCTGGGCGTGGGCGAGACTGTCGGGGCTGGACGTGCGATACGGCATGCGCACACCGATCACGTTGTCTTTTCCGAGCGCGGCGGCGGCGAGGAAAGCGGTCAGCGCCGAGTCCACGCCGCCGGAGAGACCGACCAGGCCTTTCTTGAAGCCGCGACGGCGCACCACTTCATCCTTCAAGAAGCTGACCAGCCACTTCCGGGTGAGCTCGGGATCGATGGCGAGGGGATCGGGATCCGCGGGCTTGTGAGTGACGATTTCGACGTGCGTGGTGCGTGGCCCGTGGTGCATGGGACTGCCGTTGGCGGCGGGATCGAACCGTACTTTTTGATCCTGCTTGTCGCCGCTCAGGCTCTTGGTGAGAACAGGCAGTGCGCTTTGCAAGTCGGCCAGCAACGGCGAATCCGACCGTGCCGTCGTCAGCGAATCGAGGTCGAGGTCGGCGGTCAGCAGCGCTTCTTCGAACAGGGGGCCGCG
>DASWDA010000126.1:0-6070 GCA_036395695.1 Gemmatimonadales bacterium
GTCTTCGAAGTTGTGCCCGTACCACGGCATGAACGCCACGGTGACGTTCGCGCCGAGCGCGAGATCGCCGCGCTCCGTGCCGGCGCCGTCCGCGACGATCTGCCCCGCCTTCACTTTTTGGCCCATGTGCACGAGCGGCCGTTGGTTGATGGCGGTGTCCTGGTTCGTCCGCCAGAACTTCTTCAGGCGGAAGCGGTCGTGCTGCTTGAGCCGCGCCAGGGGATGATCCCCGTTGCCCGGGGCGTCCTCGTCGCCCGAGTCGATGATGATCTCATCGGCCGTGACGCGCGTGACCACGCCGCCGCGGCGGGCGATCACGACGGCGCCGGAGTCGCGCGCGACTTTCTCCTCGAGCCCGGTGCCCACCAGCGGCGCCTGCGGGAAGAGGAGCGGCACCGACTGCCGCTGCATGTTCGAGCCCATGAGCGCGCGGTTCGCGTCGTCATGCTCGAGGAACGGAATCAGGGCCGCGGCGATGGACACGAGCTGCTCCGGCGCCACGTCCATGAAGTCGATCTTGTTGGGCGGCAGCAGCGGGTAGTCGTCCCGCTTGCGGCACAGCACCAGCTCGTCCGCGAACCGGCCGTCGGGCGTGAGGTGCGCGTTCGCCTGCGCCACCGCGTAATCCTCTTCCTCGGATGCGGACAGCCAGCGCGTTTCATCAGTGACCTTGCCGTCCTTCACGACGCGGTAGGGCGTCTCGATGAAGCCGAGATCGTTCACGCGCGCGTAGCACGACAGGCTGGTGATGAGGCCGATGTTCGGACCTTCCGGCGTCTCGATCGGGCACATGCGGCCGTACTGGCTGTAGTGCACGTCGCGCACCTCGAAGCCCGCGCGCTCGCGCGTGAGCCCGCCCGGTCCGAGCGCCGAGAGCCGCCGCTTGTGCGTCAGCTCGGCCAGCGGATTCGTCTGGTCCATGAACTGCGACAGCTGCGACGAACCGAAGAATGCCTGAATGACGGCACTCACGGTGCGCGCATTCACCAGATCATCGAGCGTGATCCGCTCGGGATCGTTGTTGATGCTCATCCGCTCCTTGATCAGCCGCGCCATGCGCGACAGACCGACCGAGAACTGGTTGGCGATCAGCTCGCCGACCGAGCGCACCCGGCGGTTGCCGAGGTGGTCGATGTCGTCGGTATAGCCGCGGCCCTCGGACAGCTCGATCAAGTAGCGGATGATCGCGATGAAGTCGTTCTCGGTCAGGACGGTGTTGTCCTTCGCCTCGTTCACTTTGAGGCGCTGGTTGATCTTGTAGCGGCCCACGCGCCCCAAGTCATAACGCTTGGGGTGGAAGAACAGCCGCTTCAGCGCTTCCCGCGCGGTCTCGATGTTCGGCGCCTCGCCGGGACGGAGCAGCGTGTAGATCTGCGCCAGCGCCTCGGCCTCGGTGTGCGTCGGGTCCTTGGCGAGCGTGTTCTTGATCAGCGGGGACTCGCTGCGGCCGGCGGGCAGCAGCACGTCGACCTTGGTCACGCCGGCCTTGAGCAGCTTCTTGCGCAGCGTGTCGGACACCTCGCGCCCCGCCTCGCTGACGACTTCCCCGTCGGGATCGGCGACGTCGAAGGCAAGCACGTACTTGTTCGGGGACTGCTGGGTGGTGGTCGGCTGGGCATCCTCACGCAGATCGAGCGAGGTATAGCCCGCGAACACGCGCACCGCGGTGATGCCGGCGCGGCGGAACGCGTTGAAGCGCTCCAGCGTAAGCTCGTCGCCCACGCGGGACAGCGGCTCGCCCTTCTTGTTCTCGGGGTCCGGCACATCGGCGGCCAGCAGCGTGCCGAGCACCTCGCGCTTCTGCGCGCGGCCCTCGAGCTTGCCGGTGATGTCGATCTCCTTCACCGCGTAGAACAGTTTCAGGATGTCGGCGTTCGTGCCGTACCCAAACGCGCGGAGCAGGGCGGTGGCCGGGAATTTCTTCTTCTTGTCGATGTGGACGTAGATCACGTCGTGAATGTCGACCGTGAACTCGACCCACGAGCCCCGGAACGGGATGATGCGCGCCGAGAAGAGGCGCTGGCCGTTCGGGTGGATGCTCTCCTCGAACACGACGCCGGGCGAGCGGTGCAGCTGCGACACGATAACGCGCTCCGCGCCGTTGATGACGAACGTGCCGAGTGGCGTGAGAATCGGCAGCTCCCCGAGATAGACTTCCTTCTCGATGATGTTCTTGGGGCGCTTGGTCTTGGTGACCTCGCCGACCTCTTCCATGACGACGAGCTGCAGCGTCGCCTTGAGCGGCACCGAGTACGTCATGTCGCGCTCGATGCACTCTTCGACCGTGTACTTCGGCTCGCCGAGCGCGTACTTCACGAACTCGAGCGAGTAGTTGCCGTTCACGTCCTGGATCGGGAACAGGTCCTTGAAGACCCGTTCCAATCCGACGTCGGCGCGCGCGCCGTCCTTGCCGTCCGGCTGCAACAGCGACTGGAACGCGCGCGTCTGAATGTCGAGGAGATGGGGCATCGGCATGCCCGTCGCCAGCTTTGCAAACGAAAGCAGTGGTGATGTCTTAGTAGTCATGCGAACCCTCAAGTAATGCAAAAGGCCCTGCCGCCCCCGGACCCGGCTGCAGTGCGGGGGAGGATGCTAGGGCTCGGAAAAGCAAGCAGGTTGTAGTGAATCCGCGCATGTCGTAGACCGAAGCGAGACTCGGGGCTTAGTCTGGGCCCCCGTGGCCCAGACCGCACTCGAGGCTACTTCAGTTCGACGACCGCGCCCTGCGCTTCGAGCTTCTTTTTGATTTCTTCGGCTTCCTGCTTGTTCACGCCTTCTTTCACGGTTCCGGGCGCGCCCTCGACGAGATCCTTCGCCTCTTTCAGACCGAGGCTCGTGATCGCGCGAATCTCCTTGATGACCTGGATCTTCTTCTCGCCGCCCGCCTTCAGCACGACCGTGAACTCCGTCTTCTCCTCGACCGCCGGTGCGGCCGCGGCCGCGCCTGCGGCGGCGCCGGCCGGTGCCGCTGCCGGAGCCGCGATCGTCACGCCGAACCGGCCCTTGAAGGCCTCGATCAGCTCCGCCAGCTCGAACACCGACATGTTGCCGATGGCTTCGAGGATCTCGTCCTTACTCAGTGTCTGGGTCGCCATTACTGTTCTCCCGCCCGTTTAGTTTTTAGCGCCTCGAGGGCACCCACCATTGAATACAGAAGTCCGTTCAGCACTCCCAGGAATCCCGCCATGGGCGCCTGCAGCGCACCACCCAGCTGCGCCAGGAGCTGGGTCTTCGAAGGCAACGCGGCCAGCGACTTCACCTGCGCTTGCGTGACCGGCTTGCCTTCGACCAGCCCGACCTTGATTGCCGGCTTCTCGAACTCCTTGGCGAAGTCCGCCAGGACCTTCGCAGCGCTGACCGGATCCGCGCCCGCCAGCACCAGCGCGGTCGGCCCGGCGAGGAACGCATCGAGGCCCCCGGCCTTCAGCTGCTGCTCGCTCAGCGCGCGGCGCGCCAGCGTGTTCTTGACCACCACGTACTCGACGCCGACCGCCCGCAGGCGCCGGCGCAGGTCGGTGATGTGGGCCACGTTGAGACCCGTGAAATCGGTGACGTAGATCGTCTGCGACTTGGCGACCTGCGCCGCCAGCGTCGTGACCATCTCCTGCTTCTGCGCTTTGGTCCGGTTCATACGTGGTACCCCGCCGGATCGACCCGCACGCCCGGCCCCATCGTGCTCGAGACCGTCACCGAGCGGATGTAGTGACCCTTCGCGGCCGCCGGCTTCGCCTTGACGATCGCGTCCATGAACGCCTGCAGGTTGTCGGCGAGCTGCTGTGCCGAGAACGACTTCTTCCCGACCGCCGCGTGTACGATGCCGCTCTTGTCCACGCGGAACTCGATCTTCCCGGCTTTCAGCTCCTTGACCGCTTTCGTCACGTCCATCGTGACGGTGCCCGCCTTCGGGTTCGGCATCAGCCCGCGCGGCCCGAGAACCTTTCCGAGCGCGCCCAGCTGCCCCATCACGTCGGGCGTAGCCACGATGACGTCGGTGTCCAGCCAGCCCTCTTTGATCTTCGCGATGTACTCGATCCCCACGAAGTCGGCGCCGGCCGCTTCCGCCTCTTTGATTTTCTCTCCCTGCGCGATGACGAGCACGCGGATCGTCTTCCCCGTGCCGTGCGGCAGCGAGACGGTGCCGCGCACGATCTGGTCGGCGTGCTTGGGATCGACGCCCAGCCGCACCGCCACGTCCACCGATTCGTCGAACGTCGCGAACGCCGTGCTCTTCACGCTCTCGACCGCCGCGGCCGGTGGGTAGAGCTTGCGCGGCTCGAGGGTGAGGGCGGCGGCCCGGTACTTCTTGCCGTGGGTGCGCATCAGCCTTCCACCACGAGGCCCATCGAGCGCGCCGTGCCCGCGATCATGTTGATCGCGCCTTCGAGATCCGTCGCGTTGAGATCCTGCATCTTGATCTCGGCGATCTTCTGGAGCTGGGCGCGGGTGACCTTGCCGACCTTCTCCCGGTTGGACGTCGCCGAGCCCTTCTCGATGCCCGCTTCCTTCTTGAGCAGGACCGCGGCGGGGGGCGTCTTGGTGATGAACGTGAACGTGCGGTCCTTGTAGATCGTCACCACGACGGGCGTGACCATCCCGGCCTGACTCGCGGTCTTCGCGTTGAACTGCTTCACGAAGTCCATGATGTTCACGCCGTGGGGGCCGAGCGCGGTGCCCACCGGCGGCGCCGGCGTCGCCTGCCCAGCCGGCACCTGCAGCTTGACGATTGCGGTAACTGGTTTGGCCATCGTTGCCTCTATTAGCGTCCGCTAGACGCGGACTCCCACGCATCCCGTGGTTAGTGAGCCTTCAACTGCAAGTAATCCAGCTCCACCGACGTCGGCCTTCCGAACAAGGCGACCGACACACGCACTTTGCCTTTGTCCGGCAGCACTTCCTGCACCGTCCCGCTGAATTCCGAGAACGGCCCTTCGGTGATCTCGACGACCTGGCCCACGAGGAACGGAATCGCCTCCGTGGGCTCCTCTTCCTTGATCGCCTCTTCCACGCCGAGCAGCCGGTTGACCTCATCCGGCCGGAGCGGCATCGGCAGGCGGCCGGTGCCGACGAACTTGATCACGCCCTGGATGCCGTTGATCGTGTGGATGGTCTCCTGATTCAGGTCCATCTCCACGAGCACGTACCCCGGGTAGATCTTCCGCTCGACGTTCACCTTCTTGCCGTTCTTGATCTCCACGACTTCCTGCGTGGGGACCAGGGCCTGCCGGATCGGCTTCTCCGCCTCGGCGCGGGTGTCTTCGGCGATGCGGCGCGCGATCAGCGAGCGCACCTTGTTCTCATGCCCCGCCGTCGTTTGAATCGCGTACCAGCGCAGGTCAGGCACTAAAACAGCCTCGCCACCAGCTTCACGAACACCCACTGGAAGAACGCGTCCATCAAGCCGATCGTCAGCCCGAGGATCGTCACGAAAATGACGATCACCGTCGTGGCCTTTTTCAACTCATCGAACGTCGGCCACGTGACCTTGCGCAGCTCGTTGCGCACGTCGCGCAGGAACTGAAAAAACCGACCAAGCCGGCCGGCCGGGCGAACCGCGGATGCTCCAGCTCCCCCCGCCGGCCCACCGCCCGTCAGGACTTCCGTCGCCATTACTTCGATTCCTTGTGCGCCTGTTGCTTATTGCACCGCGGGCAAAATTTCTTCCACTCCGCCCGCTCGGGGTGCTTGCGCCTGTTTTTGGTCGTGAAATAGTTCCGACTCTTACAGACGGTGCACTCCATGATGATGTTTTCTCTTGGCATATGGCCCTCAGCCATCAGCCATCTGCCGTCTGTACAGACGGCTGACGGCAGACGGCAATTGACTACTTCAGAATCTTGGTGACGACGCCGGCTCCAACCGTTCTCCCACCCTCGCGGATGGCAAACCGCAGCTGCTCTTCCATCGCGATCGGCGTGATCAGCTCGATCGCCATCTTCGTGTTGTCGCCCGGCATCACCATCTCGACCCCGGCCGGCAGCTCGACATTGCCCGTCACGTCCGTCGTCCGGAAGTAGAACTGCGGCCGATAGCCCTTGAAGAACGGCGTATGCCGCCCGCCCTCTTCCTTCGT
>DASWDA010000127.1:0-2874 GCA_036395695.1 Gemmatimonadales bacterium
TCGCGAGTGCAGGCGCGCCACCTGGATGCAGAGCTGGCGCCAGTCGCCCGGCTGTGGCAGCGCGATGTGTCGAACGTGAAACTCGAGATCGAAGTCGGGATCGTCGATCCAGTAGGGATGATCGAGATTGAGCGGGACGTAGGCGAGCCGCTGCCGGAAGCAGCGCGTGAGATGCAGCCGCTTCTCGATGTTCGTGAGGATTCCTCGGAACGTGACCCTGCCGCCGGGTGCGGTCGATTGATCGTAGATCATGATGAAGCCGACGTGCATCGGAGCGTTGGCCGTTTCGAAGTAGAGAAACGACGCATCGAGGCCACTGAGTTGCTGCATGGCGTTACCTCCTGCTCCCGCCATCAAAGTCCCGTTGCGGGGGAAATTTCAACTAGCTAGCTAGCGAGGCGCTGCCTCAAACCGTCGAGTAGGTAGAGCGCAGGAGCCGCGCCACGCTGGGCGTGTCACGCCTCCTGCTTCGGGCCACGGGGCACGTTCACGGGCACGGGAACGTTCACGGCCAAGGCACCTCGGCGCCGGTTTGCGCCGGAGTCCAGCTCGGCGTGAGAGTCCGGCACAAACCGGCGCAACCCAGGAGGTGCCCAGATGGTCATGAACGCTTTCGACGCCCGCCTCACCGCTGATCGTCCCACCGAGCCGCAGCTCGATCACGAACGGCTCCACGTCTATCAGCTCGCCCTGGAACTGCACGGCATGCTGTCGGCGGTTCTGCCGCGGCGTGGCTACGCGGTTGTGCGCGACCAGCTCGAACGCGCAAGCCTCTCCATCGTGCTGAACATTGCCGAGGGCGCGGGACGCAGCTCCGGGCCCGACAAGCGCCGCTTCTACGTGCAAGCCCGCGGTTCCACCACCGAGTGTGCCGCCTTGCTCGATGTCCTTCGTCTTCGGTCTCTGATCGACCCGCAGACTTACCTCCGAGCCCGTTCGCTCCTCGTTCGCCTCGTGCAGATGCTCAGCCGGCTCGTCGAGCCGGTGCGGCACTGAGCGCCCGACAAAAGTTGAGCCGGCGCGAGTTGCCACCCGCCCGGCTCGTGGTCCGGCACCACCGAATGCTCGAGGCCGATCATGCCGAACATCGACAGCATACTGCGCGATCACGTCACACTCCAGGTGGAATCCATCGATCGGATCTACCTCAACGGCTACCTCCCCGGCCTGCAGCGCTCCGGCCAGCTTGTCTACTTCCTCACCACGCACCGAAAAAACCCCATTCCCTCGCCGGCCCTGCTCGGGCAGATCACCCGACGCTTCGTCGAGGCCATCCATGCCTTCGCCGAGCGAGCGGGCATCCCGATCGTCGAGTTCAAGCCCGGTGAACGAAAGGACGACGTCGCCAAAGCTCGGCTGGCGCGCTTCCGCGGCAAGGAAGGCGTCGTCTTCATCGGCGTTGCCCAGGAAGCCGATCGCGCCTTCCGCTCGGTGAAGAAACGCGGTCGCGGCGGCCGGGTCGACTTCGACTTCTATCGCGCCAAGGTCTTCGTCAACCACTACTACTTCTACATCCTCGATCGCGACTTCGGTCCCGGCTTCATCAAGTTTTCCTCCTATGCACCCTTCGCGGTGCGCGTCTGCCTCAACGGGCATGAGTGGGCGAAGTGTCAGCTCGCAAACCGCGGCATCGGCTTCGAGGCGCTGGATAACGGATTTTTGTCCTGCGCCGAGCCCGCCACGTTGCAGCGCCTGTGCGATGAACTCTGCGCCAAGGATGTCGAGAAATTCTTCCGCCGCTGGCTGGCCCGTCTGCCGCATCCGCTCTCGCGCCAGGATCGTGCCGCGGGGTACCGCTACCAGCTCTCCATCTGGCAGATGGAAATGAGTTTGACCCACGTCTTCGATCGACCCCTTCACGGGCGCCAACTCTTCGAGGAGTTGCTGCGCGAAAACCTCGATCTCGGTCGCCCCGATCGAATCCAGATCCTGTTCGGACGCCGGGTGCAGCGAAACACACCGAGCTCCTTTCGCACCCGAGTCGTTCAGTATGGTGTGCTGCCGAAGCTGTCGGTGGAGTACAAGCACTCCCGGCTCAAGCAGTACTTCAAGGAAGGCCGAGCCCTGCGCACCGAAACCGTCATCAACAATCCCTACGACGTCGGCTGCCGCCGCGCGCTGTCCAACCTTGGCTATCTTCGAACCATCGGCCGCAACATCAACCACCGCCTCCTCGCCCTGGAGCGCACCAGCCACAACTGCATCATCTCTTCGCGGACCTTCCAGTCCGTTGTCCTGCCCTCCGACGCCGACGGCCAACATGCCCCGGGCCTTCGCTTCGGAGATCCCCGCGTCATGGCTGCCCTGGCCGCGCTTTGCCTCTTTCTCCCGACGCCCGACGGCTTCACCAACCGAATGCTGCGCGAGCGCGTTGCGGCCCTGCACGACCCTGGTCCCAAACCCTACTCGGCGGGACGCATGACCTACGATCTACGCCGCTTGCGCTTGAAGGGCCTGATCCAACGCCTGCCGGCCAAGCACCGCTACGTCCTCACCCCCGTAGGCCGTCGTGTCGCTCTGTTCTTCTCCAAGACCTACGCCCGCATCCTGCGCCCCGGCCTCGCTCGTCTCGATCCCAATCTCGCTCCCAACCCCGCCGATCTCCTCGCCGACGCTTGGCGTCGTCTCGACGTCGCGGTAGATCGGCTCATACAGGAGGCGAACATCGCCGCGTGAAAAACTTGCTCTGTTCGTCGACATTCAGACCCGGTAAGCGCAGCTAGTGGCCGATTGCTGCGCTGATTTCGCGTGCAGGGACCACTTGCGTCGTGACGCGCTTCATGAGCGCCTAGGCGATCAAGTCCGCGAGGGAACGAAGCCGATGACGACAGCCAAGACCACAAAGCCGACCGACCTTTTTGATCTGACCGGCAG
>DASWDA010000128.1:0-1718 GCA_036395695.1 Gemmatimonadales bacterium
AGCATCAGGACGGCGACCACGATCAGAAACGGCACGAGGAATACAGCGATGGCGGCACCCTGGCCGAGGTCGGCACCCAGCACGCCGCGCTGGAACGCGAGGGTGGGCAGCACGTGCGTCGTATTCGCGGGTCCCCCACCAGTCAGGATATACACGACGCCGAGGTCGGTCGCGGTGTAGACGACGCCGAACAAGACCGCCACGGCGATCACGGGAAGCAGGAGCGGGAGCTCGACCTTGAAGAGCCGTCGCCAGAAGCCCGCGCCGTCCACGATCGACGCCTCGACGACGTCCTGCGGAATCGACGACAGTCCCGCGAGCACGATCACGGTGGCGAACGGGAAGATGCGCCACGCCTGCACGATGATGATCGCGAACAGCGCGAGGCCCGGTTCGCCGAGCCAGTAGAGCCAGCCGTGGAGCAGCCCGGTCACCTTGAGCGTCCAGTTGATCACGCTGAATGTCGAATCGAAGATCCACGTCCAGGCGATGGCGGCGAGCGACACGGGGACCGCCCACGGCAACAGCAGCACGAACCGCGCGGTGCGCTTGCCGTGGAAGGCGGCACGGAACACCTGGGCCGCCGCGGTCGCGAGCACGATGACGAGCACCTGCGATCCGATCGTCACGATCGCGGTATTGCGGAGCGAGCGGAGAAAGATCGGGTCGGCGAGAATGGTGCTGTAGTTGCGAAACCCGGCCCACGTGAGCGTCAGGCTCCCGGCGGTGGCGCTCGAAAAGCTGAGCATGATGGCGAGCACGAAGGGCACGCCGACGAGCAGGATCACGTAGGCAAGGGCCGGGCCGAGCATGGCCGCGCCGAGCAGATCCTCGCGATCGGCGAATTTCACCGCCGCACCCGCGCCCCGGTCTGGGCATCGAAATGACAGAGCGCCCGCTCGGGTACGGCGAAATCGAGCCGCCCTCCTTCTTCTTCCGGAATTGCCCGTCCGATGTTCGCGGGCAGCTTGGCGATCACGGTTGCGTCGGGCGCGAACTCCACGGTCCCGTAGACATACCGATCCGACCCCAGGTACTCCACCCGCCGCACGATGAGCGGAATCGGGTGCAGTGGCTCCCGGTCGCCAAAGTGGTCGCTCGGCAGCAGATGCTCGGGCCGGAACCCCAGGAGCGTCCTGCCGCCGCCGCCGGGTTGCTCGACCAGATTCATGGGCGGCTGGCCCAGAAAGGTCGCCACGAACGTGTCGACGGGGTCCTCGTAGACCTCGTGGGGTGTGCCCACCTGCCGCACCTTGCCGCGGTCCATGACCGCGATGCGGTCACCCAAGCCCATGGCTTCCACCTGATCGTGCGTCACGTACACGGTGGTACGCTTGATCTGGCGCTGGAACCGCTTCAGCTCGTCGCGCGCGGTGTTCCGGAGCTTGGCATCGAGATTGGCGAGCGGTTCGTCGAGCAAAAACACCTGCGGGTCTCGTACCACAGCACGGCACAGCGCAACGCGCTGGCGCTCACCGCCCGAGAGCTGGCGCGGATAGCGGTCCAGGTACCCGGCGATCCCGAACAGCTCTGCCGCCCAACGGACTTTCTCGGCGATGACCGCGCGGGGGAGGCGTGCCGCTTCGAGCGGGAACGCGATGTTGCCTGACACGGTGCGGTGTGGGTACAGGGCGTAGCTCTGGAAGACCATCGCGATGCCGCGGGCGCGCGGCGGCACGTCCTGGTCGACGCGCCGGCCGGCGATGTAGATCTCGCCC
>DASWDA010000129.1:0-2456 GCA_036395695.1 Gemmatimonadales bacterium
GCGGTCGACCATCAGGCCACCTGGACGAACTGCATCTCGTCGACCCGCCGCACGAAATCGGTGAGTGCGGCGTGATGCGGATCGCTGAACGCATAGTCCAGCCCCCCGAGATACGCGCGGCACATCGCCCGGGATACGCCCGTCTGGCGTGCGGCGTCCGCCGCGAGCTCGTCGAGGTGCGCGAGGCCCCAGGCGCGCGACGCGAGGAGGGCTTCATGGCCCAGCTGCACGGCAGCGGGGCTCGCGAGCCGCTGAGCCGCCCAGACGGCGAATACAAACGGCTGTCCGGTCCAGTGCTTCCATTCTTCACCGAGATCGTAGCGATGCGGATATGTCCCGCGGGCCACGAGCGCGAGCGCAGCGTCACCAATCACGAGCACGGCCTCATGAGGGAGCGCAGCAAGGGCTTCAAGGTCCTGGGCTTCGGCGCGGGCTTCCGCGAATCGCGGCTTGATCTTCCACACATCGCGACACAGTAGCTCGAGCAGCGCGACGGACGTCCGCGATGATGCGGAGAGGAGGACGGTCCGATCGTCCAACTGTCCGACCGCCCGACGGCTGAACAACGCCACGCTGCGGACTGGGCCGTCACAGGAAATCGCGAGATCGGGCAGAAGCACAAGATCCTTGGCGTGCCGTGCATACTCGATCGCGCTGATCACGCTCATGTCCAGCTCGCCGGCAACGAGCAAGTCGTTCAGCTCCGAAGGCGTGCCCGTCACCAGCTCGCCGCCCGGCGGCAGCGCCACGATGCCGCGGTCGATCGCCCCGTACACCGGGGCGCAGTTGATGTAGCCGATGCGGCCAATCTTCATGCTTGTGAAATCATTCTGCACCGTCCACAACCGTCGTTGCGGGTTGTTTGCGCTTCGCCGCGGCGCGAGCGCGATGCTCGATGTGGAACAGCGCCCCTTGCGGCGCCGGGCCCTCGGGCCGCACCGGCACAGCCTGGGGCTTCGGCACGTAGCCCTCGAACGTCCTGACCGTCTGATAGAGCGAGTCCCGCTCGACCGGCTCCTTCCCCGCCCCGCGGATCAATGTCACGATCTCGTCGTAGGACAGCCACATCGGCGTCGGTGCGCCGGCTTCGTGATAGACGCGCTCGAACACCACGGTCCCTTCGAGATCGTCGCATCCAAACGTGAGGGACACCTGCGAGATGAATGGCGTCACCATCGGCCAGTGGGTCTTCACGTGCGGGATGTTGTCGAGCAGCAGCCGTCCGACGGCGATGTTCTTGAGGTCGTCGAAGCCCGTCGTCGCCGTCCCGGTGCGCCCCAGCTTCTCGCCCAGCTCGTTGTGGTCGGGATGATACGCCAGCGGGATGTAGGTCAGGAACCCGCCGGTGTCGTCCTGGAGGGCGCGCAGGGCGAGCAGATGGTCGACGCGGTCCGCCATCGTCTCGACGTGGCCGTAGAGCATGGTGCAGTTCGACGGCATGCCGAGCCGGTGGGCCTCGCGATGGACCGCCAGCCACTCCTCGCCCGTGAGCTTGCGGTCGGCGATCGTGGCGCGCGCCGCGGGCGAGAACACTTCCGCCCCGCCGCCCGGCAACGTGCTGACGCCGGCGTCCTTCATCGCCAGCAGGACCTCGCGAATGGACAGTTTTTCCAACTTTGCTAAATGCGCCACCTCGACCGCCGTAAGAGCCTTGATCATCACGTGCGGGTGGCGCTCCTTGAGGCCGCGGAACATGTCGACATAGTACGCGAGCCGGAGCTTGGGATGCAGCCCGCCGACGATGTGAAACTCCCGCGTCGGATTGTCGCGCGCGGCGTCCGCTTCCGCGAATACTTCCTCGAGGCTCCGCGTGTAGGCGCCGTCTTCTTTCGGCATCCGGGCGAACGAACAGAACACGCAGGTGTTGCGCAGAATGCAGACGTTCGTCGGATTGATGTGCTGATTGGCGGCGAAGTAGACGCGGTCGCCGTTCCGGCGCCGGTTGGCGAGGTCCGCGAGACGCCCGAGCGTCAGCAGGTCGTGAGATGCAAAAAGCGCGAGGCCATCCTCGCGCGTCAGTCGCTCGCCCTCTTCTACTTTCGCCGCGATGGGGACGAGTGACGGATCTCTCATGTCACGCTCCGCACCGCGAGCGTCACGTTGTGCCCTCCGAATCCGAACGAATTGGACAGCGCGAAGTCGAACTGCCGCTTGACCGCCTTGTTCGGCGCCGAGTCGAGATCGCAGGCGGGATCCGGGGTGAACTGGTTGATCGTCGGCGGGATGACGCCATCGCGCAGCGCGAGCGCGCAGATCGCCAGCTCGAACGCACCGGCCGCGCCGAGCAGATGGCCGGTCATCGACTTGGTCGATCCGAAGATCAGCTTGCGGGCGTGCTCGCCGAACACGGCCTTGACGGCTGCGGTCTCTGCGGCGTCGCCGTGCGGCGTGGAGGTGCCGTGCGCATTGATGTAGCCGACGTCCTGGGGGCGAATCCCGGCGGTCTTCATGGCGAG
>DASWDA010000130.1:0-9650 GCA_036395695.1 Gemmatimonadales bacterium
GGCGCGACGGTGTGGCACACCCAGCGCGGTTTGTTCCGTCAGGAACCCGATCCGCACTTCCTGCCTCAAAAGGGGCGCGAGATTCGGGTCGCGCATGCCCTGGTGAACATCGCGCTGTCGGTCGGGCCGGATGGACGTCTGTATGTCCTCGGCGCAGAAGACTCGGCAGCGACGCGCCTGCGCCTGGACGTGCTGGATGCGGAAAGCGGGCACATCGACACGACCCGCACCCTCGGGACGAGGGCGACGGCCGTCGCCGTCGACCGCCGTGGGACGATCCGCGTGCTCGATCCGAACCGTCTGCTCGCGCAAATTCCTACGCGCGGGCGCGACCTCTTTGTCCCCGCCTTCGCCCTGCCCGACCTCGGCGGCAAGCCGGTGCGTCTCGAGGATTATGGCGGGAAAGTCACACTCGTCAATTTTTGGGCGTCGTGGTGCGAGCCCTGCCGCGCCGAGTTCCCGCACATGGCCGAGCTGTACCAGGCGCTCGACCGCAAGGACTTCGATATCGCAGCCATCTCGGACGACGTGAGCGACACGAAGATGCGGACGTTCATCAGCGAATTCCGCCCGCCCTTCCCGATCCTGGTGGGGCGCGGCAACATGAAAGCCGTTTATCACTACCGGGGCCTGCCCTATTCCGTCCTGCTCGACAAGCAGGGACGCATCATCGAGCGCATCTTTGGCTTCGGTGGCGACGCTGAATTCCAGCACCTGCGCCAAACCATCGCGAAAGAGATCCATGCTGACACTGCTGCTGCTCGTTAGCCTCCAGTCCCGAGCCCCCAACCCCCAGTCCCCAGGAGATTGGCCGGCCTATGGCCGCGATCCCGGCGGTGCACGCTTCTCACCGCTCACCCAGATCACACGCGACAACGTTGCGCGACTGCAGGTCGCGTGGACGTATCACAGCGGCATCCCCGACATGTCGAGCATGTCGCACCGGCCGCCGGCGCTCGAGGTCACCCCGATCGTGGTGGACGGCACGATGTACGTGATCACGCCGACCGGCATCGTCGCCGCGCTCGATCCCGCCACCGGCACCGAGCGCTGGCGCTACGACGCGGGCGTGAACCCGCATCGCGGCTACGGCGACTTCGCGAGCCGGGGTGTGAGCTTCTGGCGCGACAGCCGCGCTGCTGCCGGCGCCTCATGTGCCCGACGCATTATCGCCGCGACGATCGATGCGCGACTGGTTGCCGTCGATGCTGCAACAGGGAGGCCTTGCGCGGGCTTCGGCACGGGCGGCGTAGTCGATCTGCGGAAGGGGCTGCGGGTCGCACCGGATGAGTTCGCGTTTTATGAGGTAACATCCCCCCCCGCGATCGTAGGCGACCTCGTCATCACAGGATCGGCGGTCGCCGACAACACCAACCTCGCGCCGGCGAGCGGCGAAGTGCGCGCCTACGATGCGCGCACCGGCCTACTCGAGTGGACGTTCGATCCTGTGCCCCAGGACTCGGCCGATCCGGCCTTCAAGACCTGGCAGAACGGCTCCGCCCGGGTCGTCGGCGCAGCCAACGTCTGGTCCGTGATCGTTGCCGATCTCGAGCGCGATCTCGTGTTCCTTCCCACGTCGAGTCCCGCGCCGGATTATTTCGGCGGGATGCGCCTCGGCGAAGACCGCTACGCCAGTTCGATCGTCGCGCTGCGCGCCTCAACGGGGAAGGTCGTGTGGCATTTCCAGACCGTCCACCACGACCTCTGGGACTTCGACAACGCGGCTCCGCCCGCGCTCGTTACCGTGACGCAAAATGGCGCCAGGATCCCGGCAGTCATCCAGACCGGGAAATCAGGGATGCTGTACGTGCTCGACCGAACGACTGGCACGCCGATTTTCCCGGTGGAAGAGCGGACCGTCCCGGCGAGCAGCGTCTCCGGCGAAGTCGCGTCTCCTACGCAGCCCTTTACGGCCGTTACGCCGCCCCTCGTCCCGCTGCGGTATACCGCGGACGACGCCTGGGGACCCACACCAGAGGCCAAGGCCGCCTGCCACGACATCCTGGCGGCGCTGCGCAACGAGGGACCGTTTACGCCACCCAGCATGCAGGGCACGCTTTCCCAGCCCGGCAACATCGGCGGCGCGCATTGGGGTGGAGTCGCTATAGATGAAAGACACGGTCTCGCCGTGGTGCCCGTCAATCGCGTTCCCGCCATGGTCCAGCTGTTCGTGGCACACGGCTTCAACTACGACAGCTCCAAGACCGTCGATGCGGCACGCGGTATGACGGACTTCGAGTACACCAACATGCGGGGCACGCCCTACCTCATGCGCCGCCGCATCATCCTGGGTCCCACCGGGCTGCCCTGCACACCGCCGCCATTCGGCGCACTGGTCGCCGTGAACCTCAGCACCGGTGGCATCGCCTGGAACGTACCCCTGGGCACGATGGGCGGCTTCCCGGGCGCCGCAAACCTTGGTGGTCCGATCGTGACGGCAGGCGGAGTCGTCTTCATCGGCGCGACGCTCGAGCACGCGTTTCGCGCTTTCGATGTCGAGACGGGCCGCGAGCTGTGGAAGGCCGATCTCCCCGCGGGCGCCCGTGCCACACCCATGACCTATGAGGCGGGCGGGCGCCAGTTCGTCGTCATCGCCGCCGGCGGCGGCGGTCCGTTCGGGGCGGGCGACGCCATCATCGCGTTTGCACTTCCGAAGTGAGGAGCCTAACCTAGAACGTGCCCGAATCCACCAGTCCCGAATCCCGAGCCCCGAGCCCCGTCATCATCGACACCGATCCAGGGATCGATGATTGCCTGGCGCTGCTCCTGGCCCTGAATTCTCCAGAGCTGGATGTCCGCGGTATCTCGATTTCCTACGGCAATACGGTCGTCGAGAACGCCTACCGCAACGCCGTCGAAATCCTGCGCAGGGTGAAACACCCCGTGCGCGTGACGCTCGGCATCGGTGCGCGCCGGCCGCTCAAGCGGCAGCTCCAGGTCGCCGACGATACGCACGGGACCTCGGGCCTCGGCTACGCCGACGTACCGCCCGCGGGGGTGATTCTCGACTACGTGCGCCCGCTCGAGCGGCTCCTCGAGGCCCAACCTGAGCCCGTCACGCTCGTAACGCTTGGCCCGGTCACGAGCCTGGCGCTCGTGTTGCGCGCGAATCCCGCCCTGGTCCGCGAGAAGGTGGCCCGCCACGTCGCGATGATCGGCAACGTCGAGGCGCCGGGCAACACGACGCGCTTCTCGGAGTTCAACGCCTGGTGCGATCCCGAGGCGCTCGCCACGGTGCTGGCCGCGGAGATCCCGACCGAGATGATTGGGCTCGACGTGACGCGGAAGGTCGTGATCAAGGGCAACGAGGTCGAGCGCCTCGCGCACCAGTCGCCATGGCTGTACGATGCGCTCCGGTTCTACGTCGAGTTCCACAAAAAACAGGAGGGGCTCGACGGCGCCGTGATCAACGACGTCCTCGCGATCGCCTACCTGATCCAGCCCGGCGTGCTGACGTTCAGCGACCTGCGTCTGACCGTCGGTCTCGACGACGGGAATACCCGCGGCCGCACCAAGCTCGACACCAAAGGCTCGTTCACGCGCGTCGCGATGGAAGTCCGCGCGCCGCCCGTACGGCGCATGCTGTTCGAGCGCGTGTTCCCGGCCGTCGCCCTGGCCGAAGAGGCGATGGCGTGACGATCCCGCGGAAGGTTGCCGTGATCGGGGCGGGCGACATCGGCGTCGGCTGGGCGGCGCTGTGCGCGTCGGCCGGGTGGCCGGTGGCGATCTTCGATCTGAGTCCCGCGACGATGGAGCACGCGTCGATCGAGGTGGAGCGGCGCACGCGGGCGCTGGTGGCGCTCGATCGCGCCCCCGAAAGCATCGTCGAGCGGGGCCTCACGGAGCTGGTGCGGGCGCAATTCCTCTCCGAAGCGGTCCAGGATGCCGATTGGATCATCGAGGCGATTCACGAGGACGTAACGGCGAAGCAGAAGCTCCTCGCCGCGATCGAACAGCAGGCGGGGGATGACGCGTTGATCAGCTCGTCATCGAGCGGCTTGCCGCCGACGGAGATCTTCGGCCGGATGCGGCGTCTCGATCGTTGTCTTGTGACGCACCCGCTGAATCCGCCCGAGCTCATTCCGCTGGTCGAAGTGGTGCCGGCGGAAGGTCGCACGTCCGCCGCCAGCATGAACCGCGCGGTCGAGTATCTGCGCTCCCTGGGCCGTTTCCCGATCGTCCTCAAGAAGTCGATCCCGGGCTACGTCGTCGGTCGCGTCTCCGCCGCGGTCTGGCGCGAGTGCATCGACCTCGTCTTGCGCGGCGTGATCAGCGTGGACGAACTCGACCGCGCGGTGTCGCTCGGTCCCGCGATCGGCTGGGCTGCTGCCGGCCCCCACCTTACCTATCACCTCGCGGCCGGCGAGGGCGGCATCCGCGGCTTCACGCAGCACCTGTTGGCGAGCTTCGAGAGCTGGTGGCAGCAGCTCGCGCACTGGGCGCAGCTCGACACTGACCAGCAGCGGGCGTTGATCCAGTCGATTGAACGGGCCTACAAGGGGAAGGTCGAGTTCCTGCGGGAGGCGCGAGACCGCCGCCTGAGCGCCATTCTCAGGGCCCTGGAGCAGGCGCGCGCACCATCAGGATCGGAATCCGGCTGACGTGTCGTAATGCTGTCGCGGTGGTGCCGTGAACCACATCGCTCAGCAGTGAGTGCCCGTGCGTCGCCATCGCGATCAAATCCACCTGCTCTCGCTCCGCCGTCGCCGCGATTTCCTTGGCTGGATCACCCGCCGCCAGCACGGCGTCGACTTCGATCCCCGCCTGCCGCAGGTCCTGTGACATCCGCTCCAGGTACGCCCGGTCCTCCTTCATTTCTTGTGACTCGCGCAGGTTGAGCTGCTCCATGTTGCGGGCGGCCCATCCGTCTGCCACGTGGACCAGTACCACCTCCGCGCCGAGCAGCTTCGCGAGGCCGGTCACGTGCTTCAGAATGGCGCCATCGGCAGGGCTGTTCTCGAGGGGGACGAGGATGCGCTTGTACATCAGCTGATCCACCCCGCAAAGATCCGCACCAGAAGCCAGGCGTTGAAGGCGGCAATCGCCACCGCCACCAGGTAGGCGAGCAGCTTGAGCCAGGTGGGGTTCACGAACTCGCCCATCTTCAGGCGGTCCGATGTAAACCGCACCAGCGGAAAGACCGCGAACGAGAGTTGCAGGCTGAGGATCACTTGGCTGAGGATCAGGAGTTGGGCCGTGCCGTGTTCCCCGAAGAAAATAGCCGTCACCGCCGCGGGCACAATCGCGATCAGGCGGGTGATGAGGCGCCGCAGCCAGGGCCGGATTCTGATGTTGAGGAACCCCTCCATCACGATCTGGCCCGCCAGCGTTCCCGTCAGCGTGGAGTTCTGGCCCGACGCGAGCAGCGCGAACGCGAACACGGCGCTGGCGCCCGTGACACCGAGCAAGGGGGTCAACAGGCGATAGGCATCCTGGATCTCGGCGACGCCAGTTTGTCCGGCGCGGTGGAATGTCGCCGCCGCGACGATCAGGATCGCCGCGTTGATGAACAGCGCGAACGAGAGCGCGACGGTCGAATCGAGAAATGCGAACTTCACCGCCTCGCGTTTTCCGGCGGCCGTCTCCTCATAGCTGCGCGTCTGCACCACGGACGAATGCAGATAGAGATTGTGGGGCATGACGGTCGCGCCGAGGATGCCGATCGCGATATAGAGCTTGTCGGGATCCTTCAGAATCGTCGCGTTCGGCAAAAACCCGGTGAGCACCGCGCCGGCATCCGGCTTGGAAATCAGAATCTCGAACAGGAAGCAGCCGGCGATCGTCGCGATCAGTGCGACGACCAGCGCCTCGAGCAGCCGGAATCCCTTGTGCTGCATGTAGAGCACGATCAGCACGTCGAGCGACGTGATCACGATACCCCACGTCAGCGGGATGCCGAACAGCAGGTTCAACGCGATCGCCGAGCCGATGACCTCCGCGAGGTCGCAGGCGGCGATCGCGATCTCGCAGATGACCCACAGGAAGAACGAGACGGGCCGCGAGTAGTGGTCGCGGCACGCCTGCGCGAGATCGCGGCCGCTCACGATGCCGAGCTTCGCGGCCAGGCCTTGGAGCAGAATCGCCATCAGGTTGGAAAGCAGGATGACGGAGAGCAGGGTGTAGCCGAAGCGCGCACCGCCCGCGAGGTCGGTGGCCCAGTTGCCGGGATCCATGTAGCCGACGGCGACGAGATATCCCGGGCCCGCGAACGCGAGCGCCGTCTTCCACCATGCGCCACGCTTGACCGGGACGGTGCGATAGACCTCGGCCAGGCTCGGCGCGAGCCGCGGCTGCCGCCAGCCTGTTTCGATCGTGCTATTCGCCATCGATCGGCTTGCAGAAGAGGAGCAACGCCAGCTCCTGACCCACCACGCGGGTCGTGCCGTCCGCGAGGCGCACGATGGTCGGCCCGTTGAACGGCTGCCGGTCGATCACGGTCAACCGGACGCCGGGCGTCAGCCCCTGCTCGGCGAGATAGTGCAGCCGGGCGGGATGCTCGTCGCCCACTTCCCGCAGCATCACGCTGCTGCCAACGGTGGCGTCGGCGAGCGTGACGAGCTCGGCTTCTTCGATTTCGAGGGCGGCGGTCGGAATCGGGGCGCCGTGCGGATCGTAGCGCGGCTCGCCCAGCGCGTCGGCCATGCGCTCGATCAGCTTCTCCGAGACGGCATGCTCCAATCGCTCAGCTTCGACATGCACGTCCCCCCAGTCATAGCCGAGCTTGCCCGTGAGATAGGACTCGAGGATCCGATGGCGACGGATCATCTGCAGCGCGGCGCGCCGCCCCTGCGGCGTCAGCTGCACACCGCGATACGGCACATGTTCGATGAGTCCCGTTTCGGAGAGCCGTTTCATCATGCCGCTGACGGACGGCGGTGCGACTTCGAGCATCTCGGCGATGTCGCTGGTCGTCGCGAAACCGCCTTGATTGGTGAGATGAAAAACCGATTTGAGATAGTCTTCGACCGACCGCGTCAGCGGGGGCTGGGGCGAACGAAGGGCGGCGTTCATGGGGCTCTCCCAAGTGACCACTGTCAACCAGACAGGGCATTAGGCTAGCCTAATTCTCAAATATTGTCAAGCAAAGATGTGGATTTTGTAAGACTAAGAAACGAGGCTAATTAACGGTGTGAGAATGCGCTCGCTCATCCCCCAGATAGTGTGATTCCCCAGTCTATAAGCAGGCAATACCCGAGGTGGGATGCCAGGATGATCGACGGTGACCGACGCCGACACCCCCGGGGCCTGTAGCGCCCGGAAGGACACCCAGAAGGCGTCTTGGACTTCTGCGTTGATGACAATCGAGGGCCTCGCTGTCAACGCGAATACAAATGGCCGAACCACCACGGGGGGGAGGACGGGTGTTCGCGGGTAAAGGTCGTCGAGCACGGCGAGGCGCTCGGCGTTCGACAAGTCGACGCCGATCTCCTCTCGTGTTTCGCGGATCGCCGTAGCACGGAGATCGGCGTCGCTTGGCTCGCGCCGCCCGCCGGGAAACGCGATCTGTCCGGACCAGGTGTCGCCGGCGCGGACTGCGCGGTGAATGAATAGCGCCTCGATGCCATCGTTGCCGTCGTGCAACACCACGGCGACCGCCGCCGCAATCATCCCTCTCTCAAACGGAATTTCAACAGGCTGGTAGTCGCGCAGCTTGATCCGTGCTTCCTGGAGGGTTTTCACGAGTCCCAAATCCCGAGCCCCGAGCCCCTAGCCCCTAGGCAGAGACCTCTTCGCCGCCGTCGACATTGATGACGTTGCCAGTGATCCAGTCGGCGCCGGGATTGGAGAGGGCCACGATCGCGCCGCCGAGGTCGGCAGGTGTCGTAAGCCGGTGGTGTGGATTCCGCTGCGACGCGATCTCGACGAGCTTCTCGTTGCCGGGGATTTTGCGGAGCGCCGGCGTGTCGGTGACGCCGCCTCGCAGCGCGTTCACCGTGATCTCGTGGGGGGCGAGCTCGAGCGCCAACTGTCGCGTATGAGACTCGAGCGCGGCTTTCGCCGCCGAAACGGCGCCGTAGGTCGCGAACACCCGGGTCGAGCCGGAGGAGGTCATCGAGAAGATCCGCCCGCCTTTCCCCATCAGCCCGCGTTTCACGACGCCTTGGGCCCAGTAGACCAGTGAGTGGGCCATCACGTCCAGCGTCATGTCGATGTTTGCCTTGTTCAGGACTTCGTCGCCGATGTAGGGCTTCAACGTGCCGAACGCCAGCGAATGCAGCAGCACGGCGATGTTGAGCTTTTGCTGCGCGAGCTCATCCAGGACCTTGTTGCGCTGCTCTTCGTCGGCGGCGTTGATGTTGAAGTACTGCGTCTTGCGGCCGGCCTTCTCCAGGTCGCGGCGGATCTCGGCCACGTGCTCGAGGCCTGCCTTGCGGTCGAGGTGGACGCCGGCGATGTCGTACCCCGCCTGGGCGAGCGCCCGCGCCGCGCCTTCACCGAATCCGCTGGAGGCCCCCAGAATCAGCGCCCATTTCGGGCTTTTGGTTTGCGCGTGTGTAGTGTCTGCCATGGCGATATAATAGCCGACATCCGATGGGAAGCCAGACAATGAGTTGGCTCCTCGCGGCACCCTGGATTCTGGTGCTGCTGCTCATCGCCTCGCGCTACGTTGTGCCGCGGACGCGCTTACGCGACTACAAGCCGCTGTGGTCGGGCGCGCTCGTCTCGGTCATTATCCCGGCACGCAACGAGGCGCGCAACATCGAGCGCTGCGTTCGCTCGGTGCTCGCCACGAAGTACGCGCCGATCGAAGTGATCGTCGTGGACGACCGCTCGACCGACGGCACGGCCGGCATCGTCGCCCAGGCGGCGGAGACCCGCGTTCGGCTGGTACGCGGCGTCGAGCCGCCGGGCGGATGGTTCGGGAAGCAGTGGGCGATCGTGCAGGGCTACAAGGTGGCCAGGGGCGAGCTGCTGCTGTTCGCCGACGCCGACACAAAGCACGAGCCGGAGCTGATCCCGCGCGCCGTGCGCGGCCTGCAACACGAGCGCGTCGATCTCTTCACGGTGCTGCCGCGGCAAGAGATGCTGACGTTCTGGGAACGGCTGATTCAGCCGCACGTCTTCGTCGCGCTCGAGAGCCGGTTCGTGTATCTCCCGTCGGTCAACCGCACGCGCATCTACTGGAATGCGATTGCGAACGGGCAATTCATTCTGACGACTCGCGCCGCGTACGAGGCCGTCGGGACGCACGAGGCCGTAAAGGGCACCGTGACGGACGACCTCTTGCTGGCGCAGGCGTACGTGCGGGCGGGCAAAGACATCTTCATCGCCGAGGCGCGCGCGTTCATGGCGACGCGCATGTACGCGTCGCTGCGCGAAATCCTTGCCGGCTGGACCAAGAATCTTGCGTCGGGTGCGCCGCTCACGGCGCCGCCGATCCCCGGACTGCGCGCGGTGCTGCCTTGGCTGATGTGGCTGCCGGCGCTGTGCTGGGTCGTGCCGCCCGTGCTTTGGCTCGCGACGGGCTGGCATTTCGCCGCGATCGCCACGATCGCGTCTCTCGCAACATGGATCCTGGTCTACGCGCTCGAGGGCGCGCCGCTCTGGTACGCGCTGCTCTACCCGCTCGGCTCCGTGGTCGTCGCCTTCATCATGATTCGATCAGCCTGGCGCGGCCGGCGACTGATCGAATGGCGCGGTCGTACGTA
>DASWDA010000131.1:0-2585 GCA_036395695.1 Gemmatimonadales bacterium
GTGATCAATCACATGACGAACTACCCGAGCCCCGGCGTCGGCTCGAACGGCACCAGCTACTCGAAGTACGAGTATCCGGGTCTGTATACGATGAGCGACTTCCATGCACCGTGCAGCGTGACCAACTATCAGGACGCTGCCAACGTGCAGGATTGCGAGCTGCTATCACTGCCAGACCTGAACACCGGCCTCGCATCAGTCCGTCAAAAGATCGCCGGCTACCTGGTGACGCTCGCCCGCCTGGGCGTCGCGGGATTCCGGATTGACGCCGCGAAGCACATCCAGCAAGTCGAGCTCGATGACATCCTGAAGCGGGTCAACGACACCCTGACGGCTGACGGCAGCCCGCTCCCGTACGTGTTTCTCGAAGTCAGCGGGGGCAGCGGGGAGGCGTTGTCACCGCGCGACTACTTCGGCGCAGGCTACAGCTCGGGCGGCGCCGCCGACATCACCGAATTCACCTTCGTCGGCGTCGGCAACAAGTTCCGAGGCATCAACGGCGAGCACATCTCCCAGTTGAACCCCAACGGCACGCCTGGCAACCAGTTCTCCGAAACCGCGTGGGGCATCATGCCGTCCAACAAGGCCGTCGTGTTTCTGCAAAACCACGACACGCAGCACAACTGCGGCATCAGCTACCGCGACGGCAACGTCTTCCGCATAGCGAACGTCTGGATGTTGGCGCAGCCCTATGGCTATCCCTCGATCCTGTCGAGCTACGCATTCGCTTGCCCGTCGGGTAATTCGATGGGGCCGCCGTCCGATGCGAACGGCTGGACCACCGCCGTCAGCTGCGCCGCGAGCCTCGAGACCGCCACCGTGGGCCAGTGGGTGTGCGAGCATCGCGATCCGTCGATCCGGAACATGGTGGGCTTTCGGCATGTCGTGGCGGGGACGGACATCAACCACTGGTGGGACAACGGCGCGAATGCGATCGCGTTCTCGCGCGGGACCAAGGGGTTCGTCGCGATCAACAACGGCGCGACGGGCCTCGACACGACCGTCGCGTCCGCCATGGTGCCGGGAACCTACCGCGATCTGTTGACTAGTAACGCTATCGTGGTCGATGCTACAGGCGCCATTCATCTCACCCTCGCTTCCAGGTCCGCCCTTGCGATCGATACTGCTACTCGCCAGTAGTGCCGTGCTCGTCTCGTCCGCGCACGCGCAGCAACCCCCCGACATCGCGCGCTGGCAGCGTCAGGCCCAGGCCGTGACGATCATCCGCGACGACTGGGGCATCGCCCACGTGTACGGCGAGACCGACGCCGACGCCGTCTTCGGCATGGAGTACGCGCAGGCCGAAGACGACTTCAACCGCGTCGAAACGAATTACCTCAATGCCCTGGGGCGGCTGGCCGAAGCGGAGGGGGAGTCCGCGATCTATCAGGACCTGCGGATGAAGCTGTTCATCGATCCCGACTCGCTGCGCGCGGAGTACCGCCGCAGTCCGCTGTGGCTGCGCCGTCTGATGGACGCCTTCGCCGACGGGTTGAACTACTTCGTCTACAAACATCCCGATGTGAAGCCGCGGGTCATCACCCACTTCGAGCCGTGGATGGCGCTCTCCTTCACCGAAGGGAGCATCGGCGGCGACATCGAAAGCATCAGCGTGCGTGACCTCGCGGCGTTCTACGGCGACTCGGGCAGTGCCGCGCGGACCAGCGGTGACGCCGCCGAGCTCGACTTCGATCCGTCGGGATCGAATGGCATTGCCATCGCACCGCGCCTAGCGGCCGATCACCACGCCCTCCTCTGGATCAACCCGCACACCTCGTTCTACTTCCGCTCCGAGCTGCAGATGGTCAGCGACGAGGGGCTCAACGCCTACGGCGCGGCGACGTGGGGGCAGTTCTTCATTTATCAGGGATTCAATGCCACCGCAGGCTGGATGCACACCTCGAGCGGCGTCGACAACATCGATGAGTTTCTCGAGCGTAGGCCGGGTCGGCCGCGAACCGTGACGGTGCCCTTCAAAGCCGGCTCGGGCATGGCGCGGAAGACCTTCACGGTCTACTACACGCGGCACGGACCCGTCGTCAGGAAGCAGGGCGATCGTTTCGTGAGCGTGAGCCTGATGAAGAGTCACGTGAACGCGCTGATCCAGTCGTACTCGCGCACTAAGGCACGGGACATCCAGGCGTTCCGGCAGATCATGGAGCTGCACACCAACTCCTCCAACAACACCCTCTTCGCAGATGGATCCGGCAACATCGCGTACTTTCACTCGAACTACATTCCCCGCCGCGACACGACGTTCAACTGGACCGAGCCCGTGGATGGCGACAATCCCGCCACCGCCTATCGCGGCGTCTTGTCGTTTGACGAAACCCCGAACGTCGTGAACCCGCCGAGCGGCTGGGTCTACAACTCGAACAACTGGCCCTGGTCGGCGGCGGGCGAGGGATCGAGTCCCAAACGCGAGAACTATCCGCGCTACGTCGAGAACAGCACCGAGGAAACAGCGCGCGGATATCACGCGCTCCGTCTGCTCCAGGGGAAGACGGACTGGACGATGAGCTCCCTCACGGCCGCCGCCTTCGACAGCTATCTCCCTGCCTTCGAACGCATGATTCCACCGCTTT
>DASWDA010000132.1:0-2166 GCA_036395695.1 Gemmatimonadales bacterium
CAACGACACGTCCAGTCCGACATAGTGTTCCATCGTCGCTCTCCATCGTTGCAGGGCCTCTGGGGGTGCCCCGATTGCTTCTGGAGAGCTGATTCCCTGGCCTTTGTCTGGCTCGATTCCGGAATTACCCCATGTTGCACAACTATTTTGGGCGCCTGGGCGAGCAACATTGATTCAAGAACAGCGAGGAACGCGCAACATCGATTCAAAAATTCTTTTGCCAGGATTCGATTATTGCGCGCCAGTTACCCCCCGAGGAGTTTTGCAACAGTATCCCGCCATAAGCGGAATTCAGAGCCGCACAGCACGATGTCCCAGTAGTGCCATACCCGCGCGCCCGCACTAGCGCATTCGCCGCGTCGCACGTCGAGGTTGCCGATCAGGTCTCCGAAGATGATCGCACGTCGCGGGGCATGGGCAGCGACCACTGCGCTCAATTGTCGTGCTTCGCAAGAGCTCGTTCGATGCGGCGGTCGGGGATAAGCCATATCAGCGCCACCAGCACGTACAGCCCGCCTGCGATCCATGCGTGGACAAATGCGGACGGAATTGCGATCGCATAAAGCACCGGGGACAGCTTGCCTTTGAGGTCCCCTCCAACGGCCGCTGCAAGGAGGGAGGTCTCGCCCTGTTCCGCGATGATTGCCCGCTGCAGGATCCAATAAGCGATCGACGCGATCAACAAAATCATGCCGTAGAGAGCGGTCGGTGCCGGCGCGAAGTTGTTCTCGCCCATCCAGCCGGTGACGAAGGGGACGAGTGAAAGCCAGAACAGAAGGTGCAAATTAGCCCACAAAATCGAGCCCCTAACCCTCGGCGTAACCTGCAGCATGTGATGGTGATTGTTCCAGTAGATGCCGAGGTAAACGAAACTCAGGACGTAGCTTAGGAACACGGGCAGCAGCGGCCACAGCGCGGAGAGGTCAGCACCATGCGGCACCTTCAACTCCAACACCATGATGGTTATAATGATGGCCAACACGCCATCGCTAAATGCTTCCATTCGGCCGGTATCCATCGTCCTTCCTCCGTGCCGGTCGTGAATGCACTTGATTCGCAGCACGCCAAGCATGCCGATCAATCGCTGACGATGATCGCGCCCCATCGCGGTCATAAATGACTGCTCGGCCTTCACTTGCAAACGCCGCAGCGTGGGCAATGCGCCCGATGCGCCGTGATCGTTTCCATATGCCGCAGTTCGGACAACCGTTCGCCGGCTGCTGCGCAGGCGGACATCATTCGATGAGTCCCCGCGCGTGGAGGTCCGATTCGACGACGTGCAGTTCGCGTTGAGCACGCTCCAACCCCGCGCGACTGCGGGACCGGTCGGTGCGGTCGGCGTCCACTCGACGCTGCGCCGCCTCCACGCGGTCTCGTGCACGCCCGAGGTCGGTTATGGTGTACTGGCGGGGCTCAGGCCGTGTGCGCTTCTTGCGCGGCCCCTTCGACGCCCGCTGCTTCGCCTTGGCGAAGATGGTCGTCTCGTTCCTGCTCGCCATTGCGCGAGTCTCGCTATCCTGCCTTCCGCGCCCCCTTCGCCGGCCGCCGTTCCGCCTCCTTCGACGGCTTCTTCCGATCGGCCACCTTGCCCGGCGCTTTGCGTGCCGGCTTCTTCCCCTCCACCGACCGGCGGAGTGCGTCCATGAGGCTGACGACGTTCGTTGGCGCCGCTGCCTCGGGCTGCTCCGCTGGGGGTAGACCGGCCTGCTTGCGCTTTAGCATCTCGACGACGGCGGTCTCGTAGCGGTCCTCGAATTCCGTGGCATCGAAATGTCCGGCCTTGGTATCCAGGATGTGCTCGGCGAGTTCGATCATTTCGCCCGGCAGTTTGATCGACGGGATGTCCTCGAAATACTCCGCGGCGTTGCGGATCTCGTAGGCGTAGTGGAGCGTCGTCGCCATCAGGCCCTTATCGAATGGCTCGATCATCACGATTCGCTCCCGGCGCCAGATGACGACCCGGCCGAGCCCGACCATGTTTTTGCGCTTCATCGCCTCGCGGATGACGGCGAACGCGTCCTGGCCGACCTTGTCCTCCGGCACTAGGTAGTACGGGCTATCTAGATAACGCTCGTCGATCTCGGACCGTGGCACGAACTTTTCGATGTCGATCGTGTGGGTGCTTTCGAGCCGCAGTGCTTCAAGCTCTTCGTCCTCGACCGGCAT
>DASWDA010000133.1:0-2120 GCA_036395695.1 Gemmatimonadales bacterium
GGCATCAACGACGTCTCCCATAAACAGGAGTATCATGCTTTGCCCGCGTATCGCGTTGAGCAACGCCGGCCGATCATTGCGTGCTTCGGCGAGACCCAGCAACGTCGCGATCGCCTCCCGGGCTTGCGGCAGCTCGCCGCGCACGACGCTCGCGGTGACCAGCCAAAACATGACCTGCAGGTACTCGGGCGGGTCCCCGAGACGCGCGCACAGCTCGCGAGCGCGAGCAAAGGTTACAACGGCCGTGCTCGAGGCCGGACCTTGAGTGGCGATCAGACAGGGCCCCAGAGCGAACTGAAGATCAAGCTCCAACCTGTCCTTCCCTGGGCCGTCGGGCGAGCGGCCCGCGGTCTCTATGCCTCGCTGCAAGTGCGCGATGGCTTCAAGGTTAGCGAACCGCTGGGCGGCATTCTTGCCGGCTTTTAACCAGTAGCCCACCGCCTTTTCAATCAGTCCGGCCTCCGTGAGATGGTACGCCAGAGTTTCAGGCTGAGCATCCACGATTTCCGGGAACCGTTGCTCAAATGCGGTCGCGATCGCAGCATGCAATTGCGCGCGCCGGGTCTTCAGCAGGCTGGAATACGCGGCGTCCCGCACCAGCACGTGCTTAAAGGTATAGATCGCCTGCGGTATCTCGCCGCGGCGGAACATCAACTCCGACTGAACCAGCTGGCCGAGCGCCTCCTCCAGCTTCTCTCGCGGAAGCCCGGCTACGGCGCTCAGCAATTCGTACGAGAATTCACGACCCACGACAGCGCCGATCTGTGCCACCTCCCTTACCGGCGCCAACCGGTCGAGGCGCGCTGTCAGCGAAGCGTGCAATGTGCTCGGGATCGCTAGCGACGGCAACGGGTGCTCAAGCACGTAGTGGCCGTCCCGCTCCTGCAAGAGCCCGCTTTCGAGCACCGTCTTGGTCAGTTCCTCGACGAACAGAGGCACGCCGTCGGTGCGGGCGAGAATCTGGTTCATCACCTCCTCGGGCAGTGTCTTGCCTCCGGTGATCCGCTCGATTATGGCCGCCCCGTCTGGTCGGCCAAGGCGC
Organism: Gemmatimonadales bacterium; assembly: GCA_036395695.1. Classification (GTDB taxonomy): domain Bacteria; phylum Gemmatimonadota; class Gemmatimonadetes; order Gemmatimonadales; family GWC2-71-9; genus 20CM-2-65-7. The sequence continues at coordinate 1,043 of DASWDA010000133.1, forward strand.
GTGAGGGCGACAGTCGCGATATGCGCGTAATCTGGCCAGGGCGGTGTAAATTCTGGCCGTGCGGTGATGAGCAGCAGCACCCGAAGCTGCGGCACCCGGTCCACCGTGACCGTGAGCAGCTCCAGCGAGGTCGGATCGATCCAATGGACATCTTCGAAGATCATCAGCACCGGCCGCCTCGCTGTCAGGCCCTCGAGCTGCGCCAAAAGCGCTGCCAGTGTCTTCTCCTTGCGTTTCTGCGAGCTCAGCTCTGGCAGGCGGTAGCGGTCATCGGATGGAAGCGACAGAAAGTTGGCCAAAAGTGCTGCCGCTTGGTCCGCGTCGGCGACAGCTTGCGCGAGCAGCGCTTGGAGCTTAGCGAGCTTCTCCACCGGCGAGTCGCTGCGCTCGAACCGGGCAGCTCGTTCGAGTTGGCCAACGAATGGGAACAACGCACTGTTGGTGTGGTGCGCTGAGCAGAAATAGCGCAACCTGATGTGGGGCTCGGCTTGGAGCCGCTCTTGCAGCGCGAGGGCAATGTGCGACTTGCCGATACCTGGCTCTCCTGTCAGCACCACCACGCGGCCTTCGCCCTGTGTGGCATGCCGCCAGCGGCGTAACAGCAGCTCGATCTCCTCGTCCCGCCCGAGCAGCGGCTTCAGTCCAGTCTCGTGCTGCGCCTCAAAGCGGCTCTCAGCGCCGCTCGTCCGCAACACCTGCCACGCCGGTACCGGTTCCGCCCAGCCTTTAAACGCGACGGGGCCGAGATCGCGGTACTCGAACTGGCCCCCGGTGAGCCGGCGCGTGCTCGCACAGATCACCACCGTACCGGGCTCGGCTAACGTTTGCAGGCGGGCAGCGAGGTTCGGCGTGTCGCCGACCACCGCTTGCTCCTGCGAGGCACCCTCGCCGATGAGGTCGCCCACCACGACCACCCCGGTTGCAATGCCGACGCGGACCCTGAGCGGCTCGCGGGCGCGCGTTTCGAGCCGCGTGACCGCGGCGATGATTTCGAGCCCTGCTCGCGCCGCTTGCTCGGCATCAAACTCGTGCGCCTGGGGGTAGCCGAAATAGGCGAGCACGCCGTCGCCCATGTATC
>DASWDA010000134.1:0-7924 GCA_036395695.1 Gemmatimonadales bacterium
TGATCGACCTCGGCATCCGGTTGCTCAAAATCCATCCGCCACACCAGGCGTTCCCCGCCAACGCCTACACGGACGGGCTCGCCGCGCTCGGCAAGATCTACCAGCGCTGCGAAGAGCGCGGCCTGCCGGTCATGATCCACACCGGCACATCGATCTTCCCGGGCGCGCGCTCGAAATTCGGCAATCCCATGGAGCTGGACGATGTCGCCATCGATTTTCCGGATCTGCAGCTCGTGATGGCGCACGGCGGGCGGCCGCTCTACATGGAGGAAGCGTTTTTCATCCTGAGACGTCATAGGAAAGTCAGGCTCGATGTCTCAGGCATTCCGCCCTCCAAGCTGCTGGAGTACTTTCCCCGCCTGACGGAGATCTCGGGCCGAGTGCTGTGGGGCACCGACTGGCCCAGCCCCGGTGTGAAAGACCTCCGGCAAAACATCGATCAGTTCCTGGCCCTGCCGCTTACGAACGAGCAGCAACAGGCTATCCTCGAAACCAACGCGCTGACGCTCTTCCCTATGGAGTCTCGAACCCATGCGTAAACTGTTCGTGCTGCTCGTGCTGCTTCCTGGAACGCTGATCGCGCAGGCCGCGCCGGCCACTGCTCCCGCCGGACGAATCGCGTTCGAGCAGTTCACGCTGCCCAATGGCCTCCGCGTCATCTATTCCGAGGACCACTCGACGCCGATCGTCACGGTGGATGTGTGGTACGAGGTCGGTTCGCGCAACGAGCGCCCCGGCCGCTCGGGGTTCGCGCACCTGTTCGAGCACATGATGTTCCAGGGGTCGGCGCACATTAAAAAGGCCGAGCACAACAAGTTGATCGAGCGCGCCGGCGGCGATTTCAACGGCTCGACCGCCGAGGACCGCACGAACTATTGGGAGACGGTGCCGTCGAACCGTCTCAACGTGGCGCTCTGGGCGGAAGCAGACCGGATGCGCTCGCTCGCGATCACCGAAGAGAACTTCGAGAACCAACGGCAGGCGGTCAAAGAGGAACGCCGGCTGCGGGTCGACAATCAACCCTATCAGGGTGCGTTCACGGACGGTCTCACGTTGCCGTTCGACAGCACCAGCTGCTTCCCGTACGCCCACACCGTCATCGGCTCAATGGCCGATCTCGACGCGGCGAAGCTTCCCGACGTCCAGGCGTTCTTCGACAGCTACTACGCGCCCAACAACGCCACCCTCGTCGTGGTCGGCGACTTCCCGCCGAGCGAGCTGCGCCGGCTCGTGAATCAGTACTTCGCCGGGGCGCCGAGTCACCCGGTACCGGAAGCCCCGCGGTGCGATGCGACGGCGACCGGCACCGTCCCCCGTCGCCGCGAAGTGCATGACGCGCAGGCAAATCTGGACGCGGTGCTCCGCATCTACCGCATTCCGGACCATCGCCACGCCGACACGCCCGCGCTCGAGATCCTCAACATCATCCTCGGCCAGGGCGAGAGCTCGCGGCTCAACGTCTCTGTAGTGCGGCGTGAAAAGGCCGCGGTCGGGTCGGGCGCCATTCTCAACCCGTTCGGCTCGCGCAACGGGCCGGGGATCTGGGTCGCGTACGGCATCGTGAACTCGGGAGTGCCGGCGGATCGGCTGGACAGCCTGATTGGGGTGCAACTGGACAGCATCCGTGCCAACGGCATTACGCCGGACGAGCTCGAGAAGGCGAAGAACGCGCTACGCGCCGGCTTCATTGCAAACCGGGAGACCACGTTGGGCAAAGCAGAGGAGCTGCATCACTATCTGACGTTTCATACGTCGATCGAAGAGATCAACAACGATCTCGACCGGCTGCTCGCGGTGACGAGCGACGATGTGAAGCGGGTCGCGAACAGCTACCTGGCGCCCGGCAATCTGACGGTGGTGGTCGTTCGTGCGGGTGCGGCGCCGGCGAGTGGAGGTGGGCAATGAGCCGCCGGACGGTTGGACGGTTGGACGGTTGGACGGTTGGAATGTTGACGGTGATTACACTGTCCAACATTCCAACATTCCAACTTGCCTCCCAGGAGCCCTTCCCCACCCGTGCCCCGGCCCCCGCGAGGCTTCGGCCCGTGCAGTTCCCGCCGTTCCGGGACGTCGCACTGCCGAATGGGATGACCCTGCTGCTGGTCGAGAATCACGAGCAGCCGACCCTCTCGGTGAGTCTCAGCTTCCGCGCGGGAACCGCGTACGATCCCGCCGGCAAAGAAGGCGTCGCGGCGCTGGTCGCCGAGCTGCTGACCAAGGGCACGCCCACCCGCACCGCCGACCAGATCGCGGCGGCGATCGAGGGTGTGGGCGGGAGCATCGGCGCGAGCACGGGCGACGACTTCCTGACGATCTCGACGGACGTGCTCAGCGATCACGCCGATCTGGCGTTCTCGCTGCTCGGCGATGTGACGCGACGGGCGACGTACCCCGAGCAGGAGCTGGAGCTCGCGCGCACGCGGTTCCTTTCCTCGCTCGAGGTGGAGCTGTCCCAGGCCGATAATGTCGCCGCGCGCGCTTTCCAGAAGGAGATTTACGGCCGCAATCCGTACGGCCGAAACACGAGCGTTGCCGCCTACAAGGCGATCACTCGGGACGACGTGGTGGGGTTCGCGGCGCGGCGGCTGCGTCCCGGTGGCGCGCTCCTCGTGATCTCGGGCGACATCACCCTGCCGCAAGCCCGGGCGCTCGCGACCGAGGCGTTCGGCACCTGGCGCGGCGCCGCGGCGCCGACGCCCGCATTTCCCGCCGCCCCCACCAAACGCGGCACGGACATCCTGCTCGTCAACCGGCCGGGCTCCGTGCAGTCGAACATCGTGATCGGCAATACGACCTTCCTGCCGACCGACAGCGGCTACTACCCGGCGCGCATCGCGACGCACGTGTTGGGCGGTGGCAGTGATTCCCGTCTGTTCATGATCCTGCGCGAGCAGAAGAGCTGGACGTACGGCTCCTACGCCGCGCTGCGCCGCAGCCGCGGCATGGGATTCTGGCAGGCGACATTCGAGGGCCGCACCGAGGTCACCGACAGCGCGCTGACGGAGCTGCTCCATCAGATCGACCGGGTACGCACCGAGACCATTCCCGACAGTGAGCTCGTTGCGGCGAAGGGGTTCCTCGTCGGCTCCTTCCCGCTGACGATCGAGACGCCGCGCCAGATCGCGCAGGTCGTCACGTCGGCTCGGCTGCTCGGGCTCGGCGCGGACTACATCCAGCGCTATCGCGAACGCCTCACGGCGGTGAGTGCCCTGCGCGCGCGCGCCGCGGCGCAGCGCGTCTTCAAACGCGATGCGCTCACGATCGTCGTGGTCGGCGACGCCAAGGCGCTGTACGACAGGCTCAAGGCGATCGCGCCCGTGCGAGTCGTCGACGTCGGCGGGAAGCCGATGGAGCCGGCTGAGCTGAATCCGACGGGTGGGCCGGTGGCGTTCGATCGCAGTCAGATCGTGGCGCACAGCGACAGCTTCCAGGCACTGGTGCAAGGCAACGCGTTGGGGGGCCAGACATCGAAGGTGGTCGTTACTGGTGACTCGATCGTCTATACCGAATCGACCGTGATTGGTGCGTTCGTCCAGCAACAGTCGACGGCCGTGCTGAACAGCGACCTGTCGATGCGTCGCACCGATCAGACCAGCGTGGTTCAGGGTCAGCACACGGAGATACATCTCACATACGCGGGCGGGCGTGTGAAAGGCACGAGCCAGACGCCGCAGCCCGGCGGTCCGAAGACGATCACGGTCGACACGACGGTGACCGCAGGGACGATCGACGATAACGCGCTCGCGGTCCTGTTGCCCGCGCTGGCGCTCGAGCAAGGCAAAACGTTCAACCTGAACGTCTTCTCGTCCGGCGAAGGGGTGACCAAGGTCGTCAGCGTGAAGGTCGCCGGGGTCGAGAACGTCGCTGTGCCCGCGGGGACCATCCCGGCTTACCGGCTCGAGTTGTCCGGGATGCAGCTGCCGCTCGTGATGCATGTCAGCCAGCAGGCGCCGCGGCGGGTCGTGCGGGTTGCGCCGACGGGAGCGCCGCTGGTGTTTGAACTCGTGAAATAACAGGAGATCACACATGCGATATCTGTCGACCAGCCTGGCGATGCTGGTGCTCCTCGCCGGCTGCGCCTCGGCGGGTGCACGGACGACGAACGCGGCGGCACCCGCACAAACCGCCGCGCCAGCCGCGGCGGCTACACAGGATGCGGGCATCGGGCCTCAGTATCCATCGACCTATCAGCGCCATCCCAATCCTCCGGTGCTGATCCGCAATGCCACGATTATGACGGCAGCGGGACAGGAAATTCAGGGCGGCTCAATTCTGTTCCGTGACGGCCGGATCGTCGCGGTGGGCGCGAACGTCACGGCGCCGACCGACGCGACGATCGTCGACGGCACGGGCAAGTGGGTGACGCCGGGCGTGATCGACACGCACTCGCACATCGGCGTGTACGCCGCGCCCGGCACGTTCGGGGAATCGGACGGCAACGAGGCCACGAGCCCGGTGACGGCCGAGGTGTGGGCCGAGCATTCGTTCTGGCCGCAGGATCCGCAGATCCCACTCGCGATCGCGGGCGGTGTCACGACGATCCAGGCGCTCCCCGGGTCGGCAAATCTCATCGGCGGGCGCAGCGCGGTGCTGAAGCTCGTTCCCGCGCGGTCGGTACAGGAGATGAAGTTTCCCGGCGCGCACTACGGGTTGAAGATGGCCTGCGGCGAGAATCCCAAGCGCACGTACGGCCCGCGCGGCGGGCCCTCGACCCGCATGGGCAACATGGCCGGCTACCGCGCGGCATTCATCGCCGCGCAAGCCTATCGCCAGAAGTGGGACAAGTGGAACAAGGATCACCAGGGCGATCCGCCGGAGCGCAATCTGCGCAACGAGTCGCTCGCCGAGGTGCTGCGCGGCAACATCTTCGTGCAGAACCACTGCTACCGCGCGGACGAAATGATGCAGATGCTCGATCTCGCCCATGAGTTCGGGTTCAAGATCCGCTCATTCCACCACGCCGTGGAGGCGTACAAGATCGCCGACGTGCTGGCGCGCGAGGGCACGGCGGTGTCGATCTGGTCCGACTGGTGGGGCTTCAAAGAAGAGGCGATGGACGGGATCTACGAGAACGCCGCGCTGGTGCAGCAGGCGGGTGGACGCGTCGTGATTCACTCTGATGACGCGTCCGGGATTCAGCGGCTCAATCAGGAGGCGGCAAAGGCGATGTACCACGGCCGGCGCGCCGGGATTCCCATCACCCGCGATCAGGCGGTGCGTTGGTTCACCGCCAACCCGGCCTGGGTGCTCGGTCTCGATTCGACCGTCGGGACGCTCGAACCCGGCAAGATGGCCGACGTGGTGCTCTGGTCCGCCGATCCGCTTTCCGTCTATGCCCGCGCGATTCAGGTCTACAACGACGGCTGGCTCGTGTACGACCGCAACGATCCGGCGCATCAACCCAAAACCGACTTCACGTTGGGGCAGCCATGATCGCCTTCCTGCTTGCCCAGACGATCGCGATCACCGGTGGCACGGTGTATCCGGTTTCGGGTCCGAAGATCGAAAACGCCACGGTGCTGATCCGTGACGGCCGGATTGCTGCCGTCGGAGCGACCGTGGCCGTGCCGGCAGGTGCGACGCGCATCGATGCATCCGGCAAGTGGGTAACACCCGGCTTCATCGATGGGGCGGGCCAGATGGGACTGCGGGAGATCGAGATGGTCGACAATACCAACGAGTACAGGCTCCGCGGAAACGATGTCGCCGCGTCGTTCAACGTGCTCGAGGGCATCAACCCCGCGTCGACGCTCATCGCGGTGAATCGCATGGAAGGTGTCACGAGCACGCTCGCCGTTCCCGGATCGTTGGGTGTCCCGCCGAGCCGCGGGTTGATCTGGGGCCGGGCGGCGCTCATCGATCTCGACGGGACCACCATCGAAGCGATGCAGATAAAACAGCCGGCTGCCATGGTTGCCAACTTGAGCGAGTCAGCGAAGGATGCCGGCGGCGGGTCGCGCGCGGCAGTCGCCCAACGACTGCGCCAAGTGTTGAACGACGCCCGCGAGTACGCGACCCGCCGCGCCGATTACCGGCGCCGCCAGATCCAGGATCTCAGCGCCAACGCCGCGGATCTCGAGGCGCTGCAACCGGTGCTGCGCGGCGAGCTGCCGCTGATCGTGGTCGCGAACCGCCGCAGCGATATCGAGACCGCGCTGCGCATCGCGAAGGAGTACAAGCTGCGGCTGATTCTCGCGGGGGTCGCCGAGGGGTGGATGATTGCGAGCGAGATTGCGGCGGCGGGTGTGCCGGTGCTCGTCGAGCCCCTCGACAACATTCCGAGCTACGATGCGCTGGGCATTCGCTACGAGAACGCGCCGCTGCTCGCCAAGGGCGGCGTGAAGGTCGCGCTCATGGAGACCACGACCGAGAATACCAGGGACCTGCGGCAGCAGGCCGGAAACGCAGTTGCGAACGGGATGCCGTGGGAGCAGGCGCTGCGTGCCGTGACGCTGACACCCGCCGAGATCTTTGGCGTGGCGGATCGGTACGGATCCCTGGACGCCGGGAAGGTCGCGAACGTCGTCGTCTGGACCGGGGATCCCTTCGATTTCTCGACGGGAGTCGAGCACGTATTCATACGGGGCAAAGACATTCGGTTGCGGAGCAGGCAGACGGAGTTGCTGGAGAGATATAAGACGCTGCCACCGAAGTATTAGGGGCGGTAGGAGGCGGTAGGGGGCGGTATACACCCCCCCTTACCGCCCCCTGCTAGTTCTCTGCCCTCTTAGTTCTTTTCGGCCATGCTCTTTTCTTCCGTGCTCTTGTCGTCCACCATTGCCCGCAGCAACGCCGGGGAGTTGATGTTGTAGCCGAGCAACGCCGGTTTGCCGTTGCGAATACGCCAGGTGAATGTCTCCGTCGCCTTGTCCTTGGAGAAGGTCGTGTAGTAGACCAGGCGAACGACTGTGCCGTTGTTCGTTGTGACACTGACATTCCAGTTGAACAGCGAGTCGCTCTGCAACGAGCCGAACCTGCGCTGAACCATACGCCACAGGGCGTTCGCGTCTTTCTCCGTGCCGGCGTTTCGGAATCCTGGATCGGCTTCCTGATAGATCGAGTCGAACTGCCCCAAGTCGAGCTTCAGGTGGAAGCGTTCGGTCGCCGTCTCCGCGGCGTCCCGTTGCGCGGTGGCGTCGCCCCAGAAGGCGAATGGATTGCAAGCGATGGTGGCTGCGACGAGGGCGACGGCGAGCGCGCGCATGGCTGTTTTATACCCGGGAAGTTCCCGGATGACAACCGGTAGGAGGCGGTAGGAGGCGGTAGGGGGCGGTAAACGACGACCCGCTACCGTTTTCTCTTTCGGACTGCCTCATAAAGCTTCCAGGTCAGAAACCCAGCTCGTCGACGTAACTCGTCCAACTCATTGTAGCGCTCATCATTCAAGAGTCCGACTCGCCTGCAGAATCTCAGGGTGTAGGACAGTTCCGACAGCGATCCGATCGCGATATTCAGAAATCGGCAGAACTCGTTGGCGCCCGGCTTTGCGGAACCCTCCGCGATATTGGCGGGTGCCGAGAATGCTGCTCGACGTGCCTGGGAGGTCAAACCGAACAATTCGTATTTGGGAAACGATCGTGTTACCTCATAAACCTGTACCGCGAGTTCGTCGCAGAGCTTCCAGGCTTCGAAGCGCTCGTAGGGCATCATGTTGGCAAGAGTGTGCTAAGCGAAATGGGAGAGCGTAACCAGAAATCGACGTGACGGACGCAAAAAAGGCGGTGGGGTTTTTCCCCCTACCGCCTCCTACCGCCCCTTTACCGCCCCTGACTAGTTCCTAGCCGCCGCCGGATACACGCTGACCTGAAAGCGCTGCTTGTTCTTGTGCTCGAATTTGACGTGACCGTCGATGGTCGTGAACAACGTATCGTTCGAGGCGCGCCGCACGTTCTTGCCGGGATGGAACTTGGTACCGCGCTGAATG
>DASWDA010000135.1:0-2515 GCA_036395695.1 Gemmatimonadales bacterium
GACCGCCGAGCGGTGCTGAGCTCGGTGATTACGGGATCGGATACCGTCGCGGCTGCGCATAACGACTCGATGGTCGTGCACCGCTTTGGCCCGGTGACGGCGGTCGTCACCGGGTGGCTCGTCGTCGCCGGCCGCGGCTCGAGCGGAGAATTCCAGCGTCGCTACCGCTTCACGGACACGTGGGTCAAACGCGGCGGTAACTGGCAGATCGTCGCGGCGCAGGATTACGTCGCGCCATGATCCAGCGCGTTTGGATCCTGCTGCTGTGCGCGACCCTGGCAATTCCCGCGGCGGCGCAGCAACCAGCTGATTCCGGAACGACGGTACGCGGGTTCGTTCGCTCGAGTGTGGATTCATCTCCCATCTGGATGGCGCAGGTTCAGCTGGATGATGCTAAACATCGGCGCTTTGTCACCGTCACTGATTCACTGGGCGCATTCACGCTGACCAGCGTGTCGCCGGGCCCCTACGCTCTCACGGCTCGCTACATCCTGTATCACCCCTACGCCCGTGACATCACGGTCGCCGGTCGCGACACGTCACTGGGAATAATCGTGCTCCAAGGCTATTGCCCCCACGACTCGGTGACTGCACTGGCCGACATTGCCCGAGGGGAACCGCAGCTCATTTACAACGGCGGCCTGGCTCCGCTTGCACCGACGCGGAAGGACTTGGCGTTCGAGAAGCGCTACCATGTTCAGATTGTCATGCTCGGAGATGGCGAGCCCGAGCTCGACGTGTGTCTGGGAAGGAATAACCGCGTGGTTGTCCGATTCCTCGACGACAGGTATGGAAACCAGTGGCGACGGGCGGCGTCTCAAACGCCCTTTGCGAATCTGTTGAGATCCGGCACGACACCGGACTAGGTTGTAGCTTCTGTGCCGTGATAAACCTTCAGCCGGTCGTGCTCGAACGGCACGGCATCCGCCTGGAGCCGTTGACCGAGGGGCACAGCGACGCGCTGGCGGCGGCCGCGTCTGACGGCCGGCTGTGGGAGTTCTGGTTCGTCGCGGTCCCGCCACCTGACGGCATGCGCGCGTACGTGACGGAGGCGCTCAAGGGTCAGCGCGACGGTCACATGCTGCCGTGGGTGGTACGCGATCTGCCGACCGGCGCGATCATCGGATCAACACGGTATCACGACATCGCGCCGGCGATCGACCGCCTGGAAATCGGCCACACGTGGTATGGGAAGAGTCGCCAGCGCACCCACGTCAACACCACGTGCAAGCTGCTCCTGCTCGGCCACGCCTTCGACACGCTTGGCTGCAAGGTCGTCGGCCTGCGGACCGACAATTTCAATTTCCGCTCGCAGCTCGCGATCGAAGCCCTCGGCGCCAAGAAAGACGGCGTGATTCGCCATTACGCATCCGCCGCGACGGCAGCGCGCGCGACGTCGTCATGTACAGCATTCTCGCGGCGGAGTGGCCCGACGTACGCCGCCACTTGGAGCTGCGGCTGCAGCGGCATCGCGTCGCAGACGTACATTAGGGCGTGCTTCGGACCCCCCTCTCCGTCGCGGTCTTTGCAGCGGCGCCGGCCTGCTGTGGCTCGAGGACCACCAGTATCGTCCCTATCCCATTATCATCAGCACGACCTTCGTCCCGATCCCGGTTCCCCGGGTGGGGGCGGGTCTCGTCGCCATCGCATCGACCCAGCCTTTTCAGAACTTCGACTGGTCCCTCGTGGTGGCACTGAGTGTCGGCCTCTTCTCAGGACGGTAACCCCATGGAGCGGCGCTTCGGCTTGCTGCACGCCAGCGCGCTCAACATGACGAACATGATCGGGATCGGGCCGTTCATCACGATCCCGCTGCTCATGACCGCGCTCGGCGGCCCGCAGGCGATGCTCGGCTGGGCTGTGGCACTGGTCATCGTGCTGTGCGACGGCATGGTGTGGAGCGAGCTGGGCGCGGCAATGCCGGGGTCGGGAGGGTCCTTCGGCTACCTGCGGCAGGGATACGGCGCCGCGACCGTGGGCCGGCTGATGGGATTTCTCTTCGTCTGGCAATTCATTTTGAGCGGCCCACTCGAAATCGCCTCGGGGTACATCGGCTTCTCCAACTACCTGGGCTACATCTGGAAGGGGATCACGGCATCGCAGACGATGCTCGTGATCGCCGTCGTGGGACTCGTGAACGTCGTGCTGCTGTATCGCCGCATCAAATCGATCGCCACGATCACCCTGACACTCTGGATCGGCACGATCGTGACGGTCATCGTCGTGGTCGTGACCGGCGCGCTGCACTTCGATCCGCGGCTGGCGTTCGATTTTCCGCCCGGCGCCTTCACCCTCTCACGCGGTCTCTTGCGCGGGCTCGGCGCCGCCTCACTCATCGGCGTCTACGATTACCTCGGGTACTACGACGTCTGCTACATCGGGGACGAGGTCAAGAACCCGGGGCGGGTCATTCCCCGCTCGATCCTGCTGAGCACGGTGGCGGTGGCGCTGATCTACGTCGCGATCAACTTCTCGATCATCGGCGTCGTGCCGTGGCGCGAATTCGTGCCGGCGG
>DASWDA010000136.1:0-16313 GCA_036395695.1 Gemmatimonadales bacterium
CGTCAGACCCGCGGGCACCGGCGGCATCGGCCAGGCAGTCGAATCGTCGTGGTGGTGCTCCATCGCTTCGGGCATGCTCATGCCACCGACGGAGAACTCCAGCACGTCCGGCGGGAACGGCCGTGTGCTCGGCGACTGGCCGCGCAGAATCATGCGGCCGCGCGGAGCGCTGACCGAGGTGCTGCGCTCGGTGGAAATGAGAATGAGGAACTTGTCGAGATCGATCGACCGCAGCGTCGTGCGGCCGTTCCGCACGGGGCCGAGCTTGATCAGCGTGTCCATCTGCGGTGAGACGGCCCACGCGATGGAGACGACATCCGTACGTCGTGCGTCGTGCGTGGTGCGTGGGAGACCGCTGAGAAATGCGATCGGGATGAATCGCGAATGTCCGTCCGCGGTGACGGCTACGGTGAACGGACCGGGCGGACTCGCGAGCTCGACGCGTCCCGAGACGCCCGCGACGCCCGGCGCGGGGACGAGCTCGAGACAGTACAGATCGTGACTGGGGCCGAGCGGTGTGGGAGGATCACACGGCCGTCCCTGCGCGCGAAGCGCCGCAGGGACGGCCAGTGACACCAGCAGGACTAGAGCTTTGCCTTCCAACCTTTCACGCGCGGGTAGAAGCGCAGGATCTCGTTCAGAGATTGCGATCTGCGCGCGCTCGCTTGACCGATGGGCGCCGAGACCAGCGTGTACTGGCCGGTGTCGCCCACGGTCGCAGTCCCCACGCGCAGCTGGTAGAGACCGTCGGCCGGAACGGTGTAGGTGACGTACGCGTCGGCATTCCCGACCGAGCTGTCGTCGTTCGCCGTCACGGAATCGAACGTCGACGTCGTGAAGTTGGCGAAGTACAGCTTGAGCAGCGGGTTCATCGCCGGCGAGCGTTCGATGAAATTCAAGACCGCGCCGCCCTTGGCGAACAGGAAGATGCGGTCGAGATGCGCGCCGTTGAGGGTGCAGTCGGTCGTGCGCACGGTGTCGGTGATCGTCACGGGACCGGAGATCCACGCGTCCTGGCAATTGACGAGCGACGTCGCCCGCGGCTCGACCCACAGCTTGTAGGCGCCGACGGTGTTTGTGTCGTACGAGTTGGCGCCGATGATGTAGCTGCCGCCCTGCCCCAGGATGATGTCGAGCTGCGAGTTCTGAATGACGCCCGCCTGAATGTCGTCATCCGAGCCGAGCACGTTGCCCGTCGCGTTGGAATAGAGATCCACGTACGCGTCGAACGCCGTGGAGGTCATGTTGATGCGGATGCTGTTCTGGCCCGACGGCAAATCGAACGCGTAGAAGTCGTAGAAGTAGCCGCTGATCTTGCAGTCGGTCCGCGCGAGCGCCCCGGAAATCGTGTCGCCGACGACGTAGTTGGTCGCGAACCCGCAGGGATCGAGCGCCTTCAAGTGAAACACGATCGGCGCCACGCCGTTGACGGCGGCACTCGCGGTGAACGCACCCACCACGCTACCGACGTGGACCGACGCGACGACCGCTCCCGCCGTGTCCGACGTCTGCGTCGCCGGCGTGATGATCGCGGCGGTGGCGGGAGCCAGCGTCCACGTGACCCTCGCGCCCTTCAGGGGAAAGCCGTCGGAGTTCAGGACCGTGAAACCGATGTTGATGGTTCCACCGGTGAACATGGAATCGCTTTCACCGAAGATGCCCGTGATAGAGCCGGCCGTTGGCCCTGTGGAGTCGCCACCACACGCGGCAGCGGCACCCAGAGCGACGGTGAGAGCGACGACAGGTACGAACCGACCCAGCAGCTTCATAGTGGCTCCTCTATTTGGGCACGACGCGGTAGAGTACCTCGCCGTCTCGGATCATCCCGAATTGCTCGCGTGCCACGCGCTCCTGCACCGCGGGATTCGTCTCCAGGTCGTGCGCCAGCTTGGCCAGCGAGTCGATTTCGACATGCAACACCGCGACCTTCGCCCGCTCCTCGGCGAGCTGCCGCCGGATCGTGATCCAGTCGGCGGTGCCGTATTCCCCGCCCCAGACGGCGAGCGCCAGCAGCCCCACACCGCCGGCGATGCCGGCCAGGCGCGTGCGCGTCACAAGCCGTACAGGTGGCGGCCAGGGTAATGCGCCACGTCGCCAAGCTCTTCGGCGATGCGGAGCAGCTGGTTGTACTTCGCGACACGCTCCGTGCGCGAGGCGCTGCCGGTCTTGATCTGGCCCACCCCGGTGGCGACCGCGAGATCCGCGATGAACGTGTCTTCGGTTTCGCCGGAGCGGTGCGAGATCACGGAGCCGTAGCCGTTGCCGCGCGCCAGGTCGATGCACTGCAGCGTCTCGGTCAGGGTGCCGATCTGGTTCACCTTGATCAGAATGGCGTTCGCCACGCCTTCCTCGATGCCCCGCGCCAACCGCTCGACGTTGGTACAAAAGAGATCATCGCCTACAAGCTGCACACGTTCCTGTAACGATTCTGTGAGCTTTGCCCATCCCGTCCAGTCATCCTCCGCCAGGCCGTCCTCAATGGAGACGATCGGATAGCGATCGATCCATCCTTTGTAGAGCGCGATCATCTCTTCGGCGCTCTTGGTGCCGCCCTTGCTCTTCTTGAAGGTGTAGGCGCCGTCTTCGTACAGCTCCGAGGCCGCCACGTCGAGCGCGATGGCGATGTCCTTCCCCGCCTCGAAGCCGGCCGCATCGATCGCGGCCATAATCGCCTCGAGCGCCGCTTCGTCGTTCGGCAGGTCGGGCGCAAAGCCTCCTTCGTCGCCCACCGCCGTCGAGAGCCCCCGCTTGGCCAGCACCTTCTTCAGGGCATGAAACACCTCGACGCCCATGCGCAAGCCTTCGGGAAACGATTCGGCGCCGATCGGGACAACCATGAACTCCTGGGAGTCGACGGTGTTCGCCGCGTGGGCGCCGCCGTTCAGGATGTTCATCATCGGCACGGGCAGCACGTGGGCAACCGGCCCGCCGAGGTAGCGGTAGAGCGCCAGCCCGGCATCCTGGGCGGCCGCGCGGGCGACCGCCAGCGACACCGAGAGAATGGCGTTCGCGCCGAGGTGACTTTTGTTGGGGGTGCCATCGAGATCGAGCATGGCGTAGTCGATCGCGATCTGATCCTCGGCCGACAGGCCTTCGAGCCGCGGCCCGATCACCTCGTTCACGTTCTTGACCGCCTCGAGCACGCCTTTGCCGCCGAAGCGCTTGGTGTCGCCGTCGCGTAGCTCGACGGCTTCGTGCTCGCCGGTCGACGCGCCGCTCGGCACGGCCGCGGTGCCACTCGCGCCGCTCGCCAGCGTGACATCGGTCTCGACGGTGGGGTTGCCCCGGGAATCCAGAATCTCGCGTGCGTGTACCGCGATGACGGTGCTCATCGTGGAACGAACCCTACCGTGCCTTCGACTGAAGAGCAACCATCGCCGCGCGAACCTGTTCGCGCAGGCGGTCGCGATCGGCAGGACGGAGGCCGCGCGTGGGTATGGGTGGTGCGACGAGCAGTTGGATGGGACGCGAACGCAGCCGCCAGGCGCCCTTGGGGAGGATCTCGAAGGTGTGGTGCACGTACACCGGCACGATCGGGACCTGGGCGGCGATCGCGAGCCCAAACGGCGCGTTCTTGAACGGCAACAACTCACCGGTGCGGCTGCGGGTTCCCTCCGGGAAGACCACAATGTTCGAAATCCCCGCGCGAATCGTGCGCGCGGCTTCATCGTAGGCCTCGAACGCTTTCTTGCGCGCCTCGCGATGGATCGGAATGTGTCCGGCGGCGAGCATCGCGCCGCCCAGCAGCGGAATCCGGAACAGCTCGCGCTTGGCGACGAACCGGATCGAGCCGGGGAGCGTGGCGAACAGGGTCCAGATGTCGAACATCGACGAGTGATTGGACGCGTAGATGACCGGCTGATCGCGGGGGATGGACTCGAGACCTTGCGCGATGACGGGAGTGCCGGCCGCGCGCAGGACGTCGCGCGCCCAGTCGGTTCCCGCCCAGTCGTACACGCCGCCGCGGCGGTTCTTGACGCGGAACACCCCGGCCACGAAGGCTCCGGATGCGTGAATGACTGCGGAAACAGCGAGAACTACATAGTACCAGAGGGTGCGGATCACGCGAAGTGATCGTATCCCGCGGGCAGGTCCACCGGTGTGCTGTGGTTGAGCAGTCGCACGCCGCCGCGCCGTCCGCCGGCACCGCGCAGGCAGGTGCCGATGCGGGTCAACTGCAAGCCGGTCTGGGCGCGGAATGCGGAGACGCTGGTATCACCGAACGTCGGCGGCATGGTGCAGAGTAGCTCGAACTCCTCTCCGCTGGCGACCGCGGCCATCGCACCCACGCCCTCCCAGCACGGGATGTGCTCGAGGTTGATCTCGATGCCGACTTCGGACGCGGCGGCGAGATGCTGAGCGTCCGCCGTGAGACCATCGGAGATATCGATCATCGCACTGGCGCCGTGATTCGCCAGCCAGAGGCCGGCCTCGATGCGCGGCTCCGGGCACACGTACCGATTCCGCAGCGCGGCCGGCATGCTCTTCCCGGCGCCAAAGTGCTCGAGGGCGAGCGCCGCGCCTCCCAGATATCCGGTGACCCAGAGCCCATCGCCTTCCCGCGCCCCGGAGCGACGCACCGGCCGATCCGCGACGCCGATGACACACACGTCCACCAGGTAGCGGTCGGAGCGGGCCAAATCGCCGCCCAGCACCTTCGCGTCGACGTTCTTCACCATGCTCGCGACACCGGCCATGATCTCCGCGGCGGGGTCGGCGCCCTTCTTTCCGTCGATCGGCGGAATCCCCAACGAGGCCAGCACGCCGAGCGGTTTGGCGCCCTCCGCGGCCAGATCGGAGAGCGCCGCGCCGGCGGCGCGAAATCCGATCTCCTTGAAGTTGAGCCAGTCGGTCCGGAAGTGGACGTTCTCGAGCGAGGTGTCGATGCTGACAGCCAGGGTCGCCGTGCCGAACGGAATCAGCGCGCAGTCATCCCCGAGTTCCGACACGTCGCCCGCGACCTCTGCAATCTGCGCGAGGATCCCACGAACGCGGTCGAATTCCTTGCCTGGGCCGAGGTTCATCGTATTGCCATGTATTACAACACGTCAGGGGCTTCAAGTTCCGCGAGAACGGGAGGTCGTGCAGGGAGGACCTCCCGCCAGGCCCTCCACACCTCGGGGAGGGCGGCAAGCACGTCGGCGGGGCGCAGGCTGCGCGCGGTCCACTGCCGTGCCCCCTGCTCCGCGGCGCGACCGAGCGCATGCGCGCCAAGCGCAGCCGCCTCCGCAGGCGCCGTGCCGCGCGCCAGGAAGGCCCCGATGAATCCCGCCAGCAGGTCACCGCTGCCGCCCGTCGCGAGTCCAGGATTCCCGCTGGCGACGACCTGCGCGGGGCCCCGCAGATCCGCGATGACGGTCGGAACCCCCTTCAACAAGACCGTGCATTTGAGCTTCGCGGCCGCGCGGCCGGCGGCAGACCAGCGATCGTTGGCGGCCTCGTCTGCGAGTGCGTCGCCGACGAGGGCACGAAACTCTCCAAGATGTGGGGTCAAAACCAGGTGTCTGGTGCCTGGTGTCAGGGTGGCTTCCGAGAGCAAATGGAGCGCGTCCGCGTCGACGACGGTTGGGATCGTACGACGCGACAGCGCGGCGGCGACAAAACTCGCGCGTGCCGAGCGCGGCTCGCGGCCGAGACCCGGACCGATGACCAGCGCATCCGCCCACTCGACCGCTTCTCGGGCGGCGGGCTCGAGCGTTTCCCCGAGTGCCGATTCCACCGTCAACAAATCAGGGAGACTGGCCTGGGCCGCCGCGATCGTTTGGCGTGCCGCCACCAGCTTGACGAGCCCAGCGCCGGCGGCAAGCGCGGCGCGGGCGGCATGGAGCGCCGCGCCGCTCATCCCGTCCGCGCCGCCAACCACACACACGCGGCCGCGATCGCCCTTGTGCATTTGCGGCGCGAGCCGCGGGAGCCGGCCGGCCGCCCACCGGTCGGTGACGAGCACCGGCCACACCGCGTCGGCGGGCGGGAATCCGATGTCCACGACGACGATCTTGCCGCACCATTCGCGCGCCAGCAGGTGACCGCGCCGCGGCCCTCCGAAGGTGACGGTGAGGCGGGCGTGAACGGGACCGTGCGCTTCACCGCTCGTGAGATCGAGCCCCGTCGGTCCGTCGACGGCGAGGATGGGCGCCCCGTAGGCGCTCAGCCGCTCCGCGAGCGCCAGCACCTCTCCCTTGGCAGGACCTGCCGCGCCGGTGCCGAGCAGCGCATCCACCGCGACGGCGGCCTGCGGCCAGGCTTCTTCGCGCCCCAGCTCTCGCACGCCATCCACGCGCGCGAGCGCGCGATTATCGATCGCGTCGTCGGTTTTCGGATCGACGGCCGCGACCCAAACGGGAATCCCGGTGGCGTGGAGCGCGCGGGCGATCACCCAGCCGTCCCCGCCGTTATTCCCGGCGCCCGCGGCGACCAGGACACCGCCGGTCGTTGCCTCGGGCAGCTCGGTGACGAGCACCTGCACCGTGGCTCGGCCCGCCGTCTCCATCAGCACGCGGCTCGGCACGCGATACTGGGTGCGCGCCGCCGCATCCCACGCCGCTGCTTCGCTCGCCGCCAGAACCGGAATCGGATTCACGGAATCACCACCCCCGCGTACCCTACCACGCGCGCGTTATCGCCCGAGACCCAGCCGGAGTGGCGGTAGTCTACCACGTCGGCCCGGGCCCCGCCCAGCGCTTTCGCCGCGGCCAGCACCACGGCCGCCGGCCCGCGGCCGCACATCGAGATGCGCTCGCGCTTGCAGCGGGCGAGCAGCTCCTCGCCATCGAGCGCCTCCACGGCATCGAGCGCACGCGCGTCTTTGTTCTCGGAGACGCCCGAGGGTTCGTAGTGGTTGAGGTCGCTCGAGGCGAGCAGCAACACCGGCTCGCGTGTCGCCGTGACGAGGCGGGCGAGCATCTCGCCGAGCGCGCGCGCTGCCTCCCAGGCGTCCCAGGCGATCACGAGTGGCACGATGCGCACGTCGGCACGCAGCATTTGCAGAAATGGGAGCTCGACTTCAACGGCATGCTCGGCCCGATGAGCGTCATGGTCCACTCCCACGACACCGCGGGAGACTTCGAGGAGCGCCGCCGCCATTTCCGCATCGACCGGGACGTCGCCCAGCGGCGTGCGAAAGGCCCCGGCCTCCCACAGCGACACGCCACCCTCGGCGTCGGAAATGCCGGTGTGATTGGGCGCGAGGATGATGACCAAGCCGGGGATTGTGACGCGAGCGAAGACTTTCGCGGCGGTGCGTCCGGAATAGATGTAGCCGGCGTGTGGAACGATGATGGCCCGGACCGGGGCTGGGTTCGCGCGAGCGTCGGCGAGCATGGTAGCGACGGTCGCCCGCAGCTCGACGGGATCGGAAGGATAAAAGCGCCCGCTGACGGCGGGCGGCCGGACGCCGGGCGTCACCCCGAAGAGGAGACTCCCGGCCAACGATAGCCCGCCCCCGCCTTGAAAACCTCGGCGAACTCGTAGACGCGCTCGAAGTCTTCGATGCGATCGGCCGGCTGGCGCGCGAGCAATCCCACGTCGATCAGCATGAACACGATCTGCCCGAAATCGTCGGTGGTCAGGATGCCCCAGTGCGTCAGCACCGCCGACGCGAGCATCCCGAACTGCTCGAGCGCAAGATCGCGGCAGGCCCAGGCCAGCTCGACGCCGCTCAAATGGCGCCGCGCGGGCAGGCGCGTCTGCGCGAACTCGAGCGCCGCGAGCACGAACACGTACGCGCGCTCGTTGTACTTGCCGTCGCGGCGCCGGATCTCGGCGAGTGCCGCTTCGAGCGTGGCGACGTCGCTCATCGCCGGACCTCGCCCGGAGCCAGCGGTGCGGCTGGTCCCGGCGGGGTCGTCACCACGCGAATGCCGCCCGAGCGGCGCTCGCTCTTGCGGTCTTCGACGGGCGCCTCGAGCAGCGCCAATTCGAGCACATCGTCAATCGTTTCCACGAGCTGGATATTGAGCAACTTCTGCACCTCTTCAGGCAAGTCAATAAGGTCGTTCTTGTTGCGTTCGGGAACGAGCACCGATTTCACCCCGGCTCGCGCCGCCGCCGTCAGCTTTTCCTTGAGCCCGCCGATCGGCAGCACCCTGCCCCGCAGCGTCAGCTCGCCCGTCATGGCGACTTCGTGCCGCGCTGGCCGGCGGCACAACAGCGACGCGAGCGCCGCGGCGATCGTGATGCCGGCCGAGGGTCCGTCTTTCGGCACGCCGCCCGCCGGCACGTGCAGATGCACGTCCGACTGCGTGAAGACGTCGAGCGGGATCCCCAACGCGCTCGCGCGGGCGCGGAGCAGGCTCCACGCGGCCTGCGCCGATTCTTTCATCACGTCGCCGAGCTGGCCGGTCAGGGTGATCTGGCCCTTGCCGGGCATGCGGATCGCTTCGATGAACATGATGTCGCCGCCGGTCGGCGTCCATGCGAGCCCGGTCGCGACCCCAATCTCGGGGGCGCGGCCCGCCACTTCACTCTGCACCTTCGGCTGTCCCGCGTACTTCTCGAGATTCTTCGAGGAGATTCTCACGCTTGTCGACTTCCCCTCGACCACCTCGAGTGCGGCCTTGCGGAGCACGCCCTGGATCTCGCGCTCCAGCTGGCGGACGCCCGCTTCTCTGGTGTACTCGGCGATCAGGCGGTCGAGCGCGGCGTCGGCGACATGGGCGCGCTCGGCTTCCTTGCCCTTCCCCAGTCCCGTCTCCTTGAGCTGGCGCGGCATGAGATAGCGCTTGGCGATCTGGAGCTTCTCGGACGGCGTGTAGCCGACGAGGGTGAGCTGCTCCATGCGGTCGAGCAGCGGATCGGGAATCGGCATGGTGCTGTTCGCGGTCGCGATGAACATCACGCCGGACAGATCGAACGGCACCTCGAGGTAGTGATCGACAAAGGTCGAGTTCTGCGCGGGATCGAGCACCTCGAGCAACGCCGCGGTGGGATCGCCGCGCACGTCGGCACCCATTTTGTCCACCTCGTCCAGCATCAACACCGGTGTCCGCGTCTCGCAGCGCTGCAGCGCGTGAATGATGCGTCCGGGGATGGCACCGACATACGTGCGGCGGTGACCGCGGATCTCGGCCTCGTCGCGCACTCCGCCGAGCGAGACGCGCGTGAACTTGCGTCCCAGTGCCTCGGCGATGCTCTGCCCGAGCGACGTTTTACCGACGCCCGGCGGTCCCACGAAGCAGAGGATCGAGCCCTTCGCGTCGGGATTCAGCGTCCGCACCGCGAGATACTCGAGGATGCGTTCCTTGATGGTCTTGAGATCGTAATGGTCGCGATCGAGGATCTCGCGCGCCGCCTTGAGCTCGAGCCGATCCTGCGTGACGCGGCTCCAGGGCAGCGCGGCAAACACGTCGAGATAGGTGCGCGCGACCTGATACTCGGCCGACTGCGGCGACATCTGGCGCAGGCGTTTGAGCTCGCGGTCGGCCACTTTTTTCCCTTCCGCCGAGAGCTTGGCCTCGTCGAGCCGCCTGCCGAGCTCTTCGAGCTCGTCGTCGCCCTCGCCTTCCCCGAGCTCCTGGCGGATCACCTGCAGCTGCTCGCGCAGCACGTATTCGCGCTGATTCTGGTCGAGGCGCGTTTTCACTTTTTCCTGAATCTGGGTCCCGACCTCCAGCACCTGCAGCTCCTGCACCATGAATTCGCCGAGCCGTTCCAGCCGGCGCGTGACGTCGTCGATCGCGAGCAGCTCGGCTTTGGCCGGGAGGGCGAGATCCAGGTTCGCCGCGATGAAGTCGGCCAGCTTCCCAGCTTCGTTGATGCCGGCGAGCACTTCGTGCAGCTCGGCGCCGAGATAGGGGGCGATGTCGATGACGCGCGAGAACTGCGCGATGACCGTGCGCTTCAGCGCTTCGGTGCGTGCGTCCTCGAGCAGGTTTTCGATCAGCGGCTCCGTGTCCGCCATCAGCCACTTCTCGCCCTGCGCCACGTTGCCCAGCCGCGCGCGCTCCAGCCCCTGCACCATCACCCGCACCGAGCCGTCGCCGAGTTTGAGCATCCGGACGATCGTGCCGAGGGTGCCGACGTCGTAGAGCTGGTGCGGGAGGGTGTTCATCACCGCGCCCTCGGGCGGCTCCATCCCGCCCATCGACTTCACGACGCCGAGCAGCAGGCGCTTTTCGCCCTGGATGATCTCGTCGATCAGCTGAACGGCTTTGGGATCAGTGAGGGCCAGCGGGATGACGACGTGGGGATAAACAACGAGCTGGCCCAGAGGAAGGACCGGCAGGCGCTCCATTAGGTCACCCGCACCGATTGTGCGCCCGAGGAGCGCGGCGGTTGCTTGGCCAGCCGGATCTCGAGGAAGCCGTGCTCGTAGGTGGCCTTGATCGACGCCGGATCGACGACGACCGGCAGCCGGAAGCGCCGCTCGAACGGCCCGATCTGCACTTCCATCGAGTGATAGTGGCGCTTGCCCTGCTGCCGCGTGGTGCGCTCGCCCGCAATCTTCAGGATCCCTTCGTCCAGCTCGACGCGGAAGTCCCCCGCCTGCATCCCGGCGATGTCCATGTGGACGATCAGCTCGCCGTCGGTCTCATAGACGTCGGTGCGCGGCTTCCATTTGGGGGATGCGACAAATCCGACCGGGCGGCCATGGGCGACTTCGTTGAAATAGACGTCCAGCTCGTCGGCGAGGTGAACCGTGAGAGAACCCGATCCGCGGGACGGTCGATTGGGGGGTGGTAGGTCGCTGTCACCCATGCCCGAGTAACATAACGCCCGGCGCAATGGCCCGCGTGGCCGGAAATCACGGTTCCGGCCCCGCCATTGCGCGGTGGGAAAGCGCGGGCTAGCCTCGCTCATGCCCACCCCCACCCCCGCTCCGAACCTGGAGGCCAACGCCCTGCGCCGCGTCGTCACGGCGGCCGCCGTCGGTAACATCATTGAATGGTACGACTTTTACGTCTTCGGCAGTCTGGCGACGATTCTGTCGGTCAAGTTCTTCGACCCGACTCATCCCGCCGCCGCCCTGGTGCGCTGGGTGGCAATCTTCGCGGTCGGCTTCTTCGTCCGCCCGCTGGGCGCGCTCATCCTGGGCCGCGTCGGCGACATCGTCGGCCGGAAATACACGTTCCTCATTACCCTCAGCGGGATCGGGATCTCGACGGCGTTGATCGGGGTGGTCCCGACCTATGCGAAAATCGGTCTCCTGGCCCCGATCATCCTGCTGCTGCTCCGGCTCGTGCAGGGGCTCTGCCTGGGCGGGGAGTACGGCGGCGCCATCACGTTCGTCGCCGAGCACGTCCCCGACGAAAAGCGCGGCGCCTACACGGGGTGGCTGCAGACCTCGCCGACGCTCGGCATCGTGCTCTCGCTCGGCGTGATCATCGGGACGCGCACGATCCTCGGGACCGAGGCATTCAACGCCTGGGGCTGGCGGATTCCGTTCCTGGTGTCGCTGCTGCTCGTCGTGGTAGCCATCTACATCCGGCTGCGGCTCCAGGAAACGCCGATTTTCCAGGAGATCAAAGCCAGGGGACAGACGGCCACGCATCCCTGGAAGGAAGCGTTCACCGGCCAGAATCTCCGCTACGTGTTGATCGCCACGATCGTGGTGCTGGGCGAGGGGTGCGTCTGGTACTCGAGCCAGTTCTGGGCGATCTACTTTCTGCAGACGGTGAGCAAGATGGACGCGCTCAATTCCAGCGTGATCGTCGGCGTAGGACTCTTGATCGCGACGCCGACCCTGGTGCTGTTCGGCTGGCTGTCCGATCGGGTCGGCCGCAAACCGATCATTCTTGCGGGATTCCTGCTCGCCGCCACGACCTACTATCCGCTGTACGCGATCCTCGGCAACGTCACCCAGCCCGGCGCAATCAGCTATCCGCTCGCCATCCTCATCGTCGCGGTCCTCGTCTCTTACGTCGGTATGGTGTATGGACCGATCGCGGCGTTCCTCGCCGAGTACTTCCCCAGCCGGATCCGTTACACGTCGGTGTCGGTGCCATATCACATCGGCAATGGCTGGGGCGGCGGCGCGGTCCCGCTCATCACCACGGCGGTCTGGACCGCCACGCAGAGCCTCGGCCTCACGCTCGCGTATTCCATCGCGGTGCCGGCGGTGGCGCTGCTGCTTTCGCTGCGGCTGATGCCGGAGACCCGGCATATGAAGATTTGGGGCGGGGGCCTTTCTACTGTATAGCTGGACGGGTACGATGGCCAAGGGCGTTATGCCTTGCCTGTCTTCTGCGCCCATTCCTGGCGGCGCTGTTCCACGCTGCGCACGAAGTCCTGGCGGTGCTTGTTGAACGTCGCGGCGAGCTGATCGCTGTAGCCGTAAATCGCCCACGGGGCGCGCTGCTGCACAAAGGTGAGCAGCTCGTTCACCTTCTTTTCCTTGCCGGGAATGGTGGCGGTGCCGCCATAGCAGGCGACGATCGCTTCGTATGTCTTGCCCGTCGGAATGAAGTTGATGCTGTGCCGGGTGATCTTTTTGTAGCCCCACAGCACGTCGTGAAACCGCAAGACATTGAACGTGAAAAAGGTCGAGCGCACGAGAAACTTGTTCCCCATGCGCCACCCCGCCTTGCCCCGCATGAGCGAATTTTCGTAGTCGTGCTCGGCCTCGAGCGCGATGCCCATCGGATCGCCCCCCCACTGCGCGACGCGCTTCCAGAGCGGATGCCGCTCGGGATTACGCCATGCGCGCCACGCCGGGAGCGTCTGCCAGACGAAGAGCAAGAGAAAGACGATGCCGATGCCGATCACCACGAAGCCGGGACGGCGGAACGAATCGCTGTCCAGATAGAACGGATAGAACATGGGCCGGAGTGAGCGCATCTCCTTGCTAGCGAAGAGCTGTGGGTCCAGGTCGGTCGGCCACGGCGCGAGCTTCCCCTCGGCGACCGAGGGTTGATCGACGCCCGTCTTCACGACCAGGTACCGATTGCCGAGCACGAAGGCAGTGTATGCTCCCGACTCTTCGCGGCTCGTCTCGACACCACTTTGCGAATGGACGGTGTATTGCCGGATCCCGGTGTCGATGACGCGATCAGCGGAAATCCGCGCATAGTAGCGCGGCGTGCTCGTCACATCGCCGATCGAATCGAGATCCGCCCGCGCGAGCGGGTAGGGCCCGCTGAGAAAGTTCGCGATGTAGCGGCGGTCGCTGGTCGCGACCACCACGAAGCCGACGAGGGCGAGAGTCCACACGACCACACGGCGCAGCGACGTCGCGCGAATGCGTCCGGCGATCCAGCCGTCCATCGAGTCCTCTCTGGCGAGGCGTGGGCACACTATAGCGAACGCGTTCCGGCCAAGCTACCATAGCGTTATGCGATACTTCCCGTACATCTCCGTGACGGCCCTCACGGTCGTGGCAGCGGTGTCGTGTGAAAAGCCGGCGCCGCAGCCCCCCGCGGGCGCGCCGGACATCCACAACCCGGCCGATCCGGGCTTCGCCCAGCAGGCACCCGACAGCTTCCGGGTGCGCTTCTCCACGACCAAAGGCGACTTTGTCATCGCCGTGCATCGCGCCTGGGCGCCGCACGGGGTCGACCGCTTTTACAACCTGGTGCGCGCCGGGTTCTACGACGGTGTGCGCTTCTTCCGCGTCATTCCCGGCTTCATGGCGCAGTTCGGCATCCACGGCGACACGGGGGTGACGGCGGCGTGGCGCCCGCGCGTGATCCCCGACGATCCCGTGCGCCGGACCAATGGGCGCGGCATGGTGACCTACGCGACCGCGGGTCCGGGGACGCGCACGACGCAGATTTTCATCAATTTCGGCGACAACAACCGGCTGGACGCGAGTGGGTTCGCGCCGTTCGGGCAGGTGGTGGAAGGGATGGAGGTCGTCGACGCGCTGTACGGCGGCTACGGCGAGGGCGCGCCGAACGGGCGCGGCCCCGAGCAATACCGGCTGAACGTCGAGGGCGAAAAGTATCTCGCCCGGCAGTTCCCCAAGCTCGACAAGATTACAAAAGCTAGGGTCGAGTAAGCGCCCGCAGCCTGCCCTGCGCCTCGCCGTTCGTGGAATCGCGCCGAATCGCTTCGCGGAATGACGCGATCGCGGCGGTCGTGTCGCCCTTCAGCAAGTTGATGTTGGCGCGGAACGTCGCGAGGTTCGACGACGTCGGGAACTGCTCCTCGTTGAGCTTCAGGATCGCGAACGCCTCGGCGAATTTCCCGCCGCGCGCCAGACGGAAGGCCGCGACGTCCAGCGTGGGCTCACCGAAGTCGTAGGCCGCGCGGCCGTAGTAGCGGTCGCGCAGCGCACGATACGCCCGCGTCGCGGAGTCGGCACCCGACGTCTGGGCCGTCTCCTGAATCAGCTGTTCGAGCGACATCGGCCGGCTCACCCCGCGATGACAGGTCTGGCACGTCACCTCGACGTGGCTCATCATCTGCGCGTGCTCGGGGAGGGTGTCGAGCCGCCGGTTGATCTCCTCCACCATCCGCATCATCTGCCGCGCCGTGAGCTTGGTGCGCTTTTCGTCCTTGGCGAAGTCGAATTGTGCGAGGGGCTGGCCCTCCTGACCCACGTGGCAGAACTGGCACCGCACCCCGAGCCCGCCGGCGAAGTTGCGCATGATGCCGACGACCTGCATCACCGGCGTGTTCTTCGGAATGACTTTGACGTTGATGAGCGAGTCGGGGGGGAATTTCCCGGGCGCTTGCGCGGCGAGTGGGCCGGAAACGCACAGCCCGGCGAGCAGCAGGAGGTTTCTGTTCATAAGCTCAGTTTTACCGCGCTTCGAGTCAGCCCGCTATACCGCATCTGACTTCCCCATGGCATTCTGACGATTGGTTGAGTTGTGGTTGATGGGCCGGGCGAGATTGGAGGTGTCCCCGCGTTGGGGTTTTTGGATAGGGACCCGTTCGTGGCTTGGGTTTTGGACAGGCTAAAGCCTGTGCTCGGCCAACGTTGTCCTAAAGGACAGTCGCATCTCGAACCATGTCAGCGCACCAGATCTTCATTCACCTTGTATGGACCACGCTCGAGCGCAGGCCGATGATAAACGAGCCGACAAAATCGTTCTTGGACGACTATTTCAAGAAGACCGCTGCCCGCCAAGACGTGCAAATCGTGGACGTCGAAATTCTCCGGACACACGTCCACATGGTCGTGCGGACGCCGCCACGCATCGATCTCCCCCGTTTGGTGCAGTTTTTCAAGGGCGGGAGCAGCCACGCCGCAAGTCGGCTCCCCGGCAATGTGTTGGGCCTGCGGTGGGCCCCCGAGTATTCTGCAACCAGCGTCGGTCCGCGCCAGCTCGACACGGTGCGTGAATACTTGCGAGGTCAAGCAAATCACCATCCCGGTGAAGCTGTCCTTTAGGAAAATGTCAGCCGAGCCTGGTGAAGGTGTCCTTTAGGACAATGTCTGCCGAGCACACCCTTTAGGGTGTGGAAAAAACAAACGACACGGCGCATCGATTCTCTCTAGCTCCGCGCCCTGCCCCCTCACTACATCTCATGCCCCGCAGCGTGATGCTGCTGCCGCTGAAACGCGAGGAATTCGTGAATCGCAGCCACCGCACCCGGATCGCCGCTCTTTATGCGCACTTCCCCGCCCCGGGGCCGATCGATCTCGTCATATGTGATCGCACTGCGGCGCGCCGCCATCACACCCGTCCCGGCCACGGTTTGGGCATGCACTTCGAAGGGCTTGGTGAAGTCGCCCGCGCGAAACGCGGCCTCGATGTCGCGCAGATGCGCGCGAATCGTGGCGATGGCGACGGTGTCCACCGCATCGTCGCGCTCGAGCACGACGCGGCCGCCGTCGGGCAGATCTTCAAAGACATGCGCGGAGGTGTACTGGTCGACGCCCATGACGTGCGCGCCACGCGACTGCATCGCGGCGAAGTCGGCCGAATCCCCGGATCGCTTACAGGCCGCGGCTAGGAGAGCCGCGCCGAGCCCGACGACTCCGATCGATAGCCGAGTCTGATCCAGACCACGCATAGGGCACCATTGAGGGCGAGGCCGAGCGCCGGCTTCACGAACGCGAGCGCAGTCGCCGCGGCGTAGACGAGAAGACCTACGTAATAGGTCCGCTGGATGTTGGCGACCGTCTCGGCGGTCACCTCTTTACGCAGTAAGCCGCCGTTCACAATCGCGCGGAACAAGACGTTCCAGCACAGGGCGTTCAGCACCATGGTCCCGCAATAGAACGCCGCCGCGGGTTTCGCCTCCGCGGTCGCGAGGTTCTGCGCCAGCACGGCCGTGGGAAACGGCACGAAGCTCACGGTCAGCAATAACAACCCGTTTGCGAAGAGCACCGGATAGTTGACGCTCCGCGCCATGCGCAACAGCTCGTGATGATTGACCCACATGATCAGGATGACGACGAAGCTCAGCAGAAACGCGATGTAGGA
>DASWDA010000137.1:0-4159 GCA_036395695.1 Gemmatimonadales bacterium
CGACGGCCGCGGAAAACGCTGCAGCGCTTGCAGGATGCGGTCGGCAACGGCGTCGAGGAACTGCGGCTGGCTCCACCACGTGCGGACCAGCGAGACATCGAGGCGCCCGTCGGCGGCTTGGAGCAGTTTCTTCTCGTACGCTCCCACCGACATGTTCGAGTAGTGCGGCGCCATCGCGACCCCGACGACTCGGGCGTGGCCGGCCTGAGCAATCTCCGCAACCACATCCTGGATGTAGGGATGCCAGTGCCGCATGCCGACGTAGACGCGGAACTGACGCCCTAGCGCCCGGCCTAGCCCTGATGCCTGCGCGCGGGTGAGCTCGAGGATGGGAGAGCGCCCGCCGATGCGGGCATAGCGTGCGCGGATTTTCTCGACCAGCTGCGGCTTGGTCGGCCGGCCGCCGCGGACATCCATCAGGTAGGGCTCGACTTCGTCGAGGTTGCCCGGTCCGCCGTACGCCATCACGAGCACGGCGACCTGGGGGGGCTCAGCCGCCATGGACGAGATCCACGACCGCCCGGACCGCCGCTACGTCGGTCTCGGGAAGCACCCCGTGGCCGAGGTTGAAGATGTGGCCGGGCCGGCCGCCGGCGCGCTTGAGGATGCCCGAGACCTGACGGTCGCGCTCGGCGGCCGGAGCGAGCAGCGCTACCGGCTCGAGATTCCCCTGGATCGCGCGATTCCCGATCCGCGACCATGCCGCGTCGAGGGGAATGCGCCAGTCGATGCTGATCACGTCGCCGCCCGCGGCCGCAAAATCCTCGAGAAAGGTCGCTGTGCCCGTGCCGAAGTGAATCAGGGGCACCTGTGATTCCCTGGCGAGTGCCAACGCCTTCCGGCTGTGCGGCTGTACATAGGTGCGATAGTCGTCCGGTGCGAGGCAGCCCACCCAGCTGTCGAACAGCTGTAACGCCTGCGCGCCGGCGCGCGCTTGCGCGGCAAGATAGTTGCCTACCAAATCCGCGAGCTTGCTCAATAACAGGTGCCAGGTGTCTGGTGTCTGGTACATGAAGCGTTTGGTCTTGGTGAATGTCCGGCTGGCGCCGCCCTCGATGGCGTAACTCGCCAGGGTAAACGGGGCGCCGGCGAATCCGATGAGCGGCACATCCGCCGGCAGCGCGCGGCGCGCCAGCCGGATCGCGTCCAGCACATAGCCGAGCTCGGCTTCGATGTTGACTGACGGCAGGCGCTCGACATCAGCGGCATCGCGAATCGGGCGATCGATGTGCGGTCCTTCACCTGTCTCAAAGCTCAAGCCCAGCCGGAGCGGCTCGAACGGCAGCAAGATATCGGCGAACACGATCGCGGCATCGACGCCGAGGCGCTCGACCGGCTGGAGCGTGACCTCGGCGGCGAGCTCGGCGCTGTGACAGAGCTCGAGAATGGAATGGCGCTTGCGGAGCTTGCGGTACTGCGGCATGTAGCGCCCCGCCTGCCGCATGAACCAGACTGGAGTGACGTCGGTGCGCTCCCGACGGCACGCTTTAAGAAACCGCAGGCTCCCGTGCCTCGTGCGCGATCAGTATCGTGTCGCCGTCCACCTTGACTTGATAGGCCGTCACGGGATGGACGGGTGGGCCACCGAGCACGCGGCCGGTCTCGAGGGAAAAGACGCCTTCGTGCCAGGGACACGTCACCGCGCAGCGGGCGGCGTCCACCGTGCCTTCCGACAGGCTGGCGCGGGCATGCGTGCAGCGGTTGGCGATCGCGTAGACGGTGCCGTTCACGTTGAAGAGCGCGACAGCCTCGTTGTCCGCGTAAACGCGTTTGGCACTGCCGGGAGGCAAATCGGCCATGGTCGCGACGGGGGTGAAGCCGTCAGCACGGGCGGGCCGCCGCGCGACCGCCTGCGCCGCACCCGCCCCTCCCAGCGTATCGAGCATGTCCCAAAGCGACATCTGCACGCAGGTGAACGTCGGCGTGTCGCGCAGTGTGTAGGACGACGACTCGCTCTCGCGCAGCTCCATCACCAGATCGAGAAACTCGGCGGGATTGTCCCCCTCGAACGCGACGATGAACTCCTGGTCGTCGAGGCCATAGGAGTACGTCGTGTTCAGCCGGATCGTCGGGTATTTGCGGCCGATGCGGACATGTTCGTCCATCATGCGCTGGCGCTCCGGCTTGGGCAGCGCGTACCACGGCCTGGTCTTGATGAACGGGTACACGAAGAGATACTTCGCCGCGCTCGGCCGGATGACGAGGCGCTGCTCGTGCACTTGCTCGGCGACGGCGGGGAACTCGTAGATCGAGCGCCGCGTCATCGCGAGATAGCTGTACGGAATCGACAGGTAGCCGCCGAGGTCGGTCCGGTTCAGCGCCGTTTGCAGCTCGACCAGCGCGTCGAGATCCTCCGCCACTTGCCACAGGAGGAAGTCGGTATCGCCGCGAATGCCGACGAGACCGTACGGCCTGAGCAGCAGCCGGCCATGATAGCGCTCGAGCGTCTCGCCGAATTCGATCTTGGCTGTCGCTTGACGCTCGGCGGTCAGCCGGCGCCAGGCGGGGTCCAATTTGTAAAATGCGTACCGGACGACTTGACGCTTCTCGGATGGAGCAGCCATACGCGGAATCTAACGGTGGAGTCAGGAGCCGGGAGCTAGGGTTTCGGGGCCCTAACTCCTGACTCCGGACTCCGAGATCCGTGCTCGCGTCGATACGCTCTCACCACGAGATACGTCAGCCAGGAGAACCCACCGATTGGGAGGAGCACCATGAAGATCGAGCTCCAGAAATAGATGATGTCCATCCCATCGCCGTGCAGCAGGACCGTCAGGTCGAGAATCATCGTCCGATGAACCGTTGCAGATGGCGCAGGTAGTAGGTCAGACCAGCCCCCAAGACGCCGAAGCCAATGCCCAATGCCATCTGACCGCGCAGGAGCGCCCACAGGGCGAAACCGGCGCAGAACACGATGCCAGTCGTAATCAGCACGCGGTGAAACGGGATCATGCCGCCACCTTGTCGAGCACCATGAGCGTCAACAAGGCCGGCAGGTAGAGAATGGACACGAAAAAGAGTCGCCAGGCGCGCGACGGCGTGGCGCCGATCAGCAATCCCGTCCCGGCGGCGACATACCCAATCCCCAGCGCCAAGGCCCCAAAGAAGTACCACGCGCCGGTCACGCCGAGCACCGTCGGCAGCAGGCTGATGGGGACCAGGGCGGTGGCGTAGAGCAATGCCATCCGGCCCGTGTCGCGGCCATCGTCATCCGAGACGCTGAGCATGCGCAGGCCGCCGGCGCGATAGTCCTCGCGGTACAGCCAGGCGAGGGCGAGGAAATGTGGCAGCTGCCACAGGAACAGAATCCAGAACAGCGCGGCAACGGCGACGCCGAGGCTGCCGCCCGCGGCGGTCCAGCCGCCCACGATCGGCAGTGCGCCGGGGACGGCGCCGACCAGGGTGTTGAGTGAGGTCTTCCGTTTCAGCGGCGTGTAGAGCAGCACGTAGCTCGCGAACGTCAGCGCGGCGAGCGCGGCGGTAATCAGATTGACGGTCGCACCGAGGTAGACGACACCCAGCGCCGTAATGGCCGACGCGAACCAGATCGCGGCGCTGGGCGTCAGGCGCCCCGACGGCAGCGGCCGCTGCCGCGTCCGCACCATGCGGGCATCGACGTCGCGCTCGCGAATCTGATTCCACGCGTTCGTGCCGCCCGCAACCAGCGCGGTCCCGATCAGCGTGTTGGCGAGCAGCAGCAAATCCACGCGGCCGTGCGCACCGAGATAAAACCCGGCGGCGGCCGTGAGAAGCACCAGCTGGGTGATGCGCGGCTTGGTGAGCTCGAGCAGCGGCCTGGCTAGAATACCTTCTCCATGATCACCACGGTGACGAGAATCGCCGCCAGCGGTAGCGGCACGAGAAAGATCAGCCGCAGCCGCCAGCGCTCGAACTTGAGATGCATGAAGAACATCGCGACGAGCAGTGCCTTCCAGATCGCCAGAATGAGCAGCAGGATCAGCTTCAGGTTGCGCGACACCGGCAGCTCGAACGCCAGCGTCACCTCGGCGACCGTCATGACGAAGAGGTACAGCCAGATCAGCATGTAGTTCGGCCGAACGTGCGTCGTCGTCGGAGGAGTCGTCATGCGCTGGGCCTCAGATCAGGTAGACGATCGTGAACAGGATGATCCACACCAGGTCGACGAAGTGCCAGTACA
>DASWDA010000138.1:0-9259 GCA_036395695.1 Gemmatimonadales bacterium
TTGTGGTCGAGCAGATCGTAAATAGGCTGGAACGCGGCCTTGATGTCGCCGTAATCGATGATCCAGCCCTTGTGCGGGTCGATGGGTCCGCCGCACGCAATTTCGATGGTGAACGAATGCCCATGCAATCGCGCGCACCTGTGACCGGCAGGGACGTTGGGCAGCCTGTGGGCTGCCTCGATCGTGAACGATTTGCGTATTTCCATTTACCGATTACCGAATACCGAGAACCTTGTGTGTTTGCAGACTGAGCCGCCAGCGCGGGTGCTCGAGGCAGTAGCGCGCGGCCAGCGCGGTGTTCTGTTCGACGTCGGGGCCGTCCATCGGCTGCACGAAAAAGTGGTCGAAGTCGAGCCGTTCGAAAGAAGCCGGGTCGAGTAGGGGCGCAGCATGCTGCGCCCCTACCCCTGAACCCATCTGCCCCCTCTGCGGATACACCACCTTCAATTCGTCGCCGCGCCGTTGGACGAGCGACGTACCAGCCTTAGGGCTCACGCAGATCCAATCGATCCCTGCGGGAGCGGCGATGGTGCCGTTTGTTTCGATCGCAATCTCGAAGCCAAGGGCGTGCAGGCGGTCGATGAGCGGGCGATCGAGCTGGAGCAGCGGCTCACCGCCCGTCACAACGACGAAGCGCTTCGACGTACCGTTGCCGAACCATTGGCCCGCGACTTCTTCGGCGAGGAGCTCGGCGCTCGCATACTTGGTCCCGCCGACGAAGTCTGTGTCGCAGAACTGGCAGACGGCGGTCGAGCGATCCTCTTCGCGCCCTGTCCACAGGTTACACCCTGCGAACCGGAGGAACACAGCCGGTCTACCCGTGTTCGCTCCCTCTCCTTGCAGAGTGTAGAAGATCTCCTTCACAGCGTAGCTCATACCAAGGCTTCCGCGAATCCTTTGGCCCGGAGTTGGCACGCATCGCAGTGCCCGCATGGTTTTCCAGCGGGGCTTGGATCATAGCAGCTCAGCGTCAGATCGAAATCGACGCCCAGCTCCGTCCCCTTCCTTATTATCTCCGCCTTGGTCATCCGAATCAGCGGCGTATGGATCCGGAGCCGCGAGCCCTCGACGCCGGCCTTAGTGGCGAGGTCGGCCAGCTGCTGGAACGCCGCGATGTATTCGGGGCGGCAGTCGGGGTAGCCCGAGTAGTCGAGCGCATTCACGCCGATGAAAATATCCTGGGCTCCAAGGACCTCGGCCCACGCGAGCGCAAAAGAGAGGAAGATCGTGTTGCGGGCAGGGACGTAGGTAACTGGGATACTGGAGTCAGGAGTCCGGTCTTTGGGGACGGCAATGTCATCGGTGAGCGCTGAACCGCCGAATTCCCGCAGGTCGATGTCGAGGATGACATGCTTGGCGGCACCGAGGCTCTTTGCTACTCGACGCGCGGCATCGAGCTCGGCAGCGTGGCGCTGACCGTAGCGAAACGACAGGGCGTAGCAGTCGAAGCCATCGCTCTGCGCGATCGCGAGGGTGGTGGCGGAGTCGAGGCCGCCGCTCAAGAGCACGACTGCACGGGGACGGTTCACGGGACGGGAAATCTACTAAGGGACCGTCGCCCTTGACGTCGAGTAGCGACCCGTCTAGCTACCTAGGTGATGGCCTACGCCATGTGCTGTGCCTGCCCATGTAGCATGCCCCATTTGCCCGGGAGGCGGCCGTAGTGTAGCGCGAGGAGTTTTGGAGTGTGACGCGGCTGTGGTCCCGGAGCATTGGGAACCGCAGCCGTTTTGCTTTTAGACAGGCTAAACCCAACAAGGAGGAGTCATGCCGCAAACCCTAGCAGCGGTTACCGACATCTCGGCGCGCGGCTACGCCCGTCCCGAGGTGCTGGTCTCCACCGACTGGGTGGAGGAGCATCGCAACGATCCCAAGCTCCGCTTGCTCGAGTCGAACGAGGACGTGCTGCTGTACGAAACGGGCCACATTCCCGGCGCCGTGAAGATCGACTGGGTGACCGAGCTCAACGATCCGCTGGTGCGCGATTACGTCGATCGCGCGCGTTTCGAGCGGCTGCTGCGCGGCAAGGGGATCAACAACGACACCACGGTCGTCTTCTACGGCGACAAGAACAACTGGTGGGCAACGTATGCCTTCTGGGCGTTCAAGCTGTTCGGCGTCGAGAATCTCAAGGTCCTGGACGGCGGCCGGCTGCGCTGGGCGGACGAGGGGCGGGAGCTGGTCACCCTAGTGCCGAAGTATCCCCAGGGCAACATCACTGTGCAGGGGCGCGACGACTCGCGGATCCGCGCGTTCCGCGCCGAGGTGGAGCAGCATGTGAAGCGGAGTGGGAAGCTGGTGGATGTGCGCAGCCCTGAGGAGTATCGCGGCGAGCGGCTGCACATGCCCGAGTATCCGAACGAGGGCGCGCTGCGCGGCGGCCACATCCCCGGCGCGAAGAGCATTCCGTGGGGGCGGGCGGTTAACCCCGAGACGCATACGTTCCGGCCCGCGGAGGAGCTGCGGACGATCTACGAGGCGGAGAACGGGCTGGGCGCGAACGATGACGTGGTCGCTTACTGCAGGATCGGCGAGCGGTCGTCGCACACCTGGTTCGTGCTGAGCTATCTGCTCGGCTTCAAGAACGTGCGCAATTACGACGGCTCTTGGACCGAGTGGGGCAATCTCGTGCGGGCACAGGTCGAGAAGCCGTAATGGATCGCGAGACCCGTATCGCCTGGCTGGTCGATCATTATCACCGCCCGCGCCATCGCGGCGCGTTGCCGGATGCGGACGCGCGCGTGCCGGGCGGCAATCCGGGGTGTGGCGACATCATCACGATGTATCTGAAGGCGGAGCAGGGCCGCGTCGGCGCCGTCAGGTTCGAGGGTGTAGGGTGTACGCTGAGCCAGGCGGCGGCGTCGATTTTGGCGGAGCGGGTCAATCGCGATCATCCGACGTTTGAAGAGGTCCTGTCGTTGCCCCCGGAGCAGATGATCGACCTACTCGGCCGCGATATCGCCGAGGCGCGGCCCGGGTGTGCGCTGCTCGCGTTGGGGACGCTCAAGGCGGCGGTGAAGACGGTCGAGATGAATCGGAAGCTGCTGGCCGCGGGGCATAGCGAGGAGCAGATCCAGGAGTTGCGGCGGGCGATCGCGGAGGAGGGGAAAGCGACGGGGGTTGTGGTAGGGGAGGGGGCGGAGGAGGCGGCGCGATCGGCGGTGTAGGGGCGTGTAGGGGCGCAGCATGCTGCGCCCCTACCATTCCGCCGCAGTGTCAGGGAGCATACCCGCTCGCGCGCAGAATAGCCTCCGGATCCTTCAGCTCGAGCAGCTCACGCACCGCGGCGCGCTTGTCCGCCGCGCGCGCGTAATAGGCACCGGCGATCCGGTAGCCTACCCAATAGCCGATGTCCACCGCGCCGTGGTTCTGTCCCGCCGGCAGCATGCCGTTGTACATCCACATCTTGATTATCGAATCACCGGCAATTTCCATTTCGTCCTGGAAGTCCACCCAGACCTCGTGCTCATGCGCGCGACCGTAGACCTGGCGCGGCGTGTTCGCGGCCCATGGTCCGACGGCGAGCTCGGACACAAAGTCGGCGATCCCTTCGCCGAGGGAGTGGCGCAGCAGGGTGTCGTGCTGGCCTTCGGGCATCGGCTTCTGCTGCGTATGCACAGCCTCGTGCACGACCAGGCCCACGAGCGATGCGAAACGATGCCAGGGCATGCCCTTCCGCGCCCAGTCGGGGAGCTCGTCGAGCGGGGTAGTGGGATCGCTCGCACTCTGCTCGGTGCCTATCAGCATGCCGCTCTCCGCGGTCGTGCCGCCGGTCGAGAGGGTGCCGATCAGGAAGTAAATGTTCGGGAATCGGGAGTCGGGATATAGGGCGGCAAGGTTGGCCAGGCCCCGGCGTATCCCCGATGTGATCGCCACGTTCGTATCGACCGAGAGCGTCGTGGCGCGCACGGCGGCGTAGTAGCGGGGGTACTGCGTGACCGCGTGCAGCAGCTGTTCGGCGGCGGATCGCTCGTAGAACGGTGCGGTGACTTTTCTCAGGCTATCGGGGGCCAGCGAGTCGCGCCGCGCTTTGGGCCAACCGGCGGCAGCCAGCCGCGCGCGGACGGTGTCGGGATTCATGAGCCGCACGCGCATCCAGTCGCGCAGCCCCGGCGAGCCGGGCTGCAGGTACACCGTCTCGAAGATGCGCACGCGCATGCCTGAGTCTTTGCCGGCGGCTTGGTCGTAGGCGCGCCAGAAGTTCGGGATGTCGCGGGTGATGATCTGGACGGAATCGACGGGCGACTGAACGGCGAGGAAGAGTGAAAGGAGTAACATGTCGCGGCCTCGCTGGGCTCGGATGGGGAAGGATACTACCCCTGATCCTGGCGGCGGGATGAAGCGGCGGCGAGGGGCGGCAAAAGCTAGGTTTCGGCCATGACCTGCTGTGGCCCCAAGCCTTGCGAGAGCCAGTTCGACCGCAAGCTCGCCGCCCGTGAGCTGAAGAACTATCGCGCCCATGGCCCGGAGCCGACCGGCCGCGCCCTGATCCACCTGCTGCGTCGTGCCGTACAAGACGGAAGCACGCTGCTCGATATCGGCGGCGGCGTCGGCGCGATTCAGTACGACTTGCTCGAGGCCGGCGTCCGGGAAGTCACGGCGGTCGACGCGTCCAGCGCGTATCAACAGGCGGCGCGCGCGGAGGCGGAGCGGCGTGGCGTGAGCGCGCGGATTCAGTTCCGGCTCGGCGACTTCGTCACGCTGGCCCCCGACGTGGCGGCCGCCGATATCGTCACGCTCGACCGCGTGGTCTGCTGCTATCCCGACATGGAGCCGCTGGTGCGGCTATCCGCCGAGCGCTGCCGCCGGCTGTATGGCTTGTCGTATCCGCGCGACCGCTGGCCGGTGCGTGCCGTGGTCAGTGGTGGCAACGCAGTCCGCCGGCTGTTTCGCAATCCGTTCCGCTCGTTTGTGCATTCTCCAGTGGAGATGGACCGGCTGCTCACGGCTCTGGGGTTCACGCTGCAATCCAAGGTGCGCACGTTCGCGTGGGAGATTGTGGTGTATGGGAGGGAACCGCGCCGCGAGCTGTGAGTGTAGGGGCGCAGCATGCTGCGCCCCTACCCAATAGTCCACACGCTAAAGCGTGGGCCCGGTGAACCACTGCGCTTGAAGCGCAGTGCCCTATTGGGCCCACTCTTCAGAGTGTAGACCCGACAGAAGGGGCTCTGTGGCCGACACCGCAACCGCCCCGACATAGCCTGGAGCAGGTCGCAGCGTAAACAGCGACCAACCACCACACCGCACCGCAGCATGTGCCGGCTCGGTGCTGATCGGCACCGAAAAGCTCGTCAACGGTATCGTCAGACCCTCGCCGCGCCCCTTCACGTACGCTTCCTTCATCGTCCAGCAACTGAAAAACGCCTGATCGTAGAGGTGGGTCGGCACGCGGCGTAACGCGTCAACTTCCGTCGGCGAGAAGAAATTCTCTGCCGCGTCGGCGTAGTTCGATTCCCTGCGCGCTTCAATGCATTCGACATCGACGCCGACATCGGCGTGGCGGGCGATGGCGATGAGGGCAAGGTCGCCTGAGTGAGCAAGGTTGAACTTGAACCCCCCCCGGCCGAAGTCGGGGTGCAGCTCAGGCTTGCCGAACGCGTTGTAGATGAAGCGGACCTGGCCAGGATGGGTGTCCAGGTATCGTCCCAGCAGCTCGCGCAGCGCCCCGCGCGCGACCACGAAGCGCCGTCGGTCCCGCTCGAAGCGAAACCGCGCGCTCCGATCTCGCTCGTCATCCGACAGCGTCGCGTAATACCTCTGGGGAGCGGCCTCCAGGCGAACGGACCAGCATCGGACGTCCATCATTCGGCCAGCGCGACCACCACTTCACGGGGGCCCTCGAATGCCTCCCTGCCGTGGGCAGCCCGAATGTTGTCCACGACGAGCAAGTCGCCGGCCTGCCACGGCTCGCGGACGGTGTGTGCCTCATAGACCTCGTTGATCAGCTGGATGACATCCGGCTCGATCGGGTCACCGTTGCCAAAGCGCGTATTGAACGGCAGCCCATCCGCGCCGTAGACCTCCACGAGGTACTCGCGCAACTCTGCGGCAAGCGTCCACTCGCTGAGGAATGCGACCTGATTGAACCAGCACCGCCGGCCGGTGAGCGGGTGAGGCACGATCGCGGGGCGGCGCTGCCACGTGCGCAGCGCGGCGCTGCTGCCTCCGTCCTGCCACTCGAACCGAATCTCATGCTTGCGACAGTAGCGCTCGATCGTGTTGCGGTCGTCCGTGCCGAATGCATCCGCGAGCGATGCTCCGATGTCGTCGTGGTAGTTGCGAACCAGCATCCAGCCCAGCCGCGCGAAGCGCTCGACCAATTCGGGCGGCAGCGCCTCCAGGACGGCCGCCGCATCGGCGACGGGGGTCGCGCCGCCGGCCGCAGGCGGCATGACGCACGCGAACAGCATGAGACTGGGAGGCTCGTGCACGTAGCTGAGCTCATGATGCATGCACATTTGCTGGGTGGGCGGCCACTTCGATGCGGAGTAGACACCCTGCGCATAGCGGTCCCGGGGCGCGAAGGCCTCCTTTTCCGGCATCAGGTGGCCGAGTTGCCGGAACACGCGCTCGGCGCCGGCTGCATCGTGCAGTCCGAGACCGCGAATGAGGAGCGATCCGTGTTCGGCGACGAAGGCGCGGATGGCCCGGCGGTCGACGGCCGACTCGAGCCGCAACAGCGGCGGTTTGCCGGGCTGCCGGTCCGGGCGGAGCCCGGAGACCGCTGACGTCGTCATGGCGCGCGACCATGGACCAGCGTTGCCTGATCGGCGAGGATCGGATGTGCCGCGAGCTCCTTGAAGGACATCGTGCGGTCGAGGGCGATCAGGAGCTGCAGCGCGGACAGCGACGTGCCGCCGAGCTCGAAAAAGTGAGCCCGTCTGTCGATCTGCTCCTTGGGGATGCCCAGCACCTTCGCCCACGCCGTGGCGAGCCATTGCTCGGTGGCCGTAACGGGGACCTCGCGCGTCTGCTCAGCGGCAGCCCGCTCTCCGGCGAGCGCCGTCAACGCCTTCCTGTCGATCTTGCCGGTGCTCGTCAGCGGCAGACGCTCGAGCCAATGGAAAGCCGCCGGGATCATGTACGTGGGGAGCGTCCCGCGGAGCTGTTGTCGCAGTCCCCCATCCAGCGGTCCCGGGCCGGCGTAGAACGCCGCCAGCTGCTTGCCGCGCTCGGCGTGCTCCGTCACCACGACCGCTGCTTCCTTGACGCCGGGCAGCCGCACGAGCCGGTTCTCGATTTCGCCGATCTCGATGCGGAAGCCGCTGATCTTCACCTGGCTATCGCGGCGGCCGAGGAACTCGAGCTTCCCGTCGGGCAGCCAGCGCCCATAGTCGCCACTCCTGTAGCGGCGTCCGCCCAAACGCTGCGGATCAGGCAGGAAGGCGCTTTGCGTGCGCTCCGGATCGTTGATGTATCCCCGGCCGACGCACACCCCGGAAAAGACGATCTCACCTGGTTCGCCGAAGGGCACCGCTGACAGGTGCTCGTCCACGATGTCGATCTGCACGTTGTGGATGGGGCGGCCCAGCGGAACCCGCTCCCCGGGCGGCGGCCGGTCCATGATCTCGTGATTGGTGTCGTCCGACGTCTCGGTGAGCCCGTACGCGTTCACCAGTTTGATCCTGGGTTGAACCGCGAACCACCGCTCGACCAGCTCCTTTTTCAGGGCCTCGCCCGTGGCCACCACGTAGCGCAGGTCCTCGAGCGTGCGTGGATGCTGCGCCAGATAGGACACGAGCAGGTCGAGGTAGGACGGCACGACCTGGACGACGTTGACCTTGGCGTGGGCGATCGTATCGATGAAACGCCCGGCGTCGAGAATGATCTCCTGCTCGACCAGGAGCGTGCGGGCGCCGACCAGGAGCCCGGAAATCAATTGCCAGAGCGAGATGTCGAAGCACTGGGGCGCCGTTTGGGCCACCACGGTCCCCACGTCGATCCGCAAATCGTCGATCTTGGCGAAGAGATGGTTGAGCAGTCCGAGGTGCTCACACATCGCTCCCTTCGGCTCGCCGGTAGAGCCGGAGGTGAAATAGATGTACGCGAGCTGATCGGGCGTGACTGGCACGTTCAGGTCGTTGTCGGGATGGCCTTCGGCGTACGCCGCGTCGATCAGCACAGTGGGGGCGCCGTTTAGTGTAGGGGCGCAGCATGCTGCGCCCCTACCAGCCACACCGCTGCCGTCGGTGAGCACCAGGCCGCAGCCGGCGCGCGACAGCATACCCGCGATGCGCTCGGCGGGAAAATGCGGCTCGATCGGTAAGTACACGGCGCCAGCTTTGAAAATCGCCAGCACGGCGGCCAGCCAGTCGAGGTTCCGCTCGCTCACCACGCCGACGACCGCTTCACGCGTGACGCCGCGCGCCACCAGGGCCCGGGCAAGCTGATTGGCGCGAGCATTGAGCTCGCGGTACGTGAGCTGGCGGTCGCCGTGCACGGCGGCGATGGCGTCAGGACGGTCCCGGGCTTGCATCTCGAACAGCTCGTGGGCCCGGCGGTCGGGCAGCGCTCGACGCGGTCCCGTGCTCATGTCACAGCCCCCGCGCCGATTTGCCGCCCCCCCCGCACACTTGCGCTCACTCGCATGGGCTGACGTTGCCAGTACGTCAGCGATCTCCACAGCCATTCGATCGGGCCAAACTGGAATCGCCGCAGCCACCACACACTCAACGGGATCTGGATGAGGAAGATCGTGATGGTGAGGAGCAGGCCAAGCGACGGACTGACCTTGCCGAAGAGGGCGAGGCCGTAGCTATAAAAGATCGTGGTGCAGATGAGCGACTGCAGCAGATAGTTGCTGAGCGCCATACGCCCGACCGCCGCCAGCGGCGCGAGGCGCCGCTGCCAGATCTCGCGTTGCGTCAGGAGAATGATGGTCGAGGCATAAAAGAGCATCAGGGCCGGTGCGGCCACGACCAGGCACAGCCGTCCGACATTTTGCGCGACCGAGCTGGGCGACGGATCGAACGATCCTCCGGCCGCGAACGCGGCGTTTCCAGCGACGCCGATGATCAACCCCCACCGTTGCACGCGTCGGATGAATGGGAGATGCGCAGAGACATCGTGAAAGATCCGGCGCCGTCCGGCATACAGTCCGAGCAAGAAGATGGCGAGCACATAGGCGTCATCGGTATCGGGCGACATGTCCCTGGGCAGCTCGCTCGCTCTGAGTGTGACCATCTCGGCATAGGAGCCGCGCGCGTACGCGTCCGAGGACTCGTCGACGGTTCCATCAGCTTCAGATCCATTCTCGTAC
>DASWDA010000139.1:0-19121 GCA_036395695.1 Gemmatimonadales bacterium
TAGCGGTTCATCCAGCCGTCGCCGGTGCTCTTCACGCCCGGCGTCCCGCTTTCCATGTAGTCCTGGGCATCGAAGTGGCTCCGCGTCGCGTCCGGCGAGCCGATCGCGTGAATTGCGGCGAGGCTCTTGTTGTCCCACAGCTCCTTCAGCGGCGCGAGGCTCGGGTGCAGGCCAAAGTGACCATCGAGATCCACGACGTCGGTGGCCGGCACCGCAATGCGCGGGCGCTCCTGGTAATACTCGGCCTCACCGTGGGGAACGATCATGTTCAGCCCGTCGACGGCGCCGCGCTGGAAGAGGCAGACTAAAACTGGACGGGCGGATGGGCCGACGGGCTGACGGGCGGCAAATGCCGCGCGTGCGAGAAACAGCGGATCCAGGCCCAGGCTCACCAACGTCAGGCCGCCGGCCTTTACGAAAACGCGTCTCGAAATCGTCATTGTTTTTGGAAATCGGGGCCGCCCAAAGCGAGTCCGACAGCCATGGTGCGTGCCTGTGTGGGATCGTTGATGTCGGTGAGCTGCTCGAGGATGACGCTCTTGGTGTGTGCGGACATCGTGCCCGCAAGGAGTTTCTGATCGATGACGTCGACGAGCTGGGCGTGGTCGTCGATATTCGGAATGCTCGCGCAGTCCTTGGCGATCATCATCGCGGCGTTCATGCGCGCGAGCAGCGCGCCGCTGTTCACCCAGTGCTCCTCGGTCTCCGCATAGCCGGTCGGGGCCGGCTGCTGGTAGAGCGGTTCGCCGAGCCGCGCGACGAGCTGCGCGAGCCGCGGCGTGTCGTCGGGCTCCACGCCCGTGGCGCGCACCGCGCTCACGACGAACTCGAACGGCGTCTTGACCTTGGAGCGCACGGCCTGCGCCGACCAGAAGTCCGGCGAGGTGAAGATCGCGCGCAGCACGGTGCGAATGTCGCCACGGCTCTGTTGCCACGCGGCGACCGCGGCATCGATGCACCCGTCGGGCGGCTCGTCGGCGACGAAGCGCGCGCACAGTTTGGCGCTGACGTGATGCATGGTGGCGTGCTCGTTGGCGAGAAACTTGAGCAGCCGTACTCCTTCATCCTCACCATCACTCTTGAACTTCTGGCCCAGGACGACCTTGTCGCCCTGGTCGTGGGCCCAGTCGTGGTAAACAAATCCGGCGCCGCGCTCCGGCCGCTCGATGCTCCAGCCGGTGAAGATGCGCGCGACGTTGATGACGTCCTGCTGCGTGTAGCCGCCATCGACGCCGAGCGTGTGCAGCTCGAGCAACTCGCGTGCGTAATTCTCATTGATGCCGGTGGGCTGACGCCGTTGCCGCTGCTGCCGTTCTTCGTTCGTCTCATTCATCCCGAACGGGCGCCGCCTGAACGGCGACATGAAGGGACGCGGCGGTGCGGATCCCGGCGCGACGCTTTGCGCGTTGTCCAGGTAAAACAGCATCGCGGGGCTCCTGGCGGTGGCGATGAGCAGGTCCTCGAAGTTCCCGAGCGCCCGTGGCCGGATCGTTTCCTCTATATAGGACGGCAGCAGGAAGCGGTCGGCGCCCTTGCCCACAAAGACGTTGAAGTGATTGGTCCAGAAATCCACCATGACTTCGCGCAACTGGCGCTCGGAGAGCGCGGCCCGAACGATCGCGAGCTGCTGCAGCTCACCGCCCAGCTCGCGAAACTCGCGCATGGGAGCCGAGCCGCGGACACGCGTCGAGTCTCCACTCGCCGCGGCTTCTCGCTGCAGGCGCTGGCGCTCGCGGACCGCGTCGCGATAGCGGCCGGCGAGATCGGCACGATCGTAGTCGAGGATCCTGAATTCCCGCTCCCGCGCGGCGAGCCGTGGATCGGGCACATGGTCGGCATCGAGCTGGCGCTCGATCCAGCGCATCACGCCGACCCGGGCGACGCTGTCGGCTTCACCGGGCCGCGCGCCGTACGCGAGGCGATTCAGCGCGTGGAAGGCTGAATCACGCGCGGTCAGGCTCGCGCTGGGAGCTTGCACGGTGAGCAGACAAGCGGTTGCAATCAGGAATAGTGGCACGTGTCTGGTCTGACGCCTCGGTCTGAGCGAAGTTAACGCCATGGGCAAACGGCGTCAGTATCGCGCTGCGCGCGCCGCCCACGGCGCCAGTCCCGACGCGCCGCCCACCTGGGGTGAACGGCTCGCCGCGCTGCGGCACGTGCCGCCGCTGCTACGCTTGGTGTTTCAAACGCACCGCGGGTACACCGCCGCCATTCTGGTCCTGCGGGCGATCCGGTCCCTCATTCCCGTCGCGGTTCTCTGGGTCGGCAAGCTCATCATCGACGGTGTGATTGCCGGTGTTGCGGCCGCGCATGCCGGCCGCTCGCCCGACTGGCCCCATCTCGCGGTACTCGTGGGGCTCGAGTTGGGGATCGCGGTGTTCGGCGAGGGACTCGCGCGGTTGTCATCGCTGCTCGAGAGCCTGCTGGGCGATCTCTTCGCCAATCGGCTGAGCGTGCGCCTCATGCAGCACGCCGCCACACTCGATCTCGCCCAGTTCGAGGACGCCGAGATCTACGATCATCTCGAGCGGGCGCGGCGGCAAACGGTCGGCCGCATCGGCCTGTTCACGCTGATTCTGGGAACGGCGCAAGACATCATCACGCTGATTTCGCTGGCGAGTGTGCTCCTCGTGCAGCTGCCCTGGTTGCTGCTGCTGCTGACCGTGGCAGTGCTGCCCGCGTTCCTCGGCGAAGCGCACTTCGCATCGTTGGGCTACTCCCTGCTGTTCCGGTGGACGCCCGAGCGCCGTCTGCTTGACTATTTGCGCTACATGGGCGCCTCGAATGAATCGGCGAAGGAAGTCAAACTGTTCGGTCTTTCGAACCTCCTGGTCGGGCGGTACGCCGATCTCTCGGACAAGTTCTATCAGGAGAACAAGCGGCTCGCCGTCAAGCGCAACATCGTCTCGACGCTGCTGGTGACGCTGGGCACGCTCGGCTACTACGGCGCGTACGCCGTCATCATCTATCGCACCGTGATGGGCGTGTTCACGATCGGCACGCTGACGTTTCTTGCGGGCTCGTTTCGGCAGAGCCGCAGCCTGATTCAGAGTGTGCTGCTCGCGCTCTCATCGATCTACGAACAGAGCCTCTATCTCAGCGATTTGTTTACGTTCTTCGAGGTCCGACCGCGGGTGGTGTCGAAACCCGGGGCGAAGGTGGTCGCCCGACCGATGCAGACGGGCTTCCGATTCGAGAACGTCGGCTTCCAGTATCCCGGCTCGCAGCGCTGGGCGGTACGCCATTTGACGTTTTCGTTCGAGCCGCACGAGCGGATCGCCTTGGTCGGCGAGAACGGGGCGGGGAAGACAACGCTCGTCAAGCTGCTGTCGCGGTTGTACGACCCTGACGAAGGCAGAATCTTGCTCGATGGTGCGGACCTGCGCGACTATGATCTCGACAGTCTGCGACACAACATCGGCATCATCTTTCAAGACTTCGTGCGTTACGATTTCATCCTGCGCGAGAACATCGGCGTCAGTCAGGTCGAGGCGATGAATGACGAAGACCGGATTCGCGAGGCCGCCAAGCGCAGCCTCGCCGACTCCGTCGCGCAGCGCGTGCCGCAGGGCTTCGACCAAATGCTCGGGAAACGGTTCGAGAACGGCGTCGAGCTATCGGGCGGCGAGTGGCAGAAGGTCGCGCTCGCCCGCGCGTACATGCGTGACGCGCAGGTCCTCATCCTCGACGAGCCGACCGCTGCACTCGACGCGCGGGCTGAGTACGAGGTAT
The DNA here is from genome assembly GCA_036395695.1 of Gemmatimonadales bacterium. Classification (GTDB taxonomy): domain Bacteria; phylum Gemmatimonadota; class Gemmatimonadetes; order Gemmatimonadales; family GWC2-71-9; genus 20CM-2-65-7. Next base: position 3,733 of record DASWDA010000139.1, read on the forward strand.
TCCTGCGTTTCGCGGAGCTGACCGAGGGCCGGATGGCCGTGCTGATTTCGCACCGATTCTCGACGGTGCGGATGGCCGATCGCATTCTCGTGCTCAAGGGTGGCGAGCTCGCAGACGACGGCAGCCACGAGGAGCTCGTCGCGCGTGGCGGACTCTACGCGGAGTTGTTCAGCCTGCAGGCCGCCGGATACCGGTAACTACGGCGCCGGCCGTACGTTCCCCCCGTCGGCAACGAATTTCCACGACCGGTCGGGTTGCCGCCGCCAGATCGTGAGATACTTGCTGTAGTGGTTCAGAGTGGAAATCCTGGCCTCGCCCACCGTGCAGCCGAGATCCCCCGACGGCGCAATCTGCGCCGCGATTGGCCACCACTCGAGCACGGCACCCGCCGGGAAGCCGTCGAAGCTCGCGGCAATGGCCGCTCGGCCTGCCGTGAGCTGCGCGCCAGCGCCGAACGAGATTGCGTCCTCTGCCGCGTAACTGAGAAATGCGGTCTTCGCGCCGCTCGCCGCCGATAGCGCCGCGAAGGACGAGTCTGCCTGCATCAACTCACGCGAATCGGCACGGCCGGGCACCTGGGCGCTGAGCGCGCCGTTGCCCGGCTGGGAGGGCGGAGGGGCAACCGAGTCGGGCACGGGGACAGGGCGCGAGCTCGCAAACGCCGCGAGCCGCCACCCATCGTGTGTCTTCTGCCAACACGCGAGGTATTTGCCTCGCGCTCCGCTCGAGCGCGTCCAGCCATACGAGTAGCCCAGACGGCCGTCCGCGGAAACGTCGGCGAAGACCGGCGCCCATGTCTGTTGGAGGATCGAGTCGGTACTCTCGAGGAACGATCGAATGTGATCGCTGCCGCGTAGCAGCGGCGCGCCGGGATACAGGTAGGCCGCGCCGTGGTCCAGCACCGGCACAAAGCCCTGCACCATGCCAAGCGATGCGGTTCTGTCGGAGAGCGCGCGGTCGGCGGCGAGCAGGGCGTCCCGATCCGCGGTTCGATCGCCGGCAGTCACGAGTAGCGTGAGGCCGAGCAGCAGGTGTCGCATGGATTACCTCCGGGCACCAATCTGAGCGCACGGACGCAGCCAGCGTAGAGGCGGCGCGTTACGGCCGTGTGAAATTCACACGATTCTGACCACGACGCGCCCACGCCTCGGCCGACTGTTTCGTACCATGCTACAATGAGGCTCATGAAGCGGGCATTCATCGTATTCGGCGCCTGGTCGGCGGTGGCGTTGCTGTTCTCCATCCAGATGCATTTTCAGACCATCGCTGACGCCGAGCCTCGTCCCTGGGGCTGGATTCTCGCGTGGCAGTTCACGGGATGGTGGACCTGGGCGCTGTTTACCGCCCCGGTGTGTGCCTTCGCCGCGTGGGCGGTGGTACGGATTCGCCGGCCGGCGCTGCTCATTACGGCGCACGTCCCGATGGCCGTCGCGATCGCGGTCGCCTGTGCGGGGTTCGAAGGCGGCATGAAATGGGCGCTCGGCGAGTGGCGCACGCCGCATACGGTCCTGAGCGGCGTTTCGGACGGCATCGCGATATGGTGGACCTTCAATCTGCTGGTCTACGCGATGATCGCAGGACTCTATCACGCCTGGCGCGCCCAGCGGCTGGAGATGCAGCTCGTCCAGGCTCGGCTCGATGCGCTCGTGGGACAGCTGCAGCCGCACTTCCTCTTCAACACCCTCCACACGATCTCGGCGTTCGTGCTGGAGGATCCGAAGCAGGCGAACCGGATGATCACCCGGCTGTCCGAGCTACTCAGGCAATCGTTTAACCCGGAACGCGGTCCCCTCGTCAGACTCGAGGAGGAGCTCGAGTTGCTGGACCACTACGTCGCCATCCAGGAAGCGCGCTTCGGTGATCGGTTGCGCGTGACGTTCCGCGTCGATCCGCACGCCGCGGCCGCCGTGGTCCCCACGCTGTTGCTGCAGCCGCTCGTGGAGAACGCGATCAGGCACGGTATCGTCCCCAACGGCCAGGTGGCGGAAATCGAGATCGCCGCCACGCGAGAAGGTGACCGCCTGCACCTGCAGGTGCGTGACAACGGACCCGGCCTGCAGGCTGACCGCGGCCCCACGAGCAACGGTGGAGGCTGGGGCGGACTCGGCCTCGCGAATACGCGGGCGCGGCTCGTCGAGCTGTACGGTCCCAGTCACCGCTTCGAGCTGACCAACGCGCCGCCTCCCGCGACCGGCGGCGCCGTCGCGACGATCGACATCCCGTTCTCCGATCATGCGCGCGATCATCGTTGACGACGAAGCGCCGGCCCGGCGGCGGCTGCGTGGCGTGCTGCAGCAGATCAGCACCGTCACGCGGATCGACGAGTGTGCCAATGGGCGCGACGCCGTCGAGCTGCTGCGGCGCGGCGCGCCCCCCCCCGATCTCGTGTTCCTCGACATCCAGATGCCTGACCTCGACGGCTTCGCAGTGGCGGCAGCGGCGAATGAGGAGCGCCCGCCGGCGATCATCTTCGTCACCGCCTTCGAAGAGCACGCGGTGCGGGCGTTCGAGATTCAGGCGTTCGACTACCTACTCAAGCCCTTCGATGACGAGCGCATCGTCGCGACGGTCAAGCGGGCCGCCGATTTTCTCGAATGGATCAGGCGCGAAGGGGAGGGGGGCGCCGCCGATCCCGTGCTGCACGGCTTTGGGGATGTCACGGTCGACTTCGCGCGCCATCAGGTACGGCGCGCCGGGCGGACGGCAGAGCTCCGGCCCAAGGAATACGCGCTGCTGGTCGCGCTGCTCAAGCGCGGTGGGCGCGTGGTGAGCCGCCTCGAGCTGCTCCAGGAAGTGTGGGGCTACGCTGAGGACGTGATGAGCAGGACGGTGGACACGCACGTCGCGATGCTGCGCCGCAAGCTCGAGCACGATCCGGCCCACCCGCGGCACATCGTCACCGTGCGGACATTTGGCTACCGGATCGAGCGGTAATCGGGACTCGGGGTTTGGGGCTCGGGACTAGGGCTTAAACAGGAACCGATCGGCGATTCTCTCGGCGATGGCTTGGGGCTCACCGCTGGAGCGATTCGTGAGAATCACGATCGTGAGCCGGCGCTCGGGGAAGCGGAGAATCGCGTTCCGAAAGCCACTCGTCTCGCCTGTATGCCGCCAGCGCCTCTCCCCCCGATAGCGGTCGATAAACCAGCCGAATCCGTACTCTGTCGCGGCGCCGGCGGGCAATTGTGGCGGTGTCGTCGCCAAGCGCATCGTCGCCGAGTCGACCAGCGTGTTTCGCTCTAACGCCTGATCCCAGCTCGTCAGGTCGTCGATGTTCGTGTAGATGCCGCCGTCGCCAAGCGTCGCGCTCGTGACGCTCTGGTCGGTCTGCACGAACGTCCCGCCGCTGGGGGAGTACCCGAACGCTCGCCGCGGGACGGTATCCGATCCTTCAACGTGTGCGACCGAGGCGTGCATGCCGAGCGGCTCGAAGATGCGCGCGCGCAGAAACTGCGGGAGCGTCATACCAGACACCCTGGCGACGATCATGCCAAGCAGGACGTAACCGGAGTTGCTATAGCGATACTCGCTGCCAGCCGAGAAATAGAGCGAGTCCTTGGACCCGAGCAGCGACACCACATCACGGTCGTCGAGCTGGGTCGTGCGTGATTCGGGAACCAGGTCTTCGTAGTCCCAGAGTCCCGACGTGTGGTTGAGCATGTGTCGCACCGTGACGGCGCGTGTGGCCGCGGGCAGCTCGGGCAGGAAGTCGCGCACTGGCTGGTCGTAGCGCAGCTTGCCGTCCTTGGCGAGCAGCATCACCGCCATCGCAGTGAATTGCTTGGAGACCGAGGCAAGGCGGTAGTCGGTTTCGGGTGTAGCGCTGACACGCCGCTCGAGATCCGCCATCCCGTAGGCGCGACGGACGATCACCTCCCCGTCGCGAATCACCACGACGCTTGCGCCGGGGACATCGGAGCCCGTGTACGCTGCGAACAGCGAATCGACGAAGCGGAAGTCGTCAGTGGTCACACGAGTACCGGTGGTCGCACAGGCGGCGCACAGGGCGAGTGTCAGGACTTGGCAGCAGCGTACCACGCGTCCCAGGTCTCCGGTGCGGCGCCGATCGTGAGCTGCTGCTGGTAGCGCACCAGCGGCATCCGCAGCAGCAGCGGCTCGATGCTCAGCTTCTCCAGCCAGCGCTCCTCGCTGAGGACGCCCGCGCGCAGCCCCAGCTCGGCGTACCGGCGCGAGCCCGGGTCAACCAGCGCTTGGATGCCGAACTTTTGGGCGAAGCGGCGCAGCTCGCCCACCGCTGCGGCGCGCTCGTTCAGGTCGACGAAATGGACCTTGACGCGGCGCTCGGCGAAAAAGCGCAGCGCCGCACGCGTGTCGGAGCTCTTTTTCACACCGAAGATCTGCACTTCCATGGCCGGTAATATATTCCACGCCACCATGAGCCCTAGGTCCAAAATCATTCTGGCTGCCGTGCTGTTCTCGAGCGGCGGCGCGGCGATCAAGTGGTGCAGCTTCGGGGCCTGGCAGCTCGCCGCCTGCCGCGCCGCGCTCGCGATGCTGACGATCCTGATCCTGCTCCCCGAGGCGCGCCGCGGCTGGAGTTGGCGGACCATCGTGGTGGGCTTCGCGTATGCGGCGACGACGCTGCTGTACGTGCAGGCGAACAAGCACACGACGGCGGCCAGCGCGATTTTCCTGCAGTCCACGAGCCCGCTGTTCATCCTGCTGCTGGCCCCGCTGCTCCTGGGCGAACATGCGACGCGGCGCGACATCATGCAGATGGCCGTCATGGGTGCGGGGTTGGGGCTGTTCTTTCTCGGGATGGACCGGCCGTCGGCGACGGCGCCGAATCCGGCGTTGGGGAACGCGCTCGCCGCGATCTGCGCCGTGACCTGGGCCTTCACCGTCATGGGGTACCGTTGGCTCGCGGCGCGCGGCGCGTCAGTCGCCGCGGCGGCGGTGTCGGGGAACATCACGGCGGGAATCTTCGCGCTGGTCATGGCGCAACCGCTCAGCGCGGGGCGGCCGGCCGACTGGGCCGTGGTCGTCTTTCTTGGCGTCTGCCAGCTCGGCATCCCGTATCTCTTCCTGGCCCGCGCGGTGCCCCAAGTGCGCGCGCTCGAAGTCGGCCTCTTCCTTCTTATCGAACCGGTCCTGAATCCGATCTGGGCCTGGCTCGTGCACGGTGAAACCCCCGGTCCGGCGACGCTGGTGGGCGGAGCCGTCATTCTCGGTGCGACGGCCGGCCGGATGATCCTCGATGTACGCGGCGCCAGGCGAGAGTCGGTAGCCGCCTAGCACAAACGGGCCGCCGCGTGGCGAGCCCGTTTGCCGGAATCACGAGAGCTACTGGATTGCTCTCACCGCGTTAACTCGTCCTCCACCATAGAAGTCGTCGTTGCCCGGCTTGCCGAGATCGTCCGCCGACTGACGGAGGCGCCGCTCGACTTCGGCTGGTCCGACGCGGCCAAACCTCCCGATGATGAGCGCCGCGACACCCGAGACCGCCGGCGTCGCCATGCTGGTGCCGGCGGCCCAGCAATAGCTGCTGATGCTGGCGCCTGAGCCACGGCAAGGCGCAATCACCATGTCGAGCACCCAGCAAAACTGCTGGCTGGAGCCGCTCGGGTTGCGCTGGAAGGTGCAGACCGCGTTGCCGGGGAGCGCGAAATCACCGCCCGGGCCGGCGAACCCGACCGCCGACTGGCCGAAGTTCGTGTATGACGCCGGCCGGTCGAAGTTGGTCGCGCCGTGCGCGAAGTCGAGCGGCCCGGTCGCGGAGACGGCGATCACGTGAGGCGACATCCCGGGCAGCTCCACCAGGTTCGCCGTGTGATCCAAGTCGGCGGCGTCGTTCCCGAGAGCCGCGACGACCGTGACGCCACGCTGATACGCGTAGGTCGTCGCTTTGCCAAGGGCCACAGCGAGCTGCGCCGCGCCGGGTCCCTGACGCGGGAACAGGGCGCCGAGGCTCATGTTGATGACGTCGGCGCCGGCCCCGCCTTCGCTGATCGGGGTAGCGGCGTAGATGATCCCCGCGATCACCGCGCCGAACGAGCCGCTGCCGCAGTGCAGCACTTTGACGCCGATGATGGTCGCCTCGGGCGCGATGCCGACGGTCCCGATGTTCGGGAACGGAGTGTTGGTGGACGCTGGCGCGGCGATGATTCCGGCGACGTGCGTGGCGTGCCAGAACGTGTCGTTCAAGTGGCAGACGCCGAGCGTGTCACGCGCCTGGTCGAAGTTGAACGGCTGGCCCGCAACGAACGAGACCGAGTGCGCGACGTCGAGGCGAGGCGCGATGTCGATATGGGTGCTGCGGATGCCGCCGTCGAGCACGGCTACGCGCGCACCGGCGCCGCGGGCACCGATGTCCCACGCTTCAGGCGCATGCACCGCATCAGGCGCCCACTGAATCCGCCGGAAGGTCTCGGCATTGCCGAACGTGGCGTCGGGAGTCACGGAGACTTCTTCGGACACCTCACCCGCGTCCCTGACGCGATCCGGCTTGACCCACTGCACGTCGATGTCCTCATCTACCGTCGCCACGCCCTTGATCTTGCCGGCGCGGACCGCGAAGTCGGCGTCACTGGAGGACGCGAGGGCAACGCCGATCTGGGTAAAGCTCGTCGTCACCGCACCGCCGGCGGCTGCTACCTGCGCATTGAGATCAGCCGGGAGCTGCGTCCCGGTGAAGTTGATGACGTAGGACTTGGCGTTGGCGGGTGGAGCGACAAGCTGCAGCGTGGGACTGCCGGCCGTCGGCATGCTGGCCGTGCTTGCCGTGGGGCTGATCGGGGCGTACTCGACGCAAGCCGCGGCGACGATCGCGACCGCGATCGTAGCGGTTCTGCGGAATAAGCTCAGCATGTGTGCGCTCCTGAGACCATGGGGACGGGCGGGGGCCAAGGACTCCCCGAACCTGTCCTCAGTTCAGACGGTCCGCAAGTTCTTCCGCAGGATCGAGCGGATTGGCTTTCCGGCCCGCGCGCTCCATCGGCTTCTCCATGATGCCGCGATTCTTGTCGAGCATGCTCCAGAAGTCCACCGCCCGCTCCACCAGCTCGCGTGATGCGTCACGCAGCGCATCGCTCGCTTTGACCTGCCGCACGTTGTTCTGCATGTCCTCGGCGTCCCAGCCGCGCGAGTGCGCGATGAACGGGAACTGTGGGAAGACGAAGCCGAGCTCCGACCAAAACGTCATCAGGCCTCCGGCGACGGCCTGAATGTTGTCCTGGCCGCCGGTGATGATGAACGCGGCGACCTTGTTGCGGATCAGCACGTTGTTGTGAATCGTGATCTGGTTCTGCACGCAGTTGAGTCGCTCCGCCATCTTGTAATACAGCGACGACGGACTTCCCCAGCGGATGGGCGTGGAGATCAACACGACATCGGCCCAGTGGACCAACCCCTCATACACCGCGGTGAGCTGATCGTCGGGATCACGCTCGGTGATCGCGCATGGCCACGTGCAGGCATGGGAGGCCTTGGAGTAGTTGCCTTCGCACGTCCGGAATCGCAGCGAGCGCAGCTTGATCAGCTGCGTATCGGCCTCGAGCTCGCCGGCGCGCGCCATCGCATGGTCGAGTAAGGCATCCGAAGTCGAGAAGCGCGGGTTGGTGTCGTCCATCCCTGTCGTCGAGATGCCGAGCACGCGGCAGGGCGCGCCGGCCGCCTTCGGATGCTCTTCGAGCAGATGACTCGGTTTGTGCTTCACGAGCTTGCGAGGGGCGATGGGCGGGATCTGGACGTAGACGCCGTCCGCCCGCTCTTCCAGCGCGTAGACCGGGACCTGCTCCTCATCGTATCCCGCCGGCCCCTTCCCCGAAACGACACTGTACTCCCACGCGTGCCATGGGCATGTGACGAATTCTCCGTTCAGCCGTCCCTCCGACAGCGGGCCGCCCTTGTGGTTACAGATATCGGAGATCGCGGTGAGCCGGCCGTTATAGAGGAACACCGCGATGCGGTGGCGCTCGATCTTGATCGCGCAGGGCGCGCGTGTGAGCAGCTCGGCTTTGGTGCCGAGTCGGTACCAGTCGGCCATTGGCATTACTCCGGGAGAGAGAGTCGCTCAATGCTATATTGCAGCCCCAATGCCCGCATCCCGCGCCCGCGTCGGCGTCATCTTCTTCACCGTCCTGATCGACCTGATCGGCTTCGGGATCGTGCTGCCGATTCTGCCGTCCTACGCGCAGCGGTTCGGCGCCGGCGGGTTGGGCTACGGCGCGATCATCGGTGTGTTCTCGCTGATGCAATTCGTCGCGACTGCGCTGCTCGGCAAATTGTCCGACCGCGTGGGCCGCCGGCCGGTGCTGCTGACGACGATGTTGTGCAACGCCGTCGGCTACACGCTGTTCGCGTTTGCGGGATCGTACTGGATCCTGTTTCTGTCGCGCGTGGTCTCCGGATTTGCGGGCGGCAATATCTCCGCGGCGCAAGCGTACATGGCCGACATCTCGACGCCAGCCGAGCGCTCACGCGCGATGGGGCTCGTCGGGGCCGCGTTCGGCCTGGGCTTCAGCCTCGGACCCGCGATCGCGGGATTCTCGGACTACTATCTCGGCCCGGCCGCACCAGGGCTCATTGCGGTCGGTCTCTCGCTCGCGAATTTCGTTTCGGCGTACTTCATCCTGCCCGAGTCGCTCGCGCTCGAACATCGCGTCAAACGTCGGCTGTTCGACCTTGGGCACATCGGCGAAGCCGTTTCACGGCCGCGCCTGCGCCCGCTGATGGCGGTCTGGGCGCTCACGCCGTTTGCCTTCGCGGGCTACACCGTGGTGCTGCCGTTGTACGCTGCGGCCTCCCTCGGGTGGGGCAAACGCGAGCTTGCGATCCTCTTTACACTCATCGGCGTCACGGCAGCGTCGATTCAGGGCTACTTCTTTGGCAAGATCGTCCGACGCACCGGCGAGCGTACCCTGGTGATCGCCGGATCGCTCGGCATGGCGTTGTCTATTGCGGTCATTCCGTTCCTGCACAGCTCCCTGCTGCTCTACGCGTGGACATTCGTCCTGGCGGTTTCGAACAGCGTCTTCGCCCCAGCCGCGACGGGGTTGGTGTCGGTCTATGCCGCCGCGACAGAACAGGGCACGGTCCTGGGAGCCGCGCAGGCGATTGCGGCGCTGGGCCGGACTGCGGGTCCGCCGGTCACCGGCACGGTGTACGACGTTGTGAGCCCCATCACGTCGTTCCTGCTCTCAGGTTCGGTCATGGCGCTGGCGGGCCTCGCGGCGTTTCGAATGGCACCGGTCAGTCACCCCCCACCCACTCCCCACGAGTCTTAACGGCATCTAAGCTTCAGCGTCAAAGGGCCAGACTTTTTCATGGAGCCGTTGATGCACAAGCGAATGACGATTGCACTTGCCGCCCTCACCGTTGCGGCGGCCTGTAGTCAGGATCCCACGGGTGCCAGCACCAATGAGCTGATGCTCGCCCAGAACGCCCAGGTGCTCGCCGACAACGCGGCGGCGTCACCGGCCGGCAGCGCCACCTGCGACGGCTGGTTCAGACGGCTGCTCGACACGCTGCGCACGACCGACAACGCCGTGGCGCGCATGGATCTCGATTCGGCGCACGTGTATCGCGATTCGGCGTGGGCGGCATTTCAGCGGGGCGACACCGCTACGGCGCGCGCCGACCGGCGCACCGCGTTCCGGTTCGTGCTCGCGGCCGTGATCGAACTCTTCCCCAACGCTCCCGAGCGTACCGGTCTCGCGGTCGACAGCGCGATCGACAGGATCGAGAAGTTCCTGGGTGATCGAGATGCGCCGAGGATCCGCGCGATTCTGGCGCACGTCAAGGATCTGCGAGTGCAGGCGGACCAGGCGTTCGTGAATGGCGACAAGGTCACGGCGCTCGCGCTCAACCTGAGGGGAATACAGATCCTGCACAGGCTGGTCGAGCATGTCAGATACGCGAATCACGATCATGATGCGACGGCCGATGGTGAGATGGAAGCTGTAGGCTACTGAGGACCTACAACTACTAGGCCACAGACGCAGCAGCGGGCCACAGTCAACGGGGGGTGGGACAAGCGGTTTGTCCTGCCCCCCGTTTCCTGTTCACCCCGACGCGTCTGTGGCCTAGCCTTTGCCTGGCCTAGCCATCCCCGCGCACCCTCCGGCATATTTTCGATCCCCTTCGCAGGAGAGCTGCGCCGTATGCGTGTGTATAAGACGCCGGAGATCCGGAATGTGGCCGTCGTTGGCCACGGCGCGAGCGGTAAGACCTCCCTGGTCGATGCCCTGGCGTTCGTGGCCGGAACGAGCAAACGGCACGGATCTGTAAAAGATGGGACCGCCCTCACCGATTACACCGCCGACGAAATCGAACGCAAGTACTCCATCAATCTCGCGCTGGCCGTCGCCGAGTGGATGGACACGAAGATCAACCTGATCGACACGCCCGGATACCTGGACTTCACCGGCGATGCGCTCGCGGGCGTGTACGCCGCCGACTCCGCCGTCGTCGTGTTGTCCGCGACGTCGGGCGTCGAAGTGGGAACCGAAAAGGTTTGGGACTATTGCGAGCGCCGCGCGCTCCCGCGCCTGTTCTTCGTGTCGCTGATGGACAAAGAGCACGCCAACTTCGAGCGCGTCTTCGATCAGATCAAGGAACGGCTGACGCCCAAAGTGATCCCGGTGGAGATTCCGGTCGGCGAAGGGCTGAAATTCCACGGGATCATCAATCTGTTCTCGAAGAAGGCGCACCTGTACAAGAAGGGCACGAAAGCGGGCGAGTACGACGAGGTCGACGTCCCGGACGAGTACAAGGACCGGTTCGAGAAGTATTCCCAAGAGCTGATCGAAAGCATCGCCGCGACCGACGACACCCTGCTCGAGCGCTATCTCGGCGGCGAAGAGATCGGACGCGACGAGGCGATCGCCGCGATGAAGGCGGGCATGGCGAAGGGGGAGTTGTTCCCGCTGTTCTGCGGCGCCGCCGAGCTGACATACGGCACCCGCGCGCTCCTCAACAAGCTCGTGGAGCTGTGCCCGGCGCCGCAGGAGCGGCCGCCGGTCGAGGCGCAAAAGTGGGGCAGCGCGGACCGCCTCTCGCTCACGCCCGACAATGCCGGCCCGCTGGCGGCGCAGGTGTTCAAGACCGTCTCCGAGCCCCACGTCGGCGACGTGACGCTGTTTCGCATCTTCTGCGGTCACGTGAAGAACGGGCAGGACGTGTGGAATGCTCCGCGTGACGCCGCGGAAAAGCTCAACCATCTCTGCGTGGGGCAGGGCAAGGAGCGCATCGAGATTCCCGAGCTCAATGCGGGCGACATCGGCGTGGTTGCCAAACTCCGCGATACGCACACCAACGACACGCTGTCGACGCGAGACAAGGGACTCGTCCTTGCGAAGATCCCGTTCCCCGAGCCGGTGATCACTGTGGCGGTCGAAGTGAAGCAGCGCGGGGAAGAGGACAAGCTGTCGACCGGCCTGCACAAGCTGCACGAAGAGGATCCCACGTTTCATCACGAGTACAACAGCGAGCTGGGTCAGACGCTCATCCGCGGATTGGGCGAGCGGCATCTCGAGATCGTGGTGGGGCGGCTGGCGCGGAAGTTCGGCGTGCACGCGCAGACCACCAAACCGAAGGTCGCCTACCGCGAGACGTTCCGCGGGAAGTCCGAAGGGCAGGGCAAGCACAAGAAGCAAACCGGCGGCCGCGGGCAGTACGGCGATTGCTGGATTCGCATCGCCCCGCTGCCCCGTGGCTCCGGCGTGCAGTTCGTGGATGAGATCGTCGGCGGGGTGATCCCGCGCCAGTATATCCCGGCCGTCGAGCGCGGCGTGCTCGAGGCGGCGCACAAGGGGCCGGTGGCCGGCTATCCGGTCGTGGACTTCAAGTTCGAGGTCTTCGACGGCTCGTATCACGACGTCGACTCGAATGAAATGTCGTTCAAGATGGCCGGCATCCTGGCGTTCCGGAACGTGAGTCCCGGCGCGCGCCCCGTGTTGCTGGAGCCGATCATGGACGTTGAGGTCTGGACGCCGGACGAATACCAGGGCGCCGTCATGGGCGACCTCTCGTCGCGGCGCGGCCATGTCATGGGCACCGAGAAGGACGGCCGCCTGACCAAGGTGAAAGCCCACGTGCCAGAGGCCGAGCTGGACCGCTACGCGACGACGCTCCATTCGATCACACACGGGCGCGGCACATACAAGATGAAGTTCCACGTTTATCAGGACGCGCCACCGGAGATCACGGCGAAGGTGACCGAGGCGCGGAAGAAGGAGCTTGAGGAGGCGAAAGCGTGAACCCTCCACACCCTGGACGGGTACTTCGGTGCGGCCCTGGACAAGGAGGAAGTGCACTGATGCGAACGACCGTCCTTTGTACGACTCTTGCTGTCGCGACGGCATGCCAGGTGGTCGATCGGAAAAAGGTTGCCAACGTTCTCGACACGCTCCAGGCAGCGATGGACACCGCCGCATTGGTGCCGCCGCCGCCACCTGCCGCTCCCGGTGCCACCCGGACGCTGACGGTGCCCGGCTTTTCCACGCCGGAATCGGTCCTGCACGACTCGGCGCAGGACATCTACTTCGTCTCGAACATCAACGGGTCGCCAACGGCGAAAGACAACAACGGCTTCATCAGTCGTGTGCGGCCCGACGGCGCGATCGAGAACCTCAAGTTCATCGAGGGCGGGCGGGCGGGCGTCACGCTGAATGGGCCGAAGGGCCTGGCGGTTGCCGGAGACACGCTGTGGGTGGCGGATATCGACGCCGTGCGCGCCTTCAACGCGCGGACCGGGGCACCGCTCGACAGCTTCAAGCTCGACAGTGCGGGCGCCGTGTTCCTGAACGACCTCACCATCGCCTCCGGTGCGATCTACATCACCGATACGGGCATCAAGTTCGACGATGTCGGCAACGTGCTGCATCCCGGACCCGACCGCGTGTTCCGGATCGGACCCGATCGCAAGATCACGGTTGCGGCGCGCGGTGACAGCCTCGGCTGGCCCAACGGCATCACGGTCGATCCGGTGGGCAAGCGGTTCATCATCGTCTCGTATGGGCCCAGGAAAGCGGTGCTCGGGTGGAAGCCAGGGGACAAAGCGCCAAAGGTCATCGCCAAGGGGGCCGGCGGATTCGACGGCGTGGAAGTCGCTGGGACGCAAATCCTGGTGTCGAGCTGGACCGATTCCACCGTGTCCGCGTACGAGAGCGGGCAGGAAGTAAAAGTGATCACCGGTGTGCCGAGCCCCGCCGACATCGGCTATGACGCGAAGCGAAATCGCGTGCTGATTCCGATCCTTACGGGGAATCGAATCGAGATCTGGCAGCTGAAGTAAGCACCGAGTTTCCCCTCTCCTACTCGCGGAAAGGGGTTAGGGGCCCGTCGGCCTCACGCGGGCGAGCCAGATGTCGTCCCTGGACTCCGTGCGAATCAGGACCCGGCGCGCTCAAATCTTGCCGGCGACGGACGCGATGCGCCGTGGCATTCTTCTGCCGTCAGAGCCGCACTCGCACTCTCGAGACGACCAGGCGACCGAGTCGGCCCCCTCCCCCGATCTCCCGATGTCGGTGGTCGAGCAGGTTGTAGGCGTCGAGTGAGAAGCCAATGCCGGACCCACGCTCGAGCTCGTACCCCACGTGGGCGTCGACCAGCGCGTATGAGGCGATGTCAGTCGTAACAACGCCGGACCTCACCGGGAACGCGCCGACGGCGCGGCCCTGCAACGCCGCCGTGAAGCCGATCCGTTCGTTACGATATCGCATGGTGACCGCGCCTTTATCCTGCGGAACGCTCAGGAAGATTGTCCCCACCACTGGAACGTCGCGAAGGACGTTCCTACTCGCCCAGGAATACGTGCCGGTCAACTCCAGGCGAGCCCCGACGATGGCCGTGAGGCTCACATCGGCACCCCAGACCGTGTACGCACCTCCCTGGCGCTGCAGGAACAGGATGTCGAACGGATAGCTCGTCTCTTGCGGCGAGATGATTCCGACCGGGATCCTGGCGATCGCGCCCGCCAGGCTGTCGGCGGTGGCAGCGGGTCGATAGGTGCTGAGGTACTGTGCGAGTGTCGTGGAGTCGTGGAAAACGTTCGGCGTGGCGGCGAAACTGTTCCCGAAGGGGTCCCGCACGCGGCTGACGTACGCGTCCACCGTGGTCAGCACTCGGCCGTCGAGCACGCCTCTGTAGCCGAGCTCCAGGGTCTGGGTAAACGAGCGGCGCAGGGTTGCGAAGTCTCCGATGTCGGCCGCCACGACAGGGTCGAAGCGGCGCGCTGGCCGATTGTATGCCGCGAGATCCGTGGCCACATCGGCGGCGGTCGGCGCGGGAATGTCGGAGATGTCGACGCTGCGTCGCGCCATGATTGCCTTCACGGTGTCCCACAGCAGCGTGGCGTCGGCCGGTAGGTAACCCTGGGGGCCTGCGGGGTTGAAGGGCGAGCGCATGCAGATCCCGCCGCAGTCCCGGCGGAACGTGTATCCGCCCCTCGGAATGCTGGAGAGGCGGAGCGCATAGCCACCCGGCAACGAGCCCACTATCAGGTCCATGAAGAGCTGTGCGGGATCGGGCGACGAGAAGGCGCGATTGTAGGTCAGCCGCAGCGAATGCGCCGGGGCCGGCCGGACCACGATGCCAACGCGGGGCGAAACGGAGAGGTCGTCCAAGCGGTCGTTGCGATCGGCGCGCACGGCAGTCACGAAATCGACACGCGGCGACAGCGCGGTTCTCGTCTGGGCGTACCCGCCGATCTCCACGACCTGATCGTCGTCTTCGTTTGCGCCGTGAATGGTGCCCGCGGTCCGCGGATCGGTCCAGCGTCCGTCCAGACCATACATCACCTCGTAGCGGCCCGCTTCGGTCCTATGCTGCAGTTGTATCGCGACCTGGCGCGAGTTGTCGACGATTGATGTGCCTGTGCGCAGCTGGTAGGTCTCGCCGGCGTCGCTGAGGTTGTAGGTGACGTTCGCAAACAGACGCCTGCCCTCCAGCCGCGCCTGGGCGAAGCTGTAGCGCCAATCGCGGACCTGCACGGGCCCAGCCGCGCCAGTCAGGGCCAGGACGTTGATCGCTTGCGCCAACCCCACCGAGCCGATCACGGTCGTCACGCTATCGAGTCGCCAATCGACCCGCGCCTCGCCCCCGGCGCGGCGGGCATGCCTGTCGCTCCTCAGCGCTTCGTCGGAGGCCGGGAGCTCCCAGTCCCGCCCTTGGAAGTAGTCGCCGGACATCTTGAAGGCGATCCGTGCGCTTGGTGCCGCGGCGAAACGCGCGGTTGCTTGGAGCACCGATCGCTCTCCCCCAGCGAATGAGAGCGTGGCGCCCCGCGACTCGAATGGCGAGCGCGTCACGAAGTGCACCACGCCGCGGTGTGCATCTGGACCGTAGAGCGCGGCTCCGGGACCCCGGACGACTTCGATCCGCTCGAGATCTTCGTTCGTAAACGGAAGCAGATACGAGACGTTACTGCC
>DASWDA010000140.1:0-1540 GCA_036395695.1 Gemmatimonadales bacterium
GCCTCGGCTTCGGTCTGATATGCGGCGCCCTGATTCTCCACTTGCGGCGGAGGCCGCCCCTGGCAGTCGGCTGTGACGGTCCTTCAGAGACCGCACGCGAGCTACTGCGAAGGATCGAGTCCACCTCAAAAATCTATCCTGGTCAGCCTTCACAAATCGATGACGACATCTCGTATCGGTTGTGAGCAGCAAACGAGAAGGTTGCCGTCGGCGGGCTTCTCGAGTGGCTCCGGTCCGTAGGCGACCTCCCCCGACACCAACCCTGACCGGAAAAGACACGGACTTCATCGTGGTAACGCAGTGAATCGCCGAGGCGCTCCAGGATGCGCTCAGCTGAAATCGCGCTGCCACGGGACGCCAAAATCTTAACTCAACTAACGTGCATGGCGCGTCGCTTGCCGCTATTCTTGAAACTTCCGGTCACGGTGTGGTGGAAGCGTGCCAATAGACACCGACGAGGCGGGCACAGCGCGGGGTGCTTCGACAGCATCGGACCGTCGATCCGATCGCAGTCGGCCATACACGTCGGATCTTGAGCCCGACCGTCGACGGCGTACCGGAGTTCGGGGGAATCGCGATGCTCGCCCGGCTACTCCTGCAGTGCGGCCGTCGACTGGCGACGGGACGCTGCTGCTCCTTCGCTGATCCTCACGACAAAACGGACGCGGTGACGCCCAACGAAAGAGGTGCGCCATGTTGCAGGCGCCCATCCAATTACCTAGCTCGCCACACGTGATCGTGGTGGGAAACGAGAAGGGAGGCTCGGGGAAGACCACGGTCGCGATGCATATCGTCGTCGCGCTGATGAAAGCCGGGCAGCGCGTCGCCGCCATCGATCTCGATAGCCGGCAGAAGAGCCTCACTCGCTACATCGCGAACCGCGTCGCCTGGGCGAAGCGGACGCAGGCCATGCTCGAGCTGCCGGTGCATTTCATCGTGGCCCGCGCCGAAGGCGCCAAGCTTGGCGAAAAGAGGCTGCCGAGTTCGCCGATTTTCGACAGGGTGATTACTGCAGTGCAGCACTGACCATTTCCTGGTGATCGATACTCCGCCGCACGACAGTTACCTGATGCGGCTCGCCCATTCGATCGCCGACACGCTGGTAAGCACGCTCAACGACAGTTTCCTCGACCTCGACGTGCTCGCGGTCCCTTCGTCGCGATGGCGCTTGCTGTCGAGTCAAGTGATGGAGCGTCTCATGCCTGGCGCGAAGGTCTCGCGATGGCGGATCGCGAGCGGACGGGACCGGGAAGCCAGGGCAATCTTGAATTTCGAGACGGACTGTCAGATCGCGCCCCTCCATCACCGGCCCGCTAATGATCGTGGAAAACTCGCCCGAGCACGCGCTCAGCCACAAAGCTCCGCAACCATGAGCCCGTGGGATGCGCGATCATCTTACAGGTTGCGGATCGTTACGGCGGCAGGATGAGCATGCTGCCCTCCAACGTATCCGGCACCGCGGTGCTCGGATCAGCGCTGTTGAGCAGAAACAATAGGGTGATCATTGCGACCATAGGCAGAATGACCAGTGCGAAAACAA
>DASWDA010000141.1:0-2179 GCA_036395695.1 Gemmatimonadales bacterium
CCTCCTCGGCCAGGTCGAAGTCGCCCAGCAGACGGATGAGCGTGGCGAAGACGCGGCGGGATTCGGTCCGATAAACGGCGTCCACCTGCTCGCGCGCCCGTGCGTCGGTTTTGTCGCCTGCCATCGCCATTTCCCCGCGCCAGGTCCCGTGAAAGCCAAAAACGGTCAACGTTTCTGATCGGTGAGGCGATGCCTGTCAAGCAACTTTTCGTATGCAAGACGGTGAATATCAGGGGTCACAATTCTGCTGGCGAATCGTGAATGACTGATGACGGGGATTCTGCTGGTGCATCGTCGGCGTCGCGCCACGCCCGTCTGGTAAGGAATTCGCAATCAGTTTGGCAGCGCGAAGTTGTAACGAAATAAATTCAAAATGAGCGCGTGAGGGTCTGCCCAATTTTCCGGGAGGCATGATTTTGGCGGCTAAGGTATTGTCAATGCTGGAGATTGGCGTTGCGCGGGGCTGTGTTTAGATCCGGGCAAGTGGAGCGTGGTTCATGGACGAGCCCAATCGAATCTCTCTCGAAGCCTACCAACAGGCGATGCGGCAACGGATCGAACAAACCCTGGCCAGGGTCGCCCAGGCGGTCAATGACGCGCCCGACGGCGCGTGGATCAACGCGAGTGAGATGATCGTCTTTCAGGAGTTCAACGACCTGCGCCGCGACGCCTACGAACGGGCGATCCAGATGCGTGCCGATGCCGTCGCCGCATCGGCTTTTTCCCCCGATCGACCCGCGCAGCGGCCGACGCCCGGCGAGCAAGGGCGTTGAGTCGCGCAGCAGCCTGACCGCCAACGGCCGCATCGCGCTGCGCCGGCGACGCTTCGCCGACGGCCAGACGCCGATCGATCGGTTCCTGGATCAGGCCCAGGCGACGCTCAGCCTGGGCGTGCGGCAGTTCTGCTGTCTGCTCAACGCCGACAGCCCCAGCTTCGCCCGCGCCGCCAACAACCTCTGTCGCACCACCGGCGTCCGCTGCTCGGCCGAACTTCTGCGGCAGGTGGTCGAGCGCGAGGGAACGCAGGTGCTGGCCTGCTCGGCGGCCAAGGCGGGCGAGTTGCCCTGTCCGTTCACGGCCGCCGACTGCACGGTCAACGGCGTCAGCAGGATGTACCTGGGGTGCGACGGCTTCCTGACCTCGATGATCACCGACGCCGAAAAGAAGCTGCGTCGAGCGCGGGCACGCGACAGGCGCCGGCATTTGCCGCACAAACCGCGCCCGTTGCCGCCGCGCAAGACCGGGTCGGACCAACGCTACAAGGAGCTCAAGCTGGTCACGTTCTACGACGAGTCGCACGAACATCGGCTGGTGTCGGTCACCCGGCGCAACCACTGCGCCGCCGGCCGGCTGATGCGTCGCGACGGCGCCCGCGCCGGGTTCTTCGACGCGCAGGAGAAACTGGCGGTGATCGACGGCGGACCGTGGATCATCAACCAGATCAAAGCGCAGAGCCTGCCGATGACTGCGGTGAGCCTGGACTTTTACCACCTGGCCGAGAACGTCCACAAAGCCAAACGAAGCTGCTTTGGCGAAGGCGACGAGGACGACGACGACCCGGCCGGCGGCGACGCCTGGGCCGGACGAACCCTGCACATCGCCAAGCACCAGGGCTATGAGCCGCTGCGCGATCACCTGCTGCAATGGCGCAGCTCACTGAAGGGCCAGCGCCATCGCCGCGCCGCGGACCTGCTGATCAACTACGTGACCGACCGGCGTGAGCTGATCGACTACCCGCGCTTCCTCAAGGAGCAGTGGCAGATCGGCTCGGGGCCGACCGAGAGCCAGTGCAACCAGGTGCCCAGGCGAGTCAAGGGCCGCGGCAAACGCTGGGACCCCGACCACGCCGAAGCGGTCATGGCGATCGAGACGCTCGAGCAAAGCGACCTCACCGCCGTCTACTGGCAAACCCAAGCAAATCTCGCAAATGTGACGAATTGAGCCCCTCCCGGAAAATTGGCCAGACCCCCGCCCACTGTCGCGACGTATTTCACTTGGCGCTTTTCCCGCGCCATGGGACAATGCGAATAGTGCGGAGCACGCGCGGCGGCCAGCGAGTGGCCGTGACGCCACCGCCGTCCGGAGGAGTACATGGGACAAGACGTTCGAAACGACAAGCTGCTCTTGATCAAAATCGAGGGCATGCACTGCCACAAGTGTGAGCAGGCCATCAACAAGG
>DASWDA010000142.1:0-11056 GCA_036395695.1 Gemmatimonadales bacterium
GGCTGCCCAGAACCAGGTGTTTCGCTCGTACCTCGGCATGGGGTATCACGATTGTTTCACCCCGACCGTGGTCCAGCGGAACGTGCTGGAGAATCCGGGCTGGTACACGGCGTACACGCCGTATCAGGCGGAGATCGCCCAAGGCCGGCTCGAAGCGCTGCTCACCTTCCAGACGATGGTGTCCGATCTGACGGGGCTCGAGATCGCGAACGCGTCATTGCTCGACGAAGGCACCGCGGCTGCTGAGGCGATGCATCTCACCGAGGCGGTCTCGAAGCACGAGGGCAAGCTGACCTATCTCGTGGATGTGAATTGCCATCCACAGACGATCGCCGTTGTACGCACGCGGGCCGCGGTGCGCGGGATCGATGTCGTCGTCGCCGATCCGGGCACGTTCAAGTTCCAGGGCGGCACGATCGGCGCCCTGATCCAGTATCCGGCCACCGATGGCGCCATCCGCGACTACCGCCCCCTGTGCGAGGCCGCCCACGCCAGCGGCGCCCTCGTGACCGTAGCGACCGATCTGCTCGCGCTCACCCTGCTGATACCTCCGGGCGAGTGGGGCGCGGACATCGCCGTGGGCAACTCGCAGCGCTTCGGCGTGCCGCTCGGGTACGGCGGCCCCCATGCGGCATTCTTCGCGACGCGCGATGAGTTCAAGCGTCATCTGCCCGGGCGCATCATCGGCGTTTCCAAGGATCGCGCCGGCCGCACCGGCCTGCGCATGGCGTTGCAGACGCGCGAGCAGCACATCCGCCGTGAGAAGGCAACGAGCAATGTCTGTACCGCGCAGGTCCTGTTGGCCGTGGTCGCGGCGATGTACGCCGTCTATCACGGTCCTGAAGGACTGCGCCGGATCGCGCGACGCGTGCACGCCTGCACGACGTCGCTCGCCGCCGCCCTGGAAAAGCTGGGATACAACCTCGTCTATCCGCACTACTTCGACACGCTCGCGATCGAAGTGCCGGCGGACGTCCTCCCCAGAATCATCGATGCGGCCCGGGCCAAACAAATCAACTTGCGCACGCTATCGCAGACGCGGATCGGCGTGGCGCTGGACGAGACCGTGACCGACGACGATCTCACGGACGTCGTGGAAGCATTTGCGGCACCGTTGGGACGCAGTGTAGGGGCGCAGCATGCTGCGCCCCTACCCGGGGATTCAGCGATTCCCGAATCGTTGTCCCGCACCACGCCGTTCTGCACGCATCCGGTTTTCAACACGCACCACTCCGAGACCGAGATGCTCCGCTATCTGAAGAAACTCGAGGACCGGGACCTGTCGCTCACGGCGGCGATGATTCCGCTCGGCTCGTGCACCATGAAGCTCAACGCAACCACCGAGATGATTCCCATCACGTGGCGTGGCTTCAACCGTCTGCATCCCTTTGCGCCGCGCCAACAGGCCCAGGGGTATGCCACGCTGTTCCGCCAGCTCGAGGAGTGGCTGGCCGAGATCACCGGGTTCGCGAAGGTCTCGTTACAGCCGAATGCCGGATCGCAAGGAGAGTTTGCGGGGCTGCTCGTCATCCGCGCGTATCATCAGCATCGCGGCGAGGCGCATCGCACCACCTGCCTGATCCCGCAGTCGGCTCACGGCACCAACCCGGCCAGCGCGGTCATGGCCGGGATGCAGGTCGTCGTGGTCAAGACTGACGAGCACGGCAACATCGACGTCGCCGATCTCGAGGCCAAGGCCAAAGAGTACCAGGGCACGCTCGGCGCCTTGATGGTGACCTATCCATCGACGCACGGCGTGTTCGAAGTCTCGATCAAGAAGATTTGCACGATCATCCATCAGCGCGGTGGCCAGGTCTACATGGACGGCGCCAACATGAATGCGCAGGTCGGCCTGTGCCGGCCGGGCGACATCGGCGCCGACGTGTGCCACCTGAATCTCCACAAGACGTTCTGCATTCCGCACGGCGGCGGCGGCCCCGGCATGGGACCGATCGGCGTCGCCGAGCATCTGGCGGCGCACCTGCCGACGCATCCGGTGATCGACGTCGGCGTGCCGCTCGCCGCAAGTGCGGGCACCGTCTCCGCTGGTCCGTGGGGGAGCCCATCGATTCTGCCGATCTCGTGGGCGTATATCGCGATGATGGGACGGGACGGCCTGACGCTCGCCACCAAGGTGGCGATCCTCAACGCCAACTACATCGCGAAGCGGCTCCAAGAGGGCGGCCACTTCGAGCTGTTGTACGCCGGCCAGCGCGGCCTCGTCGCGCACGAGTGCATCATCGACACCAGGGCGTTCAAGGCGTCTGCCGGTGTCGAGGTCGAGGACATCGCCAAGCGTCTGATCGATTACGGCTTCCACCCACCGACGGTCTCGTTTCCCGTCGCCGGCACGCTGATGGTGGAGCCGACGGAGAGCGAGCCGAAGGTCGAGCTCGACCGCTTCGTGGACGCGTTGATCGCGATCCGAGGCGAGATTCGCGAGATCGAGACGGGCGAAGCCGATCGCGAGAACAACCTGCTCAAGAACGCGCCGCATCCGCTCGCCGATCTGCTCTCGGACAGCTGGGACCGTCCCTACGCGCGCGACCGCGCCGGCTTCCCGACCGCCGCGACGCGCGAGCACAAGGTGTGGCCGCCGATCGGCCGGATCGACGCGGCGTTTGGAGACCGCAATCTCGTGTGTACCTGTCCGCCGGTCGAAGCGTACGCGACTGTCTGACGGGCGGATGGGCGGATGGGCTGGTGGGCCGCCCTGGAACCTGATCGTCGATGCCGTGGGGCGGTCTGGCGAATACAACATGGCGATGGACGAAGCGCTGCTGGAAGAAGTCGCGGGCCATGGCGGCGCCTATCTCCGCTTCTATCGCTGGGACCCTCCAACACTCTCTCTGGGACGGAATCAACCGAACACCTTTTACAACCTTCCGATCGTGCGTCGGCCCACCGGTGGACAAGCCGTGTGGCATGAGCACGAGCTCACCTACGCCGCCGTCGCGCCCATTGCGTTGTTTGGGTCACTCCGGAAAGCGTATTGTGAGATCCACACTCGACTGGCGAGAGCGATGCGGGCTCTTGGCGTGGAGGCGGTCCTCGCTCCGGCCCATCCGCCCAACCGGCCAACCGCCCATCCCGCGTCCTGTTTCGCGATGCCGGTTGGCGGTGAGATCCTCGTCGGGGGCCGGAAACTCGTCGGATCAGCGCAGGTGCGCCGCGGCGACGCGTTCCTCCAGCACGGATCAATCCTTCTGGCTGGCTCGCAGGAAAAGGTCTCCGCCGGCGGCGGTGAAACGACTCTCGGCGCGGTACTTGGAAGAGCCGTGACGGTCGAAGAAGTCACGGCTGCAATCGTCACGAATTGGGGCGAGGCGCCTCAGACCGTCCGGCCGTCAGGCCGTCCGACCGTCCGACCGTTGCGTCAGTAAGCCCGCGGTGAAATGTTAAGCGCCATGCCACGGCGCTTCCACCTCCCCTCCTTCATCTTGCTTGCCGTTGCCGTGCTCGCCCCCGCCGGGTGTGAGCGCCGCGGCGGCTGCACCGGCCCCAACTGCGGAACGCTCATCAACGCTGCCGTCACCGAGCCTCCCACGTTGTTGCCGCCGTCCACCGAGGCCATCGTCGCCAACGACATCGACGAGCAGCTGTTCCTGAAGCTCGCCGACGTCGGGATGTCTACGAACACCGTGGGCGACGAGGACTTTCAGCCCCTGCTCGCGCAGAACTGGGAGTGGGACGGGCCGCTCACGCTCGTGTTCCACCTCGACCCGCGGGCGCGTTGGCAGGACGGACAGCGCGTCACAGCGGCCGATGTGGAGTTCACTTTCGACGCCTATACCGATTCGGCCGTGGGCTCGCCGTTTCGTCCCAAGCTCCACCGGATCGCGAGTGTGACACAGCGCGATTCGCTCACGACCGTCTTTCGGTTCAAGGAGAAATACCCGGAGATGTTTTACGACGCCGTCTACCACATGCGGATCCTGCCGGCGCATCTGCTGCGTGCCGTGCCGCGGGACCAGTGGAAGACCGCGCCATTCGGCAGGCAACCCGTGGGTGACGGGCCGTATCGTTTTGTGCAGTGGCAGGCGGCCCAATCCATCGAGCTCGTCGCCGATTCGACGTTCTTTCTCGGCCGGCCGGGGATCCGGCGGCTCATCTGGCGGATCACCCCGAATCTGCAGGTGGCGGTCCAGCAGGCCATCGCCGATGAGGCTGACGTCCGCGAGCAACTGGTGACGCCGGACAACGTGGCGCGGGCCCGCGCCGCCCCGCAGTTGTCTATCTACACCTTCCGGGGCAGCGTCTATACGCTGCTCTGCTTCAACCTGCGCGCGAGCGACGACACGACGAAGCCGCATCCGATCTTCGGCGATCGCACCCTGCGGCGCGCGCTCTCGATGGCCGTGGATCGCGCCAGTCTCGTGAAGAGCGCGCTGGGCGACCTCGGCAAGGTGCCGCCCGGCCCGATCTCGGAGCTGCTGGGAATTTGGGACCCCGACATCCGGCAGCTGCCCTTCGACACCGCGTTGGCCGCCCGCATCCTCAACGGCCAGGGATGGCGCGATCACGACGGCGACGGGATCCGCGACAAGGACGGCCAGCCGCTGGCATTCCACATTCTCGTTCCCACCAGCAGTGTGTTGCGGCGTCAATACGCAAGGCTGTTGCAGGAGCAGTTCCACGCGATCGGCGTGCGCGTCGACATCGACGAGCTGGAGGGCGCGGTCGTCACCCAACGCGTCGGAACCGGGAAGTTCGACACGGCCATCCTGTCGCGCCAAAATGACCCCTCGCCGAGCTCGGGGATTGCCCAGAGCTGGACGCGTGCCGGGTTCGGCGGCTCGAATTTCGGCCGCTACTACAACGCCGACTTCGAGGAACTCGTCGATCGCGCCGTCACGGCCACGTCGCGCGATCAAGCCCGCGCCCTGTGGCGCCGCGCGATAGAAACGCTGAACGCGGACGCCCCGGGCGTCTTCCTCTATGCCCTCGAAAACGTCGGCGCCGTGCACAAACGCGTCGAGAACGTGCAGTTCCGTCCCGATTCCTGGGCCGCGCTGCTGCGCACCTGGCGCATTCCGCCTGACCGGATGATCGATCGAGACCGCGTGGAGCGCTAAATGATGGGCGCGGCGTGGCTCCTGCGGCGCCTCGTCGCGTCCATCGCGATCATCTTCGCCGTCGTCACGTTCGTCTTCATTCTGATTCACGCCGCGCCCGGAAAGCCATGCGGGGGCCAGACCGAAGACGTGGATCCGGCGGTGTGCGCGCAGCTGAACCGGCAATTCGGGCTCGATCGACCCATCCCGGAACAGTACTGGCGCTACGTCGTCGCGCTGGCTCAGGGCAACTTCGGGTATTCGTTCTCGCTGCGTCGCCCGGTCGCCGACGCCATCGCGGAGACGATCCCCTTCACGCTGCAGCTCGCCGGTGCGGCGCTGCTGCTCGATTTTCTGCTGGGGCTTGGGCTCGGCATCTATCAGGCAGGCCGAGTGAATCGCCTGCCCGACGTGATCATCGGGAACGCGACCCTGTTCATCTATTCGCTGCCCACCTTTTGGCTGGCACTGCTCCTCCTCTTGATCTTCGGCGAAAAGCTGGGGTGGTTTCCGGTGGGCGGCGCGAGCGACCCGGTCTTCTGTCCGGTCGTGGATTCGCTGTACTGCGTGAGGGATCGCCTCTGGCACCTGGCGTTGCCGGCAGCCACACTCGGCCTCGTCGGAGCCGCAGGCACCGCGCGCTTTCAACGGGCCGCCATGCTGGATGTGGCGACACAGGACTACGTGCGGACCGCGCGCGCCAAGGGCGTTCCCGAACGGCGCGTCGTGTGGCGGCATCAGCTTCGCAACGCCCTGCTTTCCTTTATTACGCGCTTCGGCCTCGCGTTCCCATTTCTGCTCACCGGCGCCGTCCTCATCGAAACGATCTTCGCCTGGCCCGGCATGGGGCGCCTCGCGTTCGAAGCGATCCTGACGCGCGATTACTCCCTCGTGACTGCGACCGCACTGATCGCGAGCACCATGGTGGTCGGCGGCAATCTGCTCGCCGACATTCTCCTGGGGTTGGCCGATCCGCGGCTGCGGGTCCGCGCCGGTGCCCAGGTCGAGGCCCTCACCGCATGACGCTCGGCAATTGGTTCGCCCTGTTCATCGCCCTCGTGGCGGCCGCCGAGCTCGTGCGGGCCCTGCGCCACCGCGCCATCCGCCAGGAGCGCTGGCGCCGTTTTTTTCGCCACCGCACGACGTCGTGGGGGCTCGGGATCCTCGCGTTCCTGGTCATCGTGGCGCTGGCAGCACCCCTCATCGCGCCCTTCGATCCGAACCGGCAGCTCGACATCGTGCACCTCAAGAACCAGGCGCCCTCCTGGACCTTCCTCTTTGGGACCGATGTACTGAGCCGAGACGTGTGGAGCCGTACGGTCTACGGCGCGCGCGTGTCGCTCGGCATCGGTGCGCTGGGAGCGCTCCTCGCCGTCGTCGTGGGAACGCTCGTCGGCGCCCTCGCCGGCTATTACCAGCGCTGGATCGATGCCGTTCTGATGCGCGGGGTGGACGTCGGCCTGGCCCTGCCCCGGATCTTTATCCTCCTGATGGCCGTGGCCTTGTGGGACGGGCTGCCGTTCGCGGCGCTCGTCCTCGCCATCGGGTTGACGTCGTGGTTCGGCACCAGCCGGCTGGTCCGCGCCGAGGTCCTCTCGCTCCGGCAGCGAGATTTCGTCGTGGCGGCGCGCGCCCTCGGCGCCGGCAGCGGCCGCATTATCTTTCGCCACGTTCTGCCGAACGCCGCCGCCCCGATCATCGTGTCCGCCGCGCTGGGCGTCGGGAACGTGCTGTTGCTCGAAGCGTCGCTGTCGTTCCTCGGGATCGGCATCAAGCCGCCGGACCCGACCTGGGGCAACATGATTGCGGACAACGCGTCGAGCATCTACACCGCGCCGTGGTCGACACTCTTTCCGGGGCTCGCTATATCCCTGGTCGTGATGTCCTTGAACGCAGTCGCTGACGGCGTGCGGGACGCGCTCGATCCGCGCGCGGACGCCCCGTGACGGCACCGCTACCGGCAGTGTTGCTGCGCGTCTCGGGGCTCAAGACCTACTTCGTCACCGAGCAGGGCAAAGGAACGGCACGGGCCGTCGACGACGTCTCGTTCGACCTCTACCCCGGCGAGACGTTGGGCATCGTCGGCGAATCGGGGTGCGGCAAGACCGTCACCTCGCTCTCGATTCTCCGCCTCGTGCCGGAGCCCCCCGGCCACATTCTCCCCGGCAGCCTGATCGAGTTCGATGGCCGCAATCTGCTGGCCCTCCCCGCGCCCGAGCTGCGCGCGGTGCGCGGCAACCAGATCGCCATGATCTTTCAGGAGCCGATGACCTCCTTGAACCCCGTCTTCACCGTCGGGGATCAGATCGCCGAAGCCGCCATCATTCATCAGCACCTGTCACGAAGCGCCGCCCGGGCGCGGGCGATCGAGATGCTGCAGCTGGTCGGCATCCCGGACCCCGCGGAGCGCGTCGATTCCTATCCCCATGAGCTCTCCGGCGGCATGCGCCAGCGCGTCATGATCGCGATGGCGCTCATCTGTCATCCCAAGGTGCTGATTGCGGACGAGCCGACGACCGCGCTCGACGTGACGATCCAGGCGCAGATCCTCGAGCTGCTCGACCGCCTGCAGAGTGAGCTGGGGATGGCCGTGCTGTTGATCACGCACGACCTCGGCGTGGTTGCCGGACATGCCGATCGCGTGGTCGTCATGTATGCCGGCCGCGTCGTAGAGACCGCAGCGACCGACGCGCTGTTCGAACACCCGACGCATCCCTACACCGAGGGGCTGCTCGCCGCGGTGCCGCGCATCGACGCTCCGCGGTCACGCTTGCACGCGATCCCCGGCCAGGTGCCGGCGGCGACGGCCTGGCCGCCGGGCTGTCGGTTTCACCCGCGGTGCCCATACGCCTGGGCGAAATGCGCCGCGGAGGAACCGCCGCTGCTCGAAGTCGGCGACGAACCTGGTCACACGGCCCGCTGCTGGCTCGTGTCGGAGCCTGAGCATAGGCAGACGCCAGGATGACGAATCCCCTAGCCCCCTTAGTCAACGTCCGTGATCTGGTGAAGCACTACGCCGGCGAGCGCCGCTGGTTCGGCCTGGGACCCGCTCGAGCGTCGGTGCGCGCGGTGGATGGCGTGAGTTTCGAGATCACCTCGGGCAAGACGCTCGGCCTGGTCGGCGAGTCGGGCTCCGGGAAGACGACCGTCGGGCGGACCATGCTCCGACTGCAGGAGCCGACCTCAGGAACGGTGCTGTTCGATGGCCACGACGTGTTCGGGCTCGACGCCACGCGGCTTCGCGCGCTCAGGCGGCGCATGCAGATCGTCTTTCAGGATCCCTACAGCTCGCTCAATCCCCGCATGACGGTCGAAGAAACCCTGCGGGAGCCGCTCGAAATTCATGGTCTGAAGGGCGCCGTCTCCACCCTCCTCGACGAGGTGGGACTCGACGCGGCCTTCGCGAAGCGTTACCCGCACGAGCTGTCCGGCGGCCAGCGGCAGCGGGTGGGCATCGCGCGCGCGCTCTCGGTAGAGCCGCAGTTCGTGGTCTGTGACGAGCCGGTGAGCGCGCTCGACGTGTCGGTACAGGCGCAGGTGCTCAATCTGCTGGCCGACCTGCAGGCCAAGCGCCGGCTGACGTATCTGTTCATCGCGCACGACCTCGCCGTCGTGCGCCACATCGCCGATGACGTTGCCGTGATGTACCTCGGCAAGATCGTCGAGCGGGCACCCGCGGCGGGGATCTACGCGCAACCACGGCACCCGTACTCGCGCGCGCTGTTGTCGGCCGTGCCGGAGCCGAACCCCCGGGCGACCAAGCGCCGGATCGTGCTGTCCGGCGATATCCCATCGCCCGCACATCCGCCCTCCGGTTGCCCGTTCCACCCGCGCTGCCCGCATCCCAAGAAATCGGAGCGCTGCCGCACCGAGGCGCCGGCGCTCCGGCCCATCGCGCCCGGCCACCTCGCAGCCTGTCACTACGCCGAGGAGCCGATGTGACCGCCGCGGGCCTCCTGGTGCTGGCGCAAACGCTCACGAACCTCGCGATCCTACCGGCCGGGCCCGGGCTGCCATCGGGGTGGAAGCTGAGCCGGATGCAGGGCGTCGATCCGCCCGGGTACGAAGTCACGCGCCTGCACACGTTGCGCGTCACCGCCATGAGTCAGGGCGCCACGGCGACCTACCGGCTCGGCAGTCCCATTCTTGCGCCGCAGTCGGTTCAACACGGGACGCTGACGTGGCGCTGGCGCGCCGGCACGCCGCTGCACGCTGCCGACCTCAAGCGGCGGGAGGGCGACGACAGTCCAATCCGCGTCGTGATCACGTTTCGGGACGGCCGCACGATCGCGTACGCCTGGGGAAATCGCGAGGGCCGCGGCGAGAGTTTTGCGAGCTGGGCGGGGCGCAACCGGATGGTCGTCGTGTTGCAGCGCGCCGAAGACGCGGATGGCTCCTGGCACGAGGAGCGCCGCGATCCGTTCAGCGACTATCGCCGGTTATGGAACAGCGCGCCGAAATCGATTGTGGCAGTGGGTGTGAGCAGCGATTCGGACGGGTTGAAGATTCGGGCGGTGGCGGAGATCGGCGACATCACCTGGCTACGGCCGTAATGCAGGAATTTGGTTATGTGATTTGAGCAGGTCCCATCAGTTTGGATATACCCCGGGCTTGCGCCTGGGGTCAGAAAACCTGAACTCCATTTGTCGGCTCATCGAGCATTCCAGAACCCCGGGCTTGCGCCCGGGGTCAGAACACCTGGATTCCACGTGTCGGCTCATCGAGCATTCCAGATGTATGCGCATATCACCTGGCACACGTGGCGGCGCGTCGGGTGCATCGACGCTCGTGCAGCTCGCGAAGTGCGGATAGCGGTTGCGAGCGCCGCCAAGCGCACCGGTGTGCAGGTGGTCAAGGGAGAGGTGTTGGCGAACCACATCCACTTGCTCGTAAGCTTCCGTCCCGACACTCGCATCAGCGATTTCATGCGCCTGGCAAAATCCGTAGCAGCGACTCGCGCGAATCGTGTGGTTGTCGGGTCCGTGAAGTGGGCGCGGGGGTACTATGTGACGACGATCCACAAGAGTGATCTGTCACGCGTGATTGGCTATATAGCCCGGCAATTCCAGCGACACCCCGACCTCATTCCACGACCGTCGAGGTTCTCTGACCCCGGGCGCAAGCCCGGGGTCACCGGAAAAGAGGATCCGGCAGGACCTACCTCACTCCTCCCATCAACACCTTGATCGGCCGCGTCAGCAGCAGCAGAATCGCCGCCGCGACGAACGTGGTCACCGCCACCGCGCCAAACAGCTGCGGGAGCGGCAAGGTGTCGAACAGCCCTCCAGCCATGCCGGCCAGTTTGTTTCCCACCGCGATCGAGAGAAACCAGAGCCCCATCATCGCCCCGACGATGCGTTGCGGTGCCAGCTTCGTCACGATCGAGAGACCGACCGGACTGAGGCACAGCTCCCCAATCGTGTGCAGGAAGTACAATCCGATGAGCCACCAGGGACTGACGAGCGTGCCCTGTTGCGTCAGTTTCGCCGCAGGCACGATGAGCGCGAACCCCAGGCCCACGAAGATCAGCCCCAGCGCGAACTTCACGGGACTGGAAGGCTGGCGCGGCCCGAGCCGGATCCAGAACCAGCCGATCAGCGGCGCCAGACCGAGGATCATGAACATCGAATTCAGCGACTGATACCACGTCGACGGAAACGCATGCCCGAACGCGTGATTGTCGGTCAGTCGGTCGGCGAAGAGGTTGAGACTCGATGCCGCTTGCTCGAACGCCCCCCAAAAGATCGACGAGAACACGAAGAGGACGGCGATGGCAGCCACGCGACCCCATTCATCGCGGCTAAAGCGCCACCACGGTTCGGCGGGGGACGACGGCGTTGCGCTCGTTACGGATTGTCCCAGTCGCTGCAGCGCCGGGGCCAGCCGGGGGCGCCCGGCGACGTATTGGATCAGTCCGGCAACCATCCCGACCCCGGCGCAGCCGAAGCCGACGTGCCAATCCACTCGTTGACCGAGCGTGCCTACCACGAACGGCGCGATGA
>DASWDA010000143.1:0-10940 GCA_036395695.1 Gemmatimonadales bacterium
CGCCAGCGCGCCTGGTACTACTCCCATATCCACGCCGATCCCAAAGATCCCGAGACTGTCTACGTCCTCAACACGAGCCTGTATCGCTCCGTGGACGGCGGGCGCACGTTCACAGCGCTGCGCGCGCCCCACGGCGATCACCACGGGCTGTGGATCGCGCCGAACGATCCTTCGCGCATGATCAACAGCAACGACGGCGGGGCGACCATCAGTTACAACGGCGGCGCCACGTGGACGGGCCAGGATAATCAGCCCACCGCACAGTTCTACCACGTCATCGCCACCACGCATGTCCCCTACAAGATTTGCGGCTCGCAGCAGGACAACAGCACCGTCTGCATCGCGAGCCGCACCGACGGCGGGACGATCGGGGAGAAGGACTGGTACGAGGTGGGCGGCGGCGAGAGCGGCTGGATCGCCGCGCGCGCCGACGATCCCGACATCGTCTACGCCGGCAGCTATAGCTACCTCTCGCGGCTCGACGTCCGCACCGGGCAGGAGCGCAACATCTTCCCCTGGCCCGACAACCCGATGGGCTGGGGCGCAGGCGACCTCAAATACCGCTTCCAGTGGACGTTCCCGCTCGTGCTGTCGCCGTTCAATCCCAACGTGCTGTACGCCGGCGCGAACGTCGTCTTCCGCACGACCAACGAAGGCCAGAGTTGGGAAGCGATCTCGGGCGATCTGACGCGCAACGACAAGACCAAGGAAGGGCCGTCGGGTGGTCCGATCACGAAGGACAACACGAGCGTCGAGTACTACAACACCGTCTTCGTCATCGCGCCGAGTGCCAAGGATTCGGGCGTGATCTGGGCGGGGAGCGACGACGGGCTGGTGCACGTCACGCGCGACGGCGGGAAGACGTGGACGAACGTGACCCCGCCGGCCTCGAGCCTCCCCGACTGGTCGCTGATTTCCTCGATCGAACCGTCGCCGTTCGATCCGGCGACGGCGTACGTCGCCGCGACCCGCTACAAGCTCGACGACTTCAAGCCGTACGTCTTCAAGACGCAAGACTTCGGCCGCAGCTGGCGCGCGATCACCGGCGGGATCCCGGACGGCCAGTTCGTCCGCGTGGTGCGCGAGGATCCCGCTCGACGCGGCCTGCTGTACGCCGGCGGCGAATTCGGCGTCTACGTCTCATTCGACGACGGCGCGAGCTGGCAGTCGCTGCAGCGCAACTTGCCGGTCGTCCCGATTCACGACCTCGTGGTCAAAGACAACGACCTCGTCGCGGCGACGCACGGGCGGTCGTTCTGGATCCTCGACGATGTCACGCCGCTGCAGCAGCTCGCCGACTCGGTCAGTCGTTCGACGCGCTTCCTCTATACGCCGCGCACGGCACTTCGCCGGGGCCTGGGCGGCGGGTTCGGAGGCGGTGGCGGGGGGGGACCCGTGGGCGTAGGTCGCAATCCGCCCGGCGGTGCAGTGGTCTTCTTCTATCTCAAGACTGCGCCCGACTCAGCGACAAACGTGAGTCTGGATTTCCTGGATAGTCGTGACTCGTTGGTGCGGCGCTTTAGTCCCAAGCCCCGAACCCCGAGCCCCGATTCCCTCAAAGTGCACGCCGGCATGAACCGGTTCGCCTGGAACCTGCGGTATGCTGATGCCAGCCGCTTCCAGGGGATGATCTACTGGGCGGGCGGGACGGCGGGGCCGGTGGCGGTGCCCGGGGCCTACAAGGTGCGGCTGACGGTCGGCGACTGGTCGCAGACGCGGCAGTTCACGCTGCTGCCTGATCCGCGGGTGAAGACGACGCCGGCGGACTACCAGGCGCAGTTCGACCTGCTGCTGAAGATTCGCGACCGCGTGAGTGCCGCGAACGACGCGGTGCGGCGGATCCGTGAGGTGCGCGAGCAGCTCGATGGCGCCGCCACGCGCGCCCGCGGACTCCCTGGCGATGCGGGCAAGCGCATCGCGCAGCTGGCCGACTCAGTCAAGGGCCGGCTCGCGGCGGTCGAGGAGGCGATCTACCAGGTGAAGAACCGCTCGAGCCAGGATCCGCTCAATTACCCGATCCGGCTGAACAACAAGATCGCCGCGCTGGCGGGAGTCGTGGGGAGCGCCGATGCGGCACCGACGACGCAATCCAGCCAGGTGTTCGATGAGCTGGCGGCTGCGTTGCAAGTACAGCTCGACCGGCTGAAGGCCGTGCTCGACACGGACATCCCGGCCTTCAACCGGCTTGTAAAGGAGAGTGACGTTCCCGCGATCATTCTCCGCTGAGGCGATAACGCAGGCCGAGTCCCACGCCGTAGCGCCAGGTGACGCGCCGTTCGAATTCGGGCGGCGTATCCCCTGGGTCGAACCACGACCGCGACAGTACTACCTCGAGTCGCACGTTCCCCGAAAACCGACCCGCCACGGGCCATTCGTACGCGGCGGCAGCGAGCGCACCGACACGCGCGTGCATGTCGCCATCGAGATTCCACAGGTGGAGGGCGGGCCCCAACTCCATTCTCACCGCTCCGCTCGGCCCGATCCCTCCGACCTGGGTGTTCAGGAGGGGGACAAGCTCAAGCAAGTCCCCCGTTGTTTTGTCGGTCAGGTTGACGTTGTTTCCGGCCACCGCCAGACCCGGCTTGGCATACGATGCGCGGAGCGCAACGCCGTACCGGCGCCAATTCCGTCCGACGCGAAGGCTGATGGCCGTAGCGTCGCCGGGCCGCCCCTGTGAGGCGACATGACTGCTCGAGGTATCGTGTGACGACCCACCATATCGAGTCGAGGCGAGCTCAACTCCCAGATGCCACTGGGCGGCGAGCGGACCAACCGCCCCGCACCCCAAGACCAAGATTGCAACCGGCAACGCTCGCAAGGTTCGCTCCTTATCTCATCTCGAGATTGATCCAGCCGTTGGTTACGTTGTTCTCGCCCTTCACGAACCAGTTATATCCCGGGTAGAACGTTCCGACGATGTCGTCTTCGACCGCATTCCCCACCAGCTCGTCGTCGCTCCTGATCCAGTGCGCCAATGCCTGCCAGACGTTGTAGAGCGCCTTGGCATACTTGTAAGCCTTCGCCCCTGTGGTGCTGGAGTCGTTGCCTGTGGTGAGTTTTCCGTAAGCGCTGTCCACCGCGAGAATCAGGTTTTGAAACCGATTGGGGTCGGTCTTGATCTCACAGGCCGTATCATCGTCCTCTACGACAAAGACGCGCACGTTCTGATTGGGGTGTGCGGCGTTGTACTGGTCGAGCTGGGTCTTGGAGAAGAGCAGCACATTCCCGGACCAGTCGAGATCGTTCTGGTCGAACGTGTACGGTCCGCCCGCGTGCTCGCCGGCGCATTGATACGACATCAAGGAATCCGTTCCGTTCTTCTGCCCGAGAATGTGCACCTCAAATTCGGGCGACCCCTTCAACCAGCCTTCAAAGTCTTGGACGAAATGGCTTTTGGTCATGTACAACCCCGGCGCCGGCGGTGGTGGGGGTGTGACGTCCCCGATGGTGCCCCCCCCACCGCTGCAATCCTCGATGCACTCGACGACCTTCGCCGGTACCCGCGAGAAGTCGGTCTCGACCGGCACAACCGCCAGTACGGGGATCGCCGGCGGTGTCCTCGGGTCCAGGAGCTGTCGCCGCCCCTCGATATCGAACGCGATCGGTGGATCGTCGTCGGTCAGCGCAGTCGCGACCAGGATGTTCTCGTCGCCGCTCCACGCGGCGCGATGCGCCGGCACGGGCAAGTAGACCTCGAGCGCGATCGCCGCTTTCGCCTCGGTCGCGATCGCCTCCTTGGTCGTCCCGTTCTCCCCGGCGATTTCGCGGAACGCCCGCCCCTCGTTCGCGGCAAGGAACGTCTCGAATTGCAGCTTGTGCTCGCGGTAGGGCGAGGCGTCGAGCTGCGCCTTGAGGTAGGCCCGGAAGGCCGGGTTCTTCAGCCCCTTCGCCACCATCTTGGCGAGTGCTTCAGGGGCGGAGCTCTTGCTGCTTGCCGTGGCGGCAACCGCCGGCATATCGGAGGGCGGCGTCACGGCTCGGTCGCTGCAGGCGGCGATGAGGAGCAACGTCGCCACAGCGCCACTGCGGTTCAACATAAATCCTCCTGACAAAGGTGAAGGACCATTGTGGCGCTTTACGCGGCAGCGCTGCCGTCCTTTCCTTGCGAGCGGGGTCGGAAACACGCGAGATTCACGGGCCATGCTTCCGTTCGCGGTCGATTCGACCTACTGGCAACAGCGGGTTGCGTACGAGATCGTCGCGTCGCTCGATGAGTCGAGCGGCGTGCTGAGTGGCAACGTCCGCATCAGCTACGTCAATCAGTCGCCCGACACGCTGCGGGATTTCTACGTCCATCAGTACCTGAATGCGTTCCGCCCGGGATCGCGCTGGGCGGCCGTGGATTCCGCCGAGCAGCGAGTGCGATTCCAGCACATGAAGGATCCCGATTACGCGTTCGAGCGGATCACTCAAGGCTCGCTCGGGAAGCCGGACTATCCGTACGCCCCCGACTCGACCATCGCCCACTGGCGTCTGCCGCGCGCGCTCGCGCCCGGCGATTCGATGCAGGTCACGATTTCCTGGCAGGCGCGGCCCTCGACCCTACCGCGGCGCCAGGGACGGCAGGGCCGCCGCTTCGACTTCGCGCAGTGGTATCCGAAGGCCGTCGTGTACGACAAGTACGGGTGGGAGGATCACCCGCTGTATCCAGCCGGCGAGTTTTATGGTGAGTTCGCGAGCTACGACGTCATGCTCGATCTGGCGGCGGACCAGGTGGTTGGCGCCACGGGTGTGCCGGTCGAAGGTGACCCTGGATGGCAAAAGGCGGCGGTCGGTGTTGGTCGGATCGACTATCAGCGCGATTGGTACGGTGCACGTCGGCACGACGGCACGTCGGCACGATGCGGCGCGGTCGCCGCCGGTCGAAAGTGCGTCAGATTCTACGCCGATTCCGTCCATCATTTCGCGTTTTCGTTGAACCCCGAGTATCGGTACGAAGAAGGCCGGTACAAGGACGTCGTCGCGCGCGTCCTCTACCAGCCTGGCGACAGCGCGACGTGGGGGAAGGGGATCGCGGTTCGGCGCACCGAAGCCGCGCTCGCCTGGCTCGACTCGCTCTACGGCACGTTCGCCTGGCCGCAGATCACCAATGTCCACCGCATCGAAGGCGGCGGCACCGAATTCCCGATGATGATCATGGACGGCAGCGCCGGCCTCGGCCTGATCGTCCACGAGCTCGGTCACAACTACACGATGGGCATCCTCGCCAACAACGAGTGGCGCGAAGGCTACCTCGACGAAGGGTTCACGAGCTTCCAGACCGGCTGGTTCGTCGCAACGCACGGCGGGCAATCGGAATACCCCGGCGTCGAAAGCGAAATCCTGTTCTGGGACCTGGACCGCTGGAGCGAGCCGGTCTCGATGATCAGCGAGCGCTACCGCGACTTCGCGACGTACAACACGATGATCTACGAGAAGGGGCAGCTCTTCTACGAGCAGCTGCGCTACATCGTGGGCGACGCCGTGATGCGCCAGATCCTGCGGACCTACTACGCGCGCTGGCGGCTGAAGCACGTGAATGAAGCCGCGTTCCGCAGCGTCGCCGAGGAGGTCTCGCACCAAGACTTGAAATGGCTCTTTGGACAGTGGTTACATGAGACCCCACTGATCGATTACAAATTGACCGCGGTGAAACGCAGGCAGATGGCTGATGGCAGATGGCTGACGACCGTCACCATTGATCGTGAAGGCGACGGCTGGATGCCCGTCGAAATCGGCGATAAGGACACGATCTACGCGCGCTCGACCGGCCAGGCCGAGCGCGAACGCATCGAGTTCGTGTCTGCCAAAAAGCCCGGCCGCCTGATCCTCGATCCGCGCCAGCACGCGCATGATTGGAACGCGCTGAATAACCGCGAGAAACGCGGCCTGTTCGGCAGTCGAGCCCTCAATACGACGCGGATCGACAATCCGACCAAGACACCGATGCAGCGTGACCGCATCGTGACGAGTCTGCTCCCGCTCCTGTGGTACAACGACTACGGCGGCGTGACGGGAGCGGTGCGTGCCCGCTCGAACTACTTGGGCCGCTTCGACAAGAATCTGGCCCTGGCATCCTACGGCTTCGATCCCGACGCGACGCGGGCGTATGGCTGGTACTTCAAGTCCGGGAACCCGGTGAACCACCCGATGCCGCGCACCGAGGCAAGCGCGGCAACCTGGAGTGTGGAGGGACGGACGGGCATCGCGCTGCACGCCGATCGTTCGCTCCGCCAGCATCTCACGTTCGGTCCCGACACGCACGTCGGCGTCGATGCCATCTGGATGGCCGTCAACGACCTCGGCTATGTCGATCGGCGGCTCTGGGACGACGCCGGGACGATCGAAGCGGGACCGTGGGCGTCGCTCACGAGCCGGCACGGCGATCGGGTCTGGCGCGCGCGCGCGGACGTCCGTGGCGGGATCGTCTACCGTAACCCCAGGCCGGGCGTACAGGCGGGCACCAGCTACGATGTCGAGGGGTTCGCGCGCGCCACTGGAGAGCTCAGCGTCCGGGCTCCCTTCATCCTGAAGACGACGCTCGGTGTCCGACTGTTCGGCGGGGCCTACCTGGCGCAGAACGCGCCACCCCTGCAACGTCGCATCATGCTCTCCGGCGCCGATCCGTACGAGACATTCGCCAATCCGCTCCTGCGCAGCCGCGGCGCGCTGTTCGTGCGGCCCGATTTCCATTACCAATCGCCCGGCGATGCCAATCTGCGGGCCTTCGGCCCCGACCTCGGCGGCCGGTGGGCGATCGCAGTCAATGTCGAAGGGACCAAGACGCTGTTCCACCGCGCCGCGGGACCCGTTCGAGACGCGGCAGTCGAGGTCTTCGCCGATGGCGGGGTCGTGGATCCCCGGGTGGTGCCGCCGTCAACGGCGGGCCAGTCGTACACCACGTTGTACGACGGCGGGGTGGGAGTGGTGACCCAGCATCGGCTCAACGAGCTGGCGTGGACGATGCGGTTCGAAATGCCGTTCATGGTGAATCGCTGGACGTACGCTGCCGATGGGAATGCGCGCTCCGACGGGCGGCTGCATTTCCGCTGGCTGGTCAGCCTGGAGCCGAGCTTTTGAGCGACCGGCGTGCCTTCTTCCAGACCACCATCGGGAAGCTGCTCAACGAGGTTGCGCGGCGGACCGAGGAGCGTGTCGCGCCCAAGCGGTGGTTTCGTCCACCCGGTGCCGCGGACGAAGTCGCGTTCGTGGCGGCGTGCACCCGATGTGGTGACTGCATCGATGTCTGCCCCGTCCATGCGATTCTCAAAATGCCGGCGAACGGCGGGGGCCTGGCGGCCGGCACGCCCTATATCGATCCGACGACGCGCGCCTGCATCGCCTGCGAGGACATGCCCTGCGCCGCCGCGTGCGAGACAGGCGCCCTCACCAAAGTGCCGTGGGAACAGGTGCACATGGGGATTCTCGAGCTGGACCCCCAGCGCTGCATCACGTTCCAGGGCGCCGAGTGTGGCGTGTGCGCCCGCGCGTGCCCGATCGGCGAGCGGGCCCTCGCGCTCGACGATCGCGGACATCCGGTGCTGAAGCCGGAGGGATGCGTGGGCTGCGGGGTATGCGTGACGGCATGCGTGACCGCGCCGTCGTCCCTGAAGCTGAGGCTCGCGTGAGCGGCGTTCCCTACAGGGTGGAGAAGCCGTGGGGCTACGAGCTCATCTGGGCGAAAGCCGACCGCTACGTCGGGAAGATTCTCCATATCGAGCCCGGGCATGTGCTGTCGCTGCAGTACCACAACAAGAAGGATGAGTCGATTTACGTACTCTCGGGCGAAATCATGTTGCGGATCCAGGAAGGCGAGACGTTACGCGAGCGGCGCGTGCGCGCCGGCGAAGCGTTCCACATTCCTCCCAAACAGATTCATCAATTCGAGGCCGTCTCAGTGACCGATCTGCTCGAAGCTTCCACGCCGGAGCTGGACGACGTCGTCCGGCTCAAGGATCGCTACGGACGGGTGCCATGAAGGTCATCATGCCGATGGCGGGCAAGGGCACCCGCCTGTTGCCGCTCACGAAACGCGTGCCCAAGCCACTCGTGAATGTCGCGGGCCGGCCGGTGATGGACTACGTGATGGACGCGCTGCGGCGCGCTGGGGAGCTCGACGAGCTGATCATCATCACCGGCCATCTCAAGGAGAAGGTCGAGCGGTACGTCCGCAAGCACTACGACATCCCGGCGCGATTCATCGAACAGAAGGTGCTCGATGGCACGGCCGGCGCGGTGAATCTCGCGCGTCCCTACGTCGCTGGACCGGTGATCGTGATTTTCGTCGACACACTGTTCGACGCCGATCTCTCGATCGTGAAAACGACCAATGCCGACGGCATTATCTGGACGAAGGAAGTCGAAGATTACCAACGCTTCGGTGTGGTCGTCACCGACCAGCAGGGCCACATGACGAAGATCGTGGAGAAGCCGAACACGCCCATCTCGAAGCGGGCCAACATCGGGCTGCAATACGTGAAGGATTGGCGGACGCTGTTCGACGGCATCGAGCACGTGCTGAAGCGCACGCCGGGCAAGGGCGGGGAGTTCTATCTCACCGACGCGTTCCAATACATGGCGGACAAGGGCAAGAAGCTCCTCGTCAGCGACGTCGGCGGGTGGTATGACTGCGGGAAGGTCGACACGCTGCTCGAAACCAATGAGCATCTGCTCCGCCATGGGCGCGGCCGGCGTCCCGCCGCCGTCCCATCCGATGTGCGGATCACCGAGCCGGTCTATATCGAGGATGGTGTCACGCTGGAGAAGTCGACGATCGGTCCGAACGTGTCGATCGAATTCGGGAGCAAGATTGCCGGCAGCACCATCGCCAACAGCATCCTCGGCAAGGGCGTCCAGGTGCACAATGCCAAGGTCCTGGGGTCGGTGATCGGCGACAAGCAGGTCATCGACGGCCGGGACGTGGAGGATGCCGTGATGGATGCGGGGGAGCTGGCCCCGGCCCGGTAGCGGATCGGGGTTGACAAGTACGACACTTCTAGTATAATCGAAGTGTGGACACGACGACGCAAGCGCTGCGCTTCGCCCCGAAGTTCGCCGCCCTCGGCCACGAAGCGCGGCTCAGCATCGTGCGCTGCCTCTTGTCGTCGCATCCCGACGGCATGGTCGTGGGTGAGATCCTGGAACGTCTCGATATTCCGCCGTCCACCCTGTCACACCACCTCGATGCACTGCAACGCGAAGGCCTGGTCACCGTCACGCGGGAAGGGAAGTTTCTGCGCTATCGTGCGGATGCCGCCGGCCTGAAGGATCTGCTCGCCTTTCTCTACACGGAATGCTGCACCCGCAGCAGTCTCGTGCCCGTATCCGCCCTGAAAGGAGTTCGGTCGTGAAAGTCCATGTCGCGCTGAACACGCCCCGGTTCGATGAGTCCGTGCGGTTCTATCGCACGTTCCTCGGTCTCGAGCCGGTAAAGCTCAAGCCCGGCTACGCGAAGTTCGATGTCTCCGAGCCGGAGTTGAACCTGACGTTGAATGCGTCGGCAGAAACCGGAGCGGGTGCGCTGAACCACCTGGGCATTCAGGTCGGATCGACCGAAGCGGTGAAACAGGCGGCGGAGCGTTTGAAGACGGAGGGCCTCGCCACTTTCGAAGAAGAGAACACCGACTGTTGCTACGCATTGCAGGACAAGGTCTGGGTAACCGATCCCAACGGCTATCGCTGGGAGGTCTTCGTCGTGAAGGTCGGCGACACGCAACCGCAGTTGACCGCCGCCTCACCTACCGCCGCCTCATCTACCGACGCCTGCTGCGCGTCAACCTGCTGCCACGATTGAACGAATTCCTCGAGCTCTTCGACTACAACGCCTGGGCGAACCGCACGATCTTCGACGCGGCCGCCCAGCCGCCGGAGGAGCAGTATTTCCGCGACTTGAAGAGCAGCTACGGCGGCATTCACGGCACGCTCGCCCACATCGTGTGGGCGGAGCAGCTGTGGCTGCATCGCTGGTTGCAACGACCGAATCCCGCCATCGCCCAGGGCGCCGACCTCAAATCGCTGGCCGAGGTGCGCGGGCGCTGGGAAGCGGTCGAGGTGGAGCGGGGGAGGTTCGTGGCCGGGCTGAGCGAGAATCGGCTCGATGACACACGGCTGGTAAAGCCTTCCAGCGGCGGCGAATACGTACACACGTTCCGGCAGATGTTTCGCCATTTCATCAACCATTCCTCCTATCATCGTGGCCAGATCGTCACGTTCCTCCGCCAATTGGGCCATACGCCGCCCAGTACGGATCTCATCCTCTACTACCGCCGGAGGGGTTGACGCGAGGGCGGGAACCGAAGTTACTTACTGCCCGTTCAGTTACTAACTTCGGAGCGTGAATGTCGAGCACCGCAACAAAACCCCGCTGGCGCCGCCGCAAGAGCGCACGACCTGAGGAGATCCTCCAGGCGGCGCTCGAGGTCTTTACCGACCGGGGGTTCGCCGCCACCAAGCTGGAAGATGTCGCCCGCCGCGCCGGCGTGACCAAGGGCACGATCTACCTCTACTACGAAAACAAGGACGCCCTCTTCAAGGCGCTGGTGCGCGAGACGATCGTCCCGGTGATTGCCAAAGGGGAAGCGCTCGCGCACTCATTCACCGGCACCGCCCGCGATCTGTTCGAGCAGCTCATCCGCGAATACTTCCGCCTCGTGGGTGACACGCCGCTGTCGGGAATCCCCCGGCTGATGATCGCCGAGGCGGGGAACTTCCCCGAGCTCGCGCGATTCTACTACGAGGAAGTCGTCACACGCGGCCATCGCTTGATGGCCGGCGTCCTGGAGCGGGGTATGAAG
The DNA here is from genome assembly GCA_036395695.1 of Gemmatimonadales bacterium. Lineage (GTDB taxonomy): Bacteria > Gemmatimonadota > Gemmatimonadetes > Gemmatimonadales > GWC2-71-9 > 20CM-2-65-7. Next base: position 10,773 of record DASWDA010000143.1, read on the forward strand.
GCGGGCGAGTTCCGCCGCGTCGACGTCGCGGTCGCCACGAAGCTCGCCATGGCGCCCCTGATGCACGCCGTCGTCGCGCGCAAGGCGTTCGCCGCATGCATGCCCGAAGGCTTTGACGTCGCCAAATACCTCGACACCCATATCGATCTCTATCTCCATGGCATCAGC
>DASWDA010000144.1:0-7778 GCA_036395695.1 Gemmatimonadales bacterium
ACTGAGATCGGGTAACGTGAGTGATTTTGCCGTCAGCCATCTGCCGTCAGTACTGATGGCAGACGGCTGATGGCAGATGGCTATCTCTTCGAGAACTGGAACCGCTTCCGAGCTCCGGCCCGTCCGGGCTTTTTGCGCTCCCCCGCTCGCGGATCCCTGGTCAGCAATCCCTGCTCCCTGAGTTTCTTACGATGCCTGTCGTCCGCGAGCACCAATGCCCGCGCGATTCCCAGCCGCATCGCGCCGGCCTGGCCAGTGAGTCCACCGCCTACCACCCGGGCCTTCACGTCGAACGCACCCAGTGTGTCGGTCGCGGTGAACGGCTGCTGGATGTGCGACACGAGCGACGGCCGGGGGAAATAGTCACCCAGCGTGCGCCCGTTGATGCTCCACTTGCCGGACCCTGGCGTCAGATACACCCGCGCGATGCCGAGCTTCCGGCGTCCGATCGCGTGCCAGCGCAGCTCGGGCGTGATTCCTGAGCTCACTTGGCCTCCACGGCGACCAGCGGCGTCGGCTGCTGCGCCGCGTGCGGATGGTCAGGACCCGCGTAGACCTTGAGCATCTGCTTCACGTGCTGGCGCGACAACGTCGTCTTCGGCAACATCCCCCACACCGCCTTTTCGATGACGCGCTCGGGATGCTTCCCAAGCACTTTCTTCACCGGCGTGAACCGCTCGTGGCCCATGTACCCGGTGTGATGGAAGTAGCGCTTCTGCTCCACCTTGCGGCCAGTCAGCTGCACCTTTTCGGCGTTGATGACGATGACGAAATCGCCGCCATTGACGTGCGGCGTGAACGTCGGTTTATGCTTGCCACGCAGGATTTGCGCGACGCGGCTGGCAAGCCGGCCGAGCGGCTGCTCCGCCGCATCTACCAGCCACCACCGGCGCTCGATGTCCTGCGGCTTCAACGTGTACGTCTTCATGCCCTCTCAAGTCCCGGAATTTGACAGACGCGAACTCTAACCGGGGCGTAAGGGCGTGTCAACCTGAGGGTTGCGAGGATTCGGCCGAAAGCGACACGAGGGGCGTGCCCTTCTCGACCCGGTCGCCCGCCTTCACGTGAATCTGTTCGACAGTTCCCTTATGCGTGGCGCGCAGCTCGTTTTCCATCTTCATCGCCTCGACGACGACCAACCCGTCGCCCGCCGCCACCGCCTGGCCTCGCTCCACCTCCACGCGAACCACCAGCCCCGGCATCGGCGCCTTCACCACGCCGCCCGCCGTCGGCTTTCGTCCCTGCCCCGTGAGCGCTTCGATCTGCTTTGACCGGTCATCTTGAACCTCGACCTCCAGGCGCTCGCCGGCCGCGCCGAGGGCCCAGCGCCCTCCTTCGAGGTGCTGACACGCGACGGTCCAGGAGTCCTTGCCGAGCAACAGATGAACGAGGGGCGTGCCGGGGATCGCGACCGCGTGTGCCTCGAGGCGTTCGCCGTCAACGGTGACCGACCCGCCCTCGACATCGACGACGTAGGTGCGGGAACGGATCGTGACGTGGTACTTCACGCGGCCTCCAACACAGCAACGGTCTCTACGTGTGCCGTCTGGGGGAACAGATCAAACGCCCGCACCCCGGTCACCTGGTAGTTGACGTTGAGCCGCTGGAGATCGCGGGCCAGCGTCGCCGGATCGCAGGAGACATACACGAGCTTCGGCACGGGCTCGGCGGTGAGCCGCAGCGACACGTCCCAATGCAGCCCCGCACGCGGCGGATTGACGACCACGGCGTGGGGCACGGGAAGACTCGGCAGCACATCTTCGGCCCGCGCCGCGATGAAGCGCGCCGCCGGCAGCCGGTCGCGTCCCCACATGGCCGCCTTCTCGTCGGCGTCGACACTCACCACGTTGGCGCCCCCCTCGACCAGCAGTGCCGCGGTGTCGCCGATGCCGCCGTACAGGTCCCAGACGGTCTGACCGCGCACGTCTCCCAGCTGATCGACGGCCCAGCGGCGCGTCAGCATGCCCATCCCGGGGTTTACCTGCTCGAACGCGGTTGCGGGAAACCCCGTAGCGGGCCCCGCCATCACCCGCGCAGCGCCGTCGACCGGCTGCCACCAGCACACCACCTCGCCGTCCACCGCACCCTGCAGCGCGCGACGCAGCTCGTCCGCGTTCAGCCAGGGTTCGCCCGCTGATTCGGCGATGATGTGCCGGCGCGCTTCGCGATCGAGCCGGAGTGTGAGGCGCGTCAGCTCCTCGGGCAGCAGCGCGAGCTTTGGGCGGAGCTCTCGCCACAAGGCCATGAGCCTGAAGTCCGTGATGTGACAATCGGCAATGGGAAAGACGAAGTTGGGCCGATCGTAGGGGTGTAGTCCGATCGTCGTTTTCGCCGCCATGGAGATCTTCGAGCGATACCGCCATTCGTCGAGAGCCTCCACGATGTCGGGGTCCTCAATCTGCAGTTTGCCGAGCCGCCGCAGTGTCTCACCGACAATCGCGCGCTTGGCCTTGAGCTGCTCGTCGTAGGCGAGATGCTGCAGCTGGCAACCGCCGCAATGGTCGTGGACGTAGTGCGGGCACGGCGGCGCGACTCTGCCGGCACCGGCCGCGACGAGCTCGCCCAATTCGGCGCGCGCGAAGTTGCGGTGGCGCTGGAGCGAGCCCTCACGCAGTCGAATGCGATCGCCTGGAACCGTACGCGGCACGAAGACCACGCGACCGTCTCCTAACCGCCCGACCCCGTCGCCGCCAACCGCGACCCCCGTGATCGACACGATATCGCTCACTCGAGACCGTCTCGCAGGTTCATGCGGCGACTTTCGGTCACCCATGGCGACGGTCCGACGGCCGGACGGCCCGACGGCCCCAGGCGTTCAGATTCAGCGGCCGTCCGGCCGTCAGGCCGTCCGGCTGCCCGGCGTTCGTCAGCGACCATCGCCGCGGCGACCGCCAGCGCCCGCTCGATACCACCGCGCGGCGGGGCGGCCAGCAGGCGCGCGCCGGCCCGCTCCAGATACGTGATGTCGATTTCACCCTTCAGGAACTCGATATCGTCCATGACGCGTAAATGGAACGGCTGGCTCGTCGGCACTCCGACGATCACCAGCTCACTCAGCGCACGCCGCATGCGCTGGATCGCGATGTCGCGCGTCTCCCCCCAGGCGATCAGCTTGGCGAGCAGCGGATCGTAGAACAGCGTGACTTCGTTCCCTGCCTCGATCCCGGCATCCCACCGGATGCCGGGGCCACCGGGCACGCGCAGATACTGCAGGACACCGGTCGCCGGGAGAAAATCGTTGAACGGATCCTCGGCGGTGATGCGGCATTCGATCGCGTGACCGCGTGGGTGCAGTTGACCACCCGGCCCCGTCGCCCCGTGCACGCGCATCGCCTGGCCCGCCGCGATGCGCAGCTGCTCGCGCACGAGATCCACGCCGTACACGACCTCGGTGACGGGATGCTCGACCTGAATCCGCGTGTTCATCTCGAGGAAGTAGAACTCGCCGGTCGCCGTCAGGAGGAACTCGATCGTCCCCGCGCTGACATAGCCAACCGCCCCGGCCGCGGCCGTCGCTGCCTCCGCCAACCGCCGCCGCAGCGCCGGCGACACCGCGACCGACGGCGACTCTTCGATGAGCTTCTGATGGCGCCGCTGAATGCTGCACTCGCGTTCACCCACCGCGACCACCCGGCCGCGGTGGTCGGCCAGAATCTGGATCTCGATGTGCCGGGGCCGCTCGAGATACTTCTCGACGTACACACTGCCGTCGCCGAACGCCTTCAGCGCCTCGCGGCGGGCCGCGTCAAACGCGCCTTCCACCTCGGCCTCCGTCCCGACGAGCCGCATGCCCTTGCCCCCGCCGCCCGCCACGGCCTTGAGGAGCACCGGGAATCCCAAGCGCTTGGCCTCGCGGCGCGCCTCGAGCGGATCGCGCAGCGGCGCGGCGGTCCCCGGGACCACCGGCACGCCAGCAGCCTGCATCCGGCGCCGCGCTTCGGTCTTATCGCCCATGGCGCGGATCGCGGCGGCCGGCGGGCCCACGAAAATGAGACCGGCATCTTTGCAGGCGTCCGCAAACGCCGCCCGCTCCGACAGGAAGCCATAGCCCGGATGGATCGCCTGGCAGCCGGTGTCCTTGGCCGCCGCGATCAGCTTGGGAATGGCGAGATAGGAGTCGCTCGAGGGCGCGGGGCCGATCAGGACGGCGGCGTCGGCGTCGCGGACGTGCGGGGCGAGGCGGTCAGGCTCGGAGTAGACCGCGACGGCGGCGAGACCTTCCTCGTGGCAGGCGCGGATCACGCGAACCGCGATTTCGCCGCGGTTCGCGACCAGCACCCGCTTCAGTGACACCCAACCTCAGACGACAGCCCAAAGGTCTCGAAGGCCTTGCACAACGCGCCGACGTTCGCGGCGGCGCGCCGGTAGAGCACCGTCACCGGCGCGGTCCACGTCTCGTGTTCATCGACCGCCAGTTTCAATGCAGCGAAGACGAAGTCCTGCGCCGGCACGCGATCGGCCTTCGTTTCCTTCCCCGTGACCCAGACAAGCGGGCGCTTGTTCCAGCGGACCGCCCGTTCGTCGGGCGGCCGCTCGAACCCCATGCTGGCGCACACGGCGCGCGACTGGCTGAGCGCCCTGAGCGACGGGTCGCGCGTCCGGAGCTCGCGCAGCGCGCGATTGCGCAGCACGCTGTCGCCGCGCCAGCGATCCACCGGTACGATCATCAGGTCGGGACGTAACCCGCGCGCGAACCGCAGATACCACGCGGCCTGCGTGTCCGTCTCGCCCGCGGTGAACAGCATGCCCTGGTGCGGACAGGCGCGCAGCAGGTTTTCGCCGAGCTCTTCGAGTACCGGCGGCAGGCGGAGCTCCTCGGGAAGCGCGTGCCAGGTGAGCGTGGCGGCCGTGGTGCCCGCCGCTTCCCAGTCGACGTACGCCCATTCCCCGAACGCATACACGCGGTACACGCGCGCCGAGTCGGCGGTGCGCGTGCCGGCGCTGAACCGCGCTGCGCGCTCGAACGCCAGCTGCGCCGTGTCGAGTAGCGCGTGCGCCCACGCCGTATCGACTGTCACCGGCTTCTTGTGTGCGTGATAATCCGCGCCGCGCTGCAGGTATGCCCGGCCCAGCTCGAGCCATGCCGGTCCGTTGGTCGAATCGGCGGCGACGCGCGCCCACAGCTCCGCCCGCACCGAATCCGGGTGCGGCGTCTGCACGAGCTGCAGAACGAGGGCGGCCTTAGAGAGGAATATTCCCATGCTTCTTGGGCGGATTCTTGTCGCGCTTGGTTTCGAGGGTGAGCAGGGCTTCGATCAGGCGCGGCCGCGTGTCGCGCGGATCGATGATGTCGTCGACGTATCCGCGCGCCGCGGCCTGATACGGATGGGCGAATTTCTCGCGGTACTCGTTCGTGCGCTCTTCGCTCGCCTCTCCTTTATACAGGATCTCCACCGCGCCCTTCGGCCCCATCACGGCGATCTCGGCGGTCGGCCAGGCCACGTTGTAGTCGCCACGAATGTGCTTGGAGCTCATGACGTCGTACGCGCCGCCGTACGCCTTGCGCGTGATGACGGTGAGCTTCGGCACCGTCGCCTCACAGTAGGCAAACAGCAGCTTGGCGCCGTGCTTGATGATGCCGCCGTGCTCCTGCGCCACGCCCGGGAGGAATCCCGGGACGTCCTCGAAGGTCACCAGCGGAATGTTGAAGGCGTCGCAGAACCGGATGAAGCGAGCGCCTTTCACGGATGCCGCAATGTCCAGAACACCCGCCAGGGCGGCCGGCTGATTCGCGACGACGCCCACCGGGCGGCCGGCGAGCCTGGCGAAGCCGACGATGAGATTGTTGCCGAAATCGCGCTGTACCTCGAGGAACGCGCCGTTGTCCACCACGTGCTTGAGCACGTCGTGCATGTCGTAGGGCTTCGCCGGCTCATCGGGGACGATGTCGAGCAACGCCTCTTCGCGGCGATCAGCTGGATCGTCCGGCGTGCGCACCGGTGGCGAGTCGAGGTTGTTGCCCGGCAGGAACGACAGCAGGGTGCGGATCGCCGTGATCGACTCGAGCTCCGAATCGTGGACAAAATGCGCGATGCCGGACGTCGCGCCGTGCACATCGGCGCCCCCGAGCTTCTCGAAGTCGACCTCTTCGTGCGTCACCGTCTTCACGACATTTGGGCCGGTCACGAACATGTACGAGATGCCGCGCACCATGAAGATGAAATCGGTGATCGCCGGACTGTAGACGGCGCCGCCGGCACAGGGCCCCAGGACCGCACTGATCTGCGGCACGACGCCGGAGGCCTTGGTGTTGCGCAAAAAGATGTCGGCGTATCCACCGAGGGAGGCGACGCCCTCTTGAATGCGCGCGCCGCCCGAGTCGTTCAGCCCGACCACCGGCGCACCGTTCCGCACCGCGAGATCCATCACCTTGCAGATCTTCTCGGCGTGCGCCTCCGACAGCGAGCCGCCGAAGACGGTGAAGTCCTGCGAGAAGACGTAGACCAGGCGTCCTTCGACCCGGCCCCAGCCGGTCACGACGCCGTCGCCGAGGACTTTTTGATCCGCCAGGCCGAAATCGGTGGCGCGATGGGTGACGAAGCGGTCGAGCTCGACGAATGAGCCGGGGTCGAGCAGCACCTCGAGCCGCTCGCGCGCCGTCATTTTCCCTTTTTGATGTTGCGTGGCGATTCGCTCCGCGCCGCCGCCCTGCTCTGATTCGGATCGCTTCTGCTGGAGAAGCTCGAGTTTCTCACGCATGGACATGGACCGAAAAGATAGGCGTGAAAAAGGGGTCAGGAAGACTTCCTGGCCCCTCAATTGCTACAAGCCGCTCGGCGTCTCGTCTTTTAGGCGTCCAGCGGCGGCGTCTCGTCGTCTGGCGGCGGGACCGGCGGGGGGGGCGGCGGAATGATGTCGTCCTTGGGGAACCCGGTCGCCGCGAGCACGATCCGATGATGAATCGGATCCACCTCGAGCACCTTCAGCTCTGCGGCCTGCCCTTCCTTCACCGCGTCGCCGGGCTGCTGAATGTCAGGAATCCCGAGCTGCGACATCGGCACGAAGCCTTCGATGTCGTTGCCGAGGTCCACGACCACGCCCTTGTCCATCAGCCGCATGACGCGACCCCGCAACTCGGTGCCGACCGGGTAGGTCTCGCCGATGCGTAGCCACGGATCTTCCTGCGCCTGTTTCAATCCGAGCGAGATGCGCTTGTTCTCGGCGTCGACGTTCAGGATCAGCACGTCGACCTCGTCGCCTTTCTTCACGACCTCCGAGGGATGCTGCACCCGCTTGGTCCACGACATGTCGGAGATATGAATCAGGCCGTCGATGCCCGGCTCGATTTCGACGAACGCGCCGAACGAGGTGAGGTTGCGGACCTTGCCGCGGAGCCGCGTGCCGACGGGATATTTCTGCGGCAGCGCCATCCAGGGGTCCTGCTCGGTCTGTTTCATGCCGAGCGAGACCTTCTCCTCGGCCTCGTCCACCTTGAGCACGACCGCCTCGATCGATTCGCCGATCGACACGAGTTTCGACGGATGCCGGACGTTGCGGGTCCAGCTCATCTCGGAGATGTGGACCAGGCCTTCGATGCCCGGCTCGAGCTCGACAAACGCGCCGTAGTTCGTAATCGAGACAACCTTGCCCTGCACGCGCGTTCCAACCGGATACTTTGCGGCAACGTTCTGCCACGGATATTGCTGCAGCTGTTTCAGACCGAGCGAGATGCGCTCGCGCTCCCAGTCGATGTCGAGGACCTTCACCTCGAGCTCCTGGCCGATCTGTACCATCTCGGAGGGATGCGACACCCGCCCGTAGCTCATGTCGGTGATGTG
>DASWDA010000145.1:0-10298 GCA_036395695.1 Gemmatimonadales bacterium
GACAGGTGAGACAGGCGAGTTGCTTGTGGCGATCGTGGGGAAAGGAATCGACGGGAGCTGGGAGCCAGGAGTCGGGAGCCGGAGCCGCGCGTGGTGGGTTTGCGTCGCCCTTGCCTTTCCCTTCTGGTTCAGGGTTCTGGATCAGCGAGACACGCCGCAGGGCGCGAGTCGTGTCGAACGCCTGCGGCGGGTGAACGCGGCCGTGCGACCGGTCCCGCACCGCAGCGTGACACCCCGCACAGTCGCTCGCATCGACTTTCGCCCCATGCGGCTGGTGGCACAGCGTGCATTGCTGCGCAACCCCGCGGTGCGGGGCGCCGGTATGGAACGGTTCGTCGCGCCAGTCGGCGTGACAGCCGGCGGACGCGCAGCTCTTCACGGCATCGGCCGGGCGCGTCTGTTCGTGCGGGTTATGGCACATGCCGCACGTCTGGCGGTGCGGATCGCGGGCGGGATCGAAGTCCGCGAGCTTGGCCCGCATTTCGTGGCAACCCAGGCACTCGTGTGCGCCGGGGCGGAGGGTTCCAGCCGCGGAATCGCGCGTCGCGAGCAGCGGGACCTCGGCCGTGAACTGATGGCACGCGATGCAGTGAAAGCCGGTCTGCCCCGTCATCTTGCCGAGCCGGATTTCAGTCCCGATGTGGCAGCCCGATTGGCCGCAGGTCGAATCGACGGGCACAAAGCGGTGGACCTCGAGGCCGTGGCAGGTCGTGCATTGCAGGTTGCGCAGCGCGCTGGAGTCCGACTCGAGATGGACCCGATGCCCCGCGGTTGTCGCGATCCGCTTCCATTTGTCCTTTTCGCGGTCGCCCTGCACGTGGCAGCCGGCGCACACGCGCGTCGGCACCTTGGAATGCATCTGGATCCTTTCGGGGCGATCGGCGACCCAGAGGTAAAGCTGGCGCGTGCTGGCGAAGATCGACTGTTGATGGCAGGCATGGCAGCTCAGCGAATCATGCTTGGAGCCGGTGAAGCGCTGAAATGGGCCCTTCATGATGTGGCAGCCGGTGCAGAAGGCGTTGTCGTGCTGCATGTAATTCCAGCTGATGCTGCCGAATCCGGCCGCACCCAGGACGACCACGGCCGCCGTAGCCGCGAGGCCGATCTTCACGCCGCGCTGTCGCGCTTTGACCCAACTGATGATCTGGAACCGACGGCGCCAGAGAACGACGAGGAGCCACGCGGCGATCGCGAGGCCAACGAAAAAGCCCCCGATCTGAAACCATTGCGGGAGGTTGAAGAAGAAGCGCAGCACCGCGGCCACGCCACCCGGGAGAGGCGGCGGGCCGACGGCGATTTGCTGGAGAATCAACACCCGCTACTTATTGGCCGGCCCCTGCCCGCACCCGTAATTTCGGCGGCGGCGTCGCCTGAACCCGCAGATCCACGGGCGGACTCGGCAGACCGTAGGTCGAATGGAGTGAAGCGATCGATGACGTCAGCAGTGCCTCCAGCAGGAACGGGTTGTGGACGCCGTTGCCGGACGCCATGTGCGTGGCGAATGTCCGATTCAACACCTTACCGCTCAGGAAATACGGGCGGTCTTCCGTCGCGGCAAGCGCCGCATTCCACAGCGTCCCCTTCGCAACCGTCGTGATATTGTTGCCAAAGAAGATGGCCGCCGTGTCCGCCGCGGTCGCCCCCGGTCGCATAGCGCGCGCCACCAGCTGCGGGATCAGACCGACATCCGTCGAATCGATGATGCCATTCGCGTTGTTGTCCGTCCAAATCTGATCGAGCAGGTTGTTCAGCCGACCTTTGAAGGTGACATACGCGTTCTTGGCGACCGCAGCACTGCTATGGCATCCACTATTCGAGCAAGCCACGAAACTGTGGACCGTGTCCGGTGCCACCGCTTTGGAGCACGGCATCGGAACGCCGGTGGCGTCGGGACAAGGGATTGCGTCGAACGTGTGGCCCACACTCTGGAACGAGAACTGGCCCGTCAGCTTGTCTGTGACCGTGGTGCGCACCACGTGACACGTGGCGCACAGCCGGGGGTTGGCCGCGGTCCCGTGGCTGCTGACGATCTGATTCGTATCGTAGGCAAAGTCCGGTGGAATCCAGCCCACGTTCTCACCCAGGAGCAGCAATCCCTGTGCGCCGTGCGCGCCACGCGCGGTCGCCCCGGGTGCTGCCGCGACGCTCCAGGGGGGAACGCCGCTGCGGGAATGGCACGTCACACACAACTGATCGCGCGTCGGTGTGGACAGCGGCGCGCGTAGCTGTTTCTCATTGGGGGAGCCATGGGGGTTGTGGCACGTCACGCAGCCAATTCGCTCCGGCGTTGCGCTCGCCTTCTCCACGTAGTTGGCGTTTTCCCCGAATTTGATGGCCATCGCGGCCCGGCCTTCGTGACACGGTGCGCAGCTCGCGTTGGTCGCGGCTGCCGCAAATCCGGGTCCCGACCCGTGCGCCGATTCCTTCCACTCCTCCACGAACGGCGAATGGACGCCCGTGTGGCAGCCGCTGCACGAGTTCACGACGCCAGTATCGACGTGCATGCGCGCCAGCGGATGATTCGCGGCGATGTCAGGGTTCTCGACATGGGTGAAGCCGGGCCCGTGACAGCTTTCGCACTGCACGTCGTGATAGCCCGAATCGGGCACCGTCGAATAACCCGCCGGATGGCCGATCGCATTGCCCAGCTCGGACACCGTGTGGCATTTATTGCAGGACGCGACGGCATGTCCCGATCCTTGCAGTTCGGCCCACGCACTGGCGTGCCTGGTCGTCTTCCACTGACCCTGCACCCCGACGTGGCAATTGCCGCAGGTCGTCTGCTTGGTCGAGACCGTGAAATAGCCGAGGAATCCGTTCAGGCTGTCGGGAGGCGGATTGAAGGCGGGCCGATCGCGGAAGACGATCTTCGTGTCGGTACACGCGCCGAGCGCGATCACTGTGAGGACGCCAATCGCGAGATGACCTAGCCTCATGAATCCCCCCCCCCGCCGGCGACGCTACTGATCCCCGCTCATTCCAGCAAGCGCGGCGCCTTCATGATTTCTTCACGATTCCCGGAGTCGCTTGCTGCTCGGGAGGTATAACGCCGCAAGCCTAAAGACGAGATGAAGAGGTCGCGAAGGGGACTCTACACGCCGCGCCCCACGCCAAGCGCGTCCGCCACGCGGTTGATGTAGTTGAACCAGGCCGTAATCAGCGTGATCTGCAGAATCCCGCGGTCGTCGAATCCCACGCGTCGGAGCTCTGTGTGATGATCCGGCGTAATGCGGGTGGCGTCCCGCGTCACTTGCACCACGTAGTCCAGCATGACGCGTTCCTGCTCCGAGATCGGGGCGGTCGTGTAGTCGTCCTCGAGCGCGGCGACGAGCTTCTCATCCAACGTGATCCGACGCAGAAACTCTGCGTGAGACTCGATTCAGTATCGGCAGCGATTCGTGACCGAGACCATCGTCGTGATCATCTCGTGTTGCCGGCGCGTGAGCGGCAACGTGTCCGACATGAGCGACCCGAACGTGGCGAAGGCGTGATAGAGGGCATCGGGAATCAGGGAGTGCGACGCCACGATACCCGACGTCCCGTCGGCGGTCGGGTGCACGGGGGTCGCGTACTCCTTGGGGTACATCGCGCGCTGGGCTTCGATCGCCCGGCGCAGCTTCTCATCCGCCTCGGTGAGCGGAACGGTCCGAATCCAGGTCATCAGATCCTACGAGTTCGAGGGTAGACGGTCGACGAAAAGCGAGAAGGTACACAGGCACGCCGAGGGCGACGATCCCGACGCCCAGCGCCGCTCGTACAGGATTGTTGCCGGCAAGCAAAACGAGCAGACCAGCCACGAGCACGAGAAACAGCACCGGGGTGACCGGATAACCCCAAGTGCCATAGGCGGCAGGCGGGGCACGGCGACGAATGCGGAACAGTCCGGCCACGGTCAAACCGACAAACAGTACCGTCACGAAGATGAAGTAGCCGATGATCTGATTGAACGTGCCCAACGCGACATAGAGTGACGCGATCGCCGCCTGGATCGCGATCGCGCGGGCGGGCGTGCCAAACCGCGGATGGACCGTGGCAATCGCCTTGAAAAACACGCCGTCGCTGGCCATCGCGTAGTAGACGCGCGGGAGTGCCATGAGGAGCCCCAGCAGGCTGCCGAGGACCGCCACAATCACGATGAATGCGAAGACTTTGCCACCGGCGGCACCGAAGAGTGCTTCGCCCGCCTGCGCGGCGAACGTCTCGCCCGACGTCACACGGTCGAGCGGCACAAGGTACAGGAAGACCGCACTCGTGAGGATGTAGATGGCGGTGATGATCGCGACCCCAATCGCGAGGGCGCGCGGCACCGTGCGGGCTGGATCGCGCGCTTCGCCCGACAGCTTCGAGATCTCCCACCACCCACCAAATGCGAAGAACGCCCCGACCAGGGCCGGAGCGAGCGCGCCGGGAAGCGGATCCGAGCCAGCGCGCTGTGCCACGAACGGCACGAAGTTCGCCCACTGACCCGCCTGCATCGCGAGAGCGAGAACGGCAATCAGACCCAGCGCACCAAGCTTGAGCGCCGTAAGCCACTGCATCAACCCCGACCCGAACTTCAAGCCCACAACGTTTACGACGGCGAGAACGAGAATTGCTCCGATCGCAATGAGCTTTAGTGACGCGCCGGTCAGACCGAGCGCGTACCCCACGTAGCTCGCGAGCCCGACGGCGAGGGCCGCCGTGATTCCCGGATCCATGACGAGCATACATTTCCAACCGTACAGAAACGCCACGCCCGGCCCGTACGCCTCGCGCAAGTAGACGTACCCGCCGCCGGCTTCAGGTGTGCGTGCGGCCAGCTCGCCATAGCAGAGCGCACCGCTCAAAGCCATAAAGCCCATCAGGAGCCAAACGATCAGCAGCCAAAAGGGAGAGCCGAGCGAGCGCGCCATCCCGGCGGGCGTGAGAAATATTCCGATGGCGATGACTTCGCCCACCACGAGGGTAGTCATGGCGAGGACGCCGAGCTGGCGGCGCAGCGTGTGTTCGGGTGTGGTTGCGACGGAAGCCAAGGTGAGCCAAAAGCTCTGCGTCGTCGTCACCGCCTGCAAGAGGGCGTCGAGGTGCGCTCCCTTATCCCGAAGGGAGTGTCAGACTTCTCATCCCGCCGCGGCAAGCGCACGCACCTCGGCCGGCTCGACCCGTTCAGGCTTCGGCACCGGCACCACGAGCACCGCGCAGGGCAAATTGTTCAGCAGATCCTCCGTGACGCTGCCGATGAGCAGGCGGTCGACCCAGCCCTTCCCGTGCGAGCCGACCACGACGACGTCCGCGCGCCATGACGCTGCCTCGTTCACGATCGTGTCGAACGGGACCCCTTCGCGAATGACTTTGCCTTGTTCGACGAGCGGAATACGAGGCCAGATATCGCGCTCCACGATCTCGCGCGACCAGTCGGGAGGAAGCTCCGCGATGGCCGGCGGCGGATCGACCACGTGCAATGCGTGCAGGGGGCTGCCGAGGAGTCGCGCGAACGCGACTGCATGGTCGATGGTCGGACCGGCCGCGTACGAAGGATCGACCGCGACCATCACGCGGGGCCGGATTCGGAGCTCGCCGGCCGTGACGAGCAGCGGCACGGTGAGACGACGGACCACGTGCTGCACCGTGCTCCCGCCCAGCCAGCGACCGAGCTTCGAATGATGTTTCCCGCCGAGCACGAGCATGGTGGCGTGGGTCTCCGCGATCACTGCTTCGAGCACGTCGCCAGTGGGACCGCGACTCACCACCATCGCGTCCACGACAGAGGACGGAACGCGGTCCTGCAGCGATGCACGCAATTGATCGCGGGCACCGGCCAGCGAGGTGTTCACATCGTCCGCCGCGTGCACCAGGCGGCACGGCACGTCGGCAGCAAGGGCCATCTTCGATCCCACGGAGGCCGCCGCGGCACTTTCGGGCGAGCCATCAACTCCGATAACGATCGATTGCGTGATCATGGGCATGCTCCTCAGTGGATGGCGAGCTGGCGCTCCCGCCGTTCCGACACCGCCGCTGCTGCGACGCGCACCGGCGCCACCAACAACGAGGTCGGTAGATGATTGATGAGCCGCTCGGTGACACTGCCAAGCAGCACCCGCTGCGCCCAGCCCTTGCCGTGCGAGCCGACGACCAGGACGTCCGCCTGCCACTCGCTGGCCTCGCGCAACAACGTCTCCACCACCATGCCGTGGCGCACGGTTCTCTCGACTCGCGGAGTCTTGACCAGCGGCCAGACATCCCGCTCCAGGGTCTCTTGCGCGAGCGCGTAATACTCCGTCGGATCCGTGGGGGGAATGCCGGGCAGATCCGGAAGCGGCTCGAAGACGGTCAGGACCCGCAACTGCGCGCCCACCAGACGCGCAAAGCGTTCGGCCAACGCCACGGTGGGGCCGGCGGCTTTCGACAGGTCGGCAGCGACGAGAATGCGGCGCAGGGCGGTTGGATTGCCGGCGGTGATCAGGACGGGCACTTCAGACGTGCGGACCACATGGAGACTGGTGCTGCCTCCGAGCCAGCGCTCCAACGCACTGTGATGCTTCCCGCCCAGCACCAGCAGTCCCGGGCGACGCGCGCGCGTCACTTCCTGCAGCACGGCGGCCGGTGGACCGAAGAGGACGCTGAGGTCTTCCAACTCTCGATTCCGGATCGGCGCGGCCTGCAGCGTGCGATTGATGGTTTCGCGCGCCACGGCGAGCTGCTGATTCTGCATCTCGACCACCTGCGGGTCGGGATTGACGGCCACCAAGGGCGCCCAGGCATCCCGCACCGCATGGACCAGCTCGCACCGCACACCGGCCAGCTGGGCGATACGCTGACCCAGATCGGCGGCTCCTACCGCCGCCGGCGAGGCGTCTACCCCAACCACAATCGGTCCCCAGGCCATCGCGCGCTCCCTTGAGAGTACGCGTCTAAGCTCAGCCCGCCTTCATGAAGGAACCTTGAGGATGGGGCGAAGGAACGTCACCTTTGTTGCCCATGATCGATAAAGCGACGACGGCGTTGGCCAAGGCGAGCTACGATCGCTGTTGCCAGGCCCCCGAATTTTTGCAGGCGTTCTACAAGAACTTCCTGGCGGCGTGCCCTGCAGCAGTGCCGCGCTTCGCCGGCACGAATTTCGAGCAGCAGACCAAGCTGCTCCGTCACGCCATCGGGATGTTGCTCATCTTCCCGAACCAGCCCAACAAGGAGCCGAACCTCCTCACCCGGGTCGCCGAGCGTCACAGCCGCGGAGATCTGAATGTGGATCCCTCACTCTACAAGCCGTTCATCGACGCGCTGATCGACACCGTGAAGCAATTCGACGGCAAATGCACGCCGACGGTTGAAACGGCGTGGCGCGAGACGGTCGCGCCCGGCGTGGAGTACATGAAGTCAAGACACTAGTCGTCAAAACGGTTTGAACCCTGGGGATCCAAAGCGCGGCATCTGCAAGTGGATCCACAGCGGATACGCGTACGCGATGAGCACCAGGACGATCGCGACCGCCGTCCAGACCCAGTACCGGTCGAGCCACGTCCGCTGGGCGGCGACCGGATGCAGCGGCTCAGCCCACTCGATGGGTTGCCCAGTCGTGCGCTTCCCCGCCAGTCCCGTTCCGATCATCACGAGCATGAAGAATCCGGCGCTGGCAAAGAGGAACAGCCCTCCGACCGCCGACACACCGGTCAGGCCTTTCCACGCGGCCGCGACCGTACTGCCGCCGTAGCTCGCGTCATATATGCGTCGCGGCATCCCCATGAGCCCGGTGATGTGATTCGAGAACGAGAACAACATCATCCCGACGAACCAGAGGTAGGGCTGCACCCGGGCGAGTAGTGACAATTCGAGCTCACGGCCGGAGAGCCGCGGCACGAGCCAGTAGGCAGCGCCCATGAACGTCAAGGCGACGGCGCTGCCGACCGTCAGATGGAAGTGGCCCTGAATGAAGGCGGTATTGTGTACCACCGCGTTCATGCCGAACGACGCATTGATGGCCCCGCCGATTCCCCCGACCGCGAACAGAATCATGGACAGCGCCACGCTCGAGAACAGCGGATCGCGCCACGGCAGCTTGCCGATCCAGTCGACCAGACCGGTGGCTCCGCGCATCCGGCCGGCGACTTCCATCGAGGCCGTCACCGTGAACGCAGTGATGAAGCTCGGGAACAGAATCGCAAACGTCAGAAACGTATGCAGCAGCTTCCACCCCGCCGACACGCCTGGATCCATGAACTGGTGGTGAAACCCGACCGGGGTGGAAAACAGAATGAACAGGACGAAGACGAGACGGGCGAGCGGATCGCTGAACAGTTTCCCGCCGGCGGCGCGGGGGAGCACCGTATACCAAATGACGTAGGCTGGCAGCAGCCAGAAATACACGAGCGGATGACCGAAATACCAGAATAGCATTCGTGCGAGCACGGGATCGACCGTCGCCGTCCAACCGAGCGACCAGGGGATAAGCTGCAGGAGTACCTCGGCCGCCACACCGATCGTGGCGATGAACCAGATGATGACCGTCGCCATCATGCCGTGCATCGCGAGCGGCGCGGGCTGATCGCGCCGGGTGGCACGCCACGAGCGATAGGACAGGAGCATGACGGCACCCCAGCACCACGAGCCCACGATCACGAGCGTGAGTCCGATATAGAACGCGGGATGCGCCTGCAGCGGAGGATAGAACGTGTACAGCACCGTGGCCCGGCCGGCCAATACGGTGGCGGCCGCCGTCACCGTTCCGGTGAGCGCAATCCAGAAGCCCGCCCAGGCCAGCTTCATCCCACTCGGTTCCTGATCGAGCGTCCGACTCACCACCACGTATCCCAACGCCATGATGAAGAACGTCGTGAACACCAGCGCCATCAGCACGCCGTGGGCCGTCACCGAGAGGTAATACATCTTGGCGGACCGCCACGGCAGATCGAGACTCGCGCGCGACAGGGCCTGCATGAACGCCATTGCCGACGCCGCGCCGAATGCGAGAATCGCGACCCAGAAGTGCGCGAGTGACAACCGGTCGCTGCGCGTCATGGCTGGGCCTCTACGATGAGCTTCGCCGACATCAGGTGATGCGAGAGACCGCAATACTCGTTGCAGACGATGAGATACTCACCGGGAGTGCGGAAGGTCGTGGTGAATTGGCTCACGTAGCCGGGCACGACCATCGTGTTGCCGTTGGTGCCGACGATCTCAAAGCCGTGAGTCACGTCGGCGCTCGTCACGCGGAAGGTGACGGGTCGATTCGCCGGGACGTGAACCTCGGCGGGCTGGAACGCGAACATCATCGCGATGAGGACGACAGTGGCGCCCCCGTGCTCGTCGACGCTCACGCCCCGCTTCGCGAACCGCGGGTCGTTCCAGACTTTGGTCGGATCGATGGTTTCGACGTGGCTGGGCGGTTGCAGCGCGCTGCCGGCGACCCCCACCGCAATGGTCGTGACGAAGGCGGCGATCAGGAAGCCCGACGCCCACATCCAGATCTTCTCGTAGAGCTCGACATTCATGAGGTCACCCCGCCGCGCCGGAGATAGACGAGGAAGTAGACGGCGAACCACGCGGCGGCGAAAAACAGCCCATACAACCCGATCAGAAACAGCGTTCCTCGCGGATGCTGATTCATGGGAGCCTCGTCAGTTGGCGGGTGGGGCGGGGATATCCACTTCGAAGCGCGTGCTTTGTCCGGGAACGCTCGACGCGCGCGCGAGACCGCCGTGCAGGTGCGCAATCGAGGCGACCAGCGCGAGGCCCAGTCCCGTGCCGCTCTCCGCCGTGCGCGTGCGGGCGGGATCGGTGCGATAGAACGGCTCGAACAGGTGCGGCAGATCGTCCGCGGCGATGCCGGGCCCTGAATTCTCGACGGCGATCCGCAGTCCGCCGCCCCCGGGAATGGGGGCCAGCTGGACTCTGATCGTGCCGCCCACGGGAGTGAACTGCAGCGCGTTGTCGAGCAGATGGTCGACGAGACGGCCGACGAGCTCCGGATCGATCAGGACCGCGGGTTGTCCAGCGCGCAATGACCGTTCGACGACGAGGTCGCGTTCCTCGCAGCGCCGGCGCAACTTGTCGAGCCGGTCGCCAATCAGTCCTTCGATGTCGGTCGCGGCGCGCTGCGCCGTCACCACCCGGGCCTCGGCCCTCGTGACCAGCAGCAGATCTTCGCTCAATTCCGTGAGGCGCTCGATCTCCTCGAGTCCGCTGCGCAGGACGTGCTCGTACTCACGCTGGGAACGCGGTGCGCGCAACGCCACTTCGATCTCGCCGCGGAGCGCCGTCAGCGGCGTGCGCAGCTCGTGACTCACGTCCGCCGTCAAGCGCCGCTGCGCCGCAAACCCGCGCTC
>DASWDA010000146.1:0-25906 GCA_036395695.1 Gemmatimonadales bacterium
GGCCGGAAATCGCGAATGATCGGCCAAATGGCAGCAATCGTCTCTCCATTCCCATAGAACCAGAGCATAGCCGGCGTCTTTGCCGCCCCTCGCCGCCCTTCGCCGCCCTTCGCCGCCAAGTACCAACCGACTAACCGCGTCCCATCCTGCATCCGTAACTCAATTTGCTCACCGTATCCCACAGCCTGGATAGGATCGGGCAACGCCGCCCGCGGGGCCGGGAACGTGATTTTTTCTTGGAGCGCCCACAGCACGACCGAGAGGACGACGTACACCCCCGCGATTCCGAGGACGATCGCCATAGCCGGTGTTAGCTTTTGGCCCAATGCAGGGAAACCCACAGCTCGTTTCTCGCGCCCGGGGTGCGTTGCTGGGTCTTGTCGCCGGCAATCAGCTGGGCGTTCCCACCGAGCATTTGGGGACGGCCGAAGCCATCCGCAAGGCGTTCCCGAACGGCGTGCTCGACCTCGCCCCTCCTCCCAAAAACTCTCCGTATGACGACGATGCCGCGATGGCCCTGCTGCTGGGCGAATCGCTGCTGGCCTCGCAAGGCTTCGACGCCAACGATGTGGCGCGCCGCTGGGTGAAATGGATGAAGGTGGATGGCCGCGGCATTGGGATCACCACCAAGCGCGCGCTCACGATGATCGACAGAGGGAAAGAGCCGTTCGAGGCCGGCCAACTGACCAATCAGGAGAACCCGGGCCGGTCGGCCGGCAACGGCAGCGTCATGCGCTGCATTCCCGTGGCACTGCGCTACCATAACGATCTCGATCGCCTGATTCGCGTGTCGACGCAACAGGCGGCGATTACCCATGCCGACGAACGCTGTACCTGGGGGGCGGCCGCGGTGAATCTCGCGGCGCGGGAGCTGCTGCACGGCAACATCTATTTCATCGACGAAGTGCTGCACCGCATCGGCGATCGCGCGCCGAGGGTGCTCCGCGACGCGATCCATCGAGTGCCGCGCGAATCGGAGGGCGACTTGCCGATCGCCCGCGCGGGCGAAGCTGGGTATGTGGTGCACTGCATCGAGATCGCGTTCTGGTTCGTGACCCACGATCGCTCGCTCGAGGAGACGCTCATCTATCTCGCGCAGGCGGGGGGCGACACCGACACCAATGCCGCCGTCGCGGGCGCTCTGCTCGGGGCGCGATACGGGGAGGTGGCGTTGCCGCCGCGCTGGGTCGATCAGATCACCGGATCGGAAGGGATCGCGCAGCTCGCCGAGCGTCTCGTCGCTGACGCTACTTAGGCTTTGGCTTCGGCTTTGGCAGATAGCGCGCGATCCGGTCCATCACGTCGCGGTCGTTGAGCGTAATCGAAATCACCCGCCAGCCACGGCCGCCGCGCCAGTTGAGCCGGATGAAGCGGCGGCCCTTGGTCCATTCCCACATACTGCGCTCGCGCCGCTGCGGGAGACCCAGGTGCCGGCGGACGTCGTCTTGGGTGCGCCGAACCAGGGCGACCTTCCCCGAGTCGACGAAGGAGATGACCGACGTCCGACCCTCGATGACGTTGGCGCTCAGATAGAAACGCGCGCTGTCGACCGGATCCCGCATGCGGACGCCGCAGTCCATGACCTGCGCTGACTGACGCATCGTCTGACACGCCAGAATGTCGTCCTTGGTCGGGGCGAGCGCGCGCGCCTGCGCGGAGAAATCACGGTACGACATCCCGGGCGCGAAGCCGCGATACGCGAACGGCCGGGGTACTGAAGGGGGCGCCTGCACAAGGAGCAGGAGCACGAGCGCTGGAGTCATGGGGCCAATATATGAAAAGCAAACGGGCCCGGTGTGATCCGGGCCCGTTTCCCTGAGATTGTAGGGGCGCAGCATGCTGCGCCCGTACGAGACTCAGGCCTTACGAACGTTCTGCGCTTGCAGCCCCTTTGGACCCTGGGCGACGTCGAACTCGACGTTGTCACCCTCGGCGAGGCTCCGGAAGCCCTCTGCCTGGATCGCTGTGAAGTGGACGAACACGTCTGGACCCGACTCCTGCGCGATAAAGCCAAAGCCTTTCGCGTCGTTGAACCACTTCACCTTACCCTTAGCCATACTGTTAAGACCTCTGCACAATGGGGCACGGCCCCGGACTGGAACGACCCACGCCACCGCGGTCGTGGGACGGGCTCAAACAAAAATCCGCGAGACATTTGGTCCTCGCGGAAGCGCAGACATCCGGTGACGGTGCCACGTATGCTTGAACCGCTGGCAAAAGTATTAACCCACCAGTGGCCTGTCAATCAGGAACGCCTATTCGTCTCGTAGCCACTATGACGACATCATCGCAACACTTCCGCTCTTCCCGCGCGGCCAGTAACCTCAGTCTCCCCCCTTACCGCCGTCAGATGGAGATTTGACCATGCTGCTGCTACTGTCGCTAGTCGTCCTGCAACAAGCCACCAGCACCACCGCGCCACCACCACCGATCGCGAAAGTCGAAGTGCAGCCCAGCGGCGGTGAGGTCCCGATCGGCGGCAAGATGAAATTCTCGGCGCGGGCGCTCGACGCGGCCGGTCAGGTGGTGCCCGCGGCGGAGATCGGATGGTTCGTGGGCGGGGACGTCGGGAACGTGGACTCGACGGGCGAATTTATCGGCGGCTATCAGGGCTATGCCCGCGTCACCGCGGTCGGATACATTCCCGGCGTACAGGGGAGTCAGGTGTTCGGTGCGGCGCTCGTGCATGTGCTGCCAGAGCCCGCGGCGCGCATTGTGCTCGACCCCCGTCCCGCGCGTCTCGTGGCGGGCTCACGGCTCACTATCTCGGCGGCGGCATTCTCGCGGCACGGCGATCGCCGGTCCGATCCCGTGACATTCACGTCCAGCAATCCCCGCATTGCGACGGTGACCGCCGATGGACGGCTCCGCGCCATCAACGCCGGGCGCGCGACGATCACGGCCGCCTCCGGTCCGGCGACGGAAACACTCCCGCTCCAGGTCCTCCCCAACACCATCGCCCGGGTCAGCGTCGAGCCCGCAACGGCGAATGTGCGTACCGGTGACGTCGTGAAGCTCACCGCCACCGCCCGTTCCGCGGCTGGCCGGCCTGTCGGCGATGTCGCCGTCGACTGGGCGGTCTCGGCGGGCGCCGGTGTGTCGGAGATCGACCCGAGCGGCACGTTCGTCGCCGAGCTCGCGGGCGACTACACCGTGACCGCGTCGATCGGCGGCAAGGAGGCCGACGCCGTGGTGCACGTCGCGCCAAGGGAAGTGGGGCGAGGCATGGAAGTCCGTGGTCGAGTGCCGATCAAGATGAGCGCGGCCGAGGTCTGGGTACATCCGTCGGGGACGTGCGCCTACCTCTCGACGATAGCCGACCGCGTGTACGCAATCGACATCACCGATGTGACCCACCCCAAGATCGTCGACTCCATGATGACGAATGCTCGCATCGTCAACGACGTCATGACGACGGAGGACGGCAAGTACGGCGTCTTCTCGCGGGAGGGCGCGTCGGACCGCAAGAACGGCATCGTCGTCTTCGATGCCAGCAATCCCTGTCATCCGAGGCCGGTCTCGGAGTACACGCAGACGGTGTCCGGTGGTGTGCACAGCTCCTACGTCTACAAGGGCTATGCGTACATCACCGACGACGCGACCGGTTCGATGCGCGTCATCGACATCCAGGATCCGCAACATCCCAAGGAGGTCGCCCGCTGGCAGACCGAGCAGACTGAAGCGGGACGCTATCTCCACGACATCATGGTGGTCGACGGGCTTGCGTATCTCGCGTACTGGAACGACGGGCTCGTGATTCTCGACGTCGGCAATGGGATGAAAGGTGGCAGTCCCACCAACCCCCAGTTCGTGTCGCAGTTCAAGTACGATCTGACCGCGACCTATGCGCGAGTCTGGCAGCTGTTTGGACAGGGATTCGTGCGCGGGACGCACACCGCGTGGCGGCAGGGCCGGTACGTGTTCGTGGGGGACGAGGTGTACGCGGCGCATCCCTACAAGGGTCTCCAGGACGGTAACAATCTGACGTTTGGCCGACTGCATGTGATCGACGTCTCCGACATCACGAAGCCGCGGGAAGTGGCCTGGTATGAGCCGACCGACGGCGGCGTCCACAACGTCTGGGTCGTCGGGGACACGCTGTACCTCGGCAATTATCAGGGGGGCGCGCGTGCCGTCGACATCTCAGGCGAGTTGAAGGGCGACTTGCTGCGCGAAGGCCGAGAGATGAGCTGGATTCTGACGGTTGATTCGTTGGGACATCGGCGGGCGCCGTTCGCCTGGGGAGCAGTTGTACGCGACGGCAACATCTTTGTGCCGGATATCAATACCGGCCTCTGGATACTTCGGTTGGAAGCAAAACAGCAACCCGTGCCGTAGCGCCTCTTACTGCTGCTGACTGATCGCCTTCGTGCTGTCCGGTTTGAGGGCAGTACGGAAGACGAGCAAGGCATCATCGTAGCCTTTCAGCCTACTCGTCAGCGTCGTCGCGACCCCATTCGGATCCTGCCCCGCCGTCTTTTCGCATACTTTCAGCGCGCTCGACAGTGAATCGAGCCGCGTCGTGACTTGCTTGGCGAGGATGCGCATCGAGTCGGCGTAGGCCGTCGCCTGCATCCTGGGCCGGCCGCTGAGGATGAACGAGCGGGCCGTCCCGCAGAGCCCCCCCATGCGCCGCGCGGCACGGCGCCGCGTGAGCGAATCAGCCTTTTCCGTGCGCACGACGCGATTCACGCCGTCCCGCACCTGCGCCACACCGCGCGTCACGGTTTTCAACCCCCCCATATAATGGATCTGCTCGATCGTCGGCGTCGGCGGCGGTGCCGGCACCGGCGCCGGGATCGGCGTCGTCACTGAATCCTTGTGCGTAACGGTGTCTTGCGGATACGTGACAACCGTGATCACCATCACCAAGCCCAGCAACATCGGATCGCTCCTCTAACAGTTGAATTCCGGCTCCGTTATTATCCCGGGATGGCCGTTCCCGCAACTACCCGCATCATGCGGACCTTTGAGGACCGCGCCGACGCGCTTGCACATTTCTTCCAGCGTGCCGGTGAAGCGCCGCGCCTCATCGCCTACGACGACGCGGTCGGCTTGCCACTCGATCAAGCACTCGCGGCGCTCGAGTGGACCGCCCAGGTCGGCATTCTGGCAGCCGAGGATCTCGTGGTTGCCGCTCGCCTCGGCCCGGATTCCGCCGCCGTCGTCGTAGAGCGCAGGGACGGCGACAACCGTGTCTTCGTGTACTTCGGTCCGCGCATGGATGCGCCGCCCGCAGACCCATACGAAGGTACCCTGCTCTATGATGAGCCGGGAGTCCGCTCATACATCTTCGCACAACGCGGCCACGCGATGGCGCATTTTCTGCGCGCGACGCACGGACTCGGCGCCGCATTGAGTCTCTTGTCACGTCGCGCACCGGAGCTGCGTCACATTCGTCGCTGGACCCAGGCACTCTTCGCCGAGCCCGCTGTCGGCCGCTCCACGCAGCTGCTCGCGGGCTGGTACGCCACGAGTGGCGCCGGATTTCTATTCATCCCGGCAGACTCAGACCAGCCGTTTGCCTACTGCGAGGTGGCTGTCGAGGGGTAAATACCCCGATGTGGGAAGGTGCGTGCTGTGGATTCACAACTCCACATCGTGTGGATGAGAGCCGGAACAAGTTGTAGAAACAGACTTTACTCTCCACATGTCATGCACATCGAAGTGAGCTAACCCGAAGAAACATCGGCACTTGCGCGTTTTTCGCGCACCCCTATATTCACCTCACGCGCAATGGAGGGAAGGGTTGGGACCTGGCGTCCTGACAACGCCTTCAAAGCGAGTCCGAACGGAAATTCCGGGGAGGGCGCCGATGCAACCAAGGGCTCAGGCGCTTGTTGATCCGGGAGCAGCTCGCCGGGTCGGACAGCTGGGGCCAGTCGCGTTGCCTCAGCCACGTCGAAATGGTGCCTCGACGTGCAGTGCGGAAGGTCGGTCCGCGACCCGATCTGACCCGTAGCACTCACATTGGTGAACTGGGCGACCCGACGGGGTTGCCTAGGGATGGAAGCCGGGGCCTCTGCTTGCCCTACCGAGGACGAAACAGTCCATAGGTGGCGACAGAGAGAAGAACGAAGGGCGCAAGCCCTCGACTCCGGGTAGCCAATGTGTCGGAGCCCCCAAGCGGCCTATCGCGCCGGCTTGGGGGCTTCGTGTTTTTAGGCTGCGCGAAGCTCCTGCACCAGTCCCAACGCTGCTCGACGCACCGGCCCCATCAAGGGCAGTGAAGCGAGCTGCACCAGCTTGACGATCAGGTCCACCGAGCGCTCCATTAAGCGCCAAGTGCGACGTCTCCCCTTCGACGTATCGTGAATCCAGAACAGCACGATCCCCATGTGGTACAGCCACAGCAGGTTCGGCAGCTCCTTCCGCAGCTCGGGCGAGATCCGGCCGCGCGATCCTTCCACGACCTTCCGGAAGACATCGGTCGCCTCTCGGCGGACCGGTTGAGATTCCGTGCTCAAGGGGTGGAGTGGACTGGCCGGATCGGACGCCGCGCGAAACAACAACCCCGCAAACCGGTGATACGGCTCGATCGTCTCGAGCTTGGTCCGCATGACGAGCAACAGCCGAGCCTTGAAGTCCTTCAGATCATCGAGCTGCGAGCCGACCGCGGCGACATGCTCGACATGGGTGCGGTCGTAGAACGCCTGAATCAGGTGCTCTTTGGAGCCGAAGTAGTAATAGGCATTGCCGAGCGATACGCCGGCGCGCGCGGCGATTGCCCGCATCGTCGCGGCCTCGTAGCCGCGCTCGCGGAACAGCTCGAGCGCGGCGGCGAGGATCTTCGACTTCGTCGCGACGGATCTGGGCTGCGGCGTCATGCGGCGCCGCGCAGCACCGTCTGACCGAGCCCGGGCGGCGACACCGGGCGCGGCGGCGGCGAGCCGGCGCTCACCCACGGTCTCCGGCGACCGAGCTTGTGCAGCATGTGCATGTTGAAGAAGTGCATGCCGCCGAGCACCAGCAGGACTTGGCCGATCTTCACCGACAGCAGCTCGATCGCGGCCTGCACGCCTACGACCGGCTCGGCTCGCAGCGCCAGGCACACGAACCCGAAGTTCACGAGATAGAAGCCGACGAGCAGCAGGTTGTTGATCGAGTCCGCCGTCAATGCATTGTCGTCGAAGGCGTGGAGCAGGAAGGGACGCCCGTTCTTGTGCAGCGTGTGTCCCACCCACACGGTGAGGGCGATGCTGAAGGCGAGGTAGACGAGATAGGTGCTGACCATGCGGCCTCCCCGAGAGCGACTGTTTTGAACACGTTCAACTATGGCCAATATCGCACCTCCGGCGGAGGCGGTCAAGTCTGTTTTTGAACATGTTCAGTTACTTGGGGTTGGCGCGGAGCCGCGGCAGATCCGTATCGATTTCATGAGTCTTATGGAACGGCAGGCGCGGCCCGCGAATGAGCACGAGGTGCGCGATTGAGTTCGCATAAAACTCGAGCAGCGGGCGCCCGCGCGGTAACACCACCAGGGTGTCGCCGTCGGCGACGACCAGCCGGCGCATCCGCAGCATCCGCCAGGCGCGGTCCCATACCTCGGCGATCCGCGCGCCGCCGCGTACGACCTTGCCGTTCACGTCCTTCAGCCGGTCGCGCAGCTGGTCCATGCGCTCGAGCAGCGCGTTCTTCGTGATCACGGTCTGCCCGAACGACAGCAATGCCGCGGCGGCGAGCGGGACCGGTGTCACCGGAATGATGGCCCCGATGCGCGTCAGCATCTCGCGCGCCAAGCGGTCGAGCTCCGGCAGGCGTTCCTCCTTCGGCCGCGTCAGGATGTCCTGGGGCGCCGTCTTCAGCCACGCGCGCAGCGACTGGGGCGTGCCGAAGTTCACCGCCACCCGGCCGTAGCGCTTGAGCCGCCCCGTGAGCAGCCGCACGGTGTTGCTGCTGAGATAGGACACGACCGTCCAGAGCTGCGCCAGGCGGCTGGGCCGGTCGCCAGCGGTAATCAACTCGCGAATCAGGGAGCGATCTTCGAGCACCCGGTCGTAATTCAACGCCACCGGAACGAACCAGATGTCGCGATGGAACCCTGCATCGGTCAACGTCCGGCAGATATAATCGAGCAGGCCGAGCTTGGGCGGGCGCAGCTTCCCGTCCCGCGACAGGCCGCCCTCGGGGAAGATGCCCTGGGTGACGCCGTTGCGCGTGATGAGCTGGACGTAGCGCTCCAGCACCGCGTGGTACAGCGGTTCGCGGAACCGCCGGCGAATGAAGTAGGCCCCGAACGACTTGAAGACATACTCGAGTGGCCACGCGCGCGCCCACTCGCCCACGGCATAGCTCACGTGCACGCCGCGCGCGAGCACGTACGCCACCACGACGTAATCGGCATTGGAGCGGTGATTCATCAAGTAGACGACGACGTCGCGCCTGGGGATCTGCTCGAGCGCGCGCTCGTCCTGATAATCGACGCTCGTCTTGTAGAGGAGATTGACGAGGATCTTGGCGAGGTTGTAGCCGACTTTGTAGTACGACAACACGTTGAAATGCGGGATGATCTCGTCGAGGTATTTCCGAACCTGCCGCCGGACCGCGTTCTCCGAAAGGCCATGCTCCGCCATGTGCGCCTGGACGGCGGCAGTGATTGTGGGATCGTCGGCGAGCGCGGCGCGGGCGAGACGCCGTTCCTGCAGCTTGTAGCGCGCCAGGCGGGTGCGAAACTGGTGGATGGTTCTCAGCGCGCGGCGGCGCAGCCACCCCCTCCCGATCACACTGGGAGTCCTCCCTCCTTCTTCAACTGCGCGTAGCCCATCCCTTTGAGCCGCGAGATCCGCATCCCCATCGGTGGATGCGTGGCGAAGGTGTCGGCGAGCCACCCCTCGTGATTGGTGAGGCGCCGCCCCAATGGATCGGCGATGCACAGATGCGCCGCGCCGCGTTTGATCGACTCGGTCGGCGCCGCCGCCGACTCGATCTTTTCGAGCGCGCTCGCGAGTGCCAGGGGGTTGCGGGTGAATTGGGCGCTCATGTCGTCGGCCAAATACTCGCGCCGCCGGCTCACGGCGAACGCCAGCAGCTGCGTCACGAGTGGGGCGATGATCCACGAAATGACCCACAGCGCCAGGAGAATCGCGACCAGGGGCCCCGCGTCCTTTGCCCGGCGACCGCTGGCGCGCCCCAGTCTGCCCCGGCCCATCATCCGGCCCATCCCGTCGCGCACGAGCAGCACGGCGCCAACGAGCGCGGCGAGCGTCGTCATGAGCCGTACATCCAGGTTCTTGACGTGACCGAGCTCGTGTCCGATCACGGCCTGGAGCTCGTCGCGATTACAGATCTTGAGCAACCCTCGAGTCACGGCGATGTGCGAGTCCAGCGGGTCGTGGCCGGTCGCGAAGGCGTTGGGATCGTCGTCCGGAACGATCCAGATCCGGGGGCGCGGCACGCCCGCGGCGATCGCCATCTCCTCCACCACGTTGACGACCTGGCGCTCGGCGTCGGTCTGGGGATCGGTCAACTCCTGCGCGCCGGTGGCCCACAGCACTTTCTCGGGGCCCGTCTTGTAGGCGTACCACGCGGCGAGACCCGCGACGCCTGTCAGCAGAATCCCCAGCCACGGAAACGGATGATGCGTGCTCGACAGCGCCCAGATGTAGTCGCCGCCGAAGCCCAGCCAGGCGAAAAACAGGACGAAGCCAATCACCAGCCAGGTCGTGCGCCGGCGATTGGCTTCCTGTTGTTGAAAGAGACTACCGTCGGGAGAGGTCAACCTGCGGTACCGCGCGTTCCGCCTGATCTTCGATCTCCCACAGGTCCGTCCGTTCCGCATGGGCGAGGCCCGCGACGAGCGTGGTGGGGAATTGCTGCTGCTTCGTGTTGTACTGCGTCGCCGTGTCGTTGTAGAGCTGGCGCGCAAAGGCGATCCGGTTCTCCGTGGACGTCAGCTCTTCCTGCAGCTGACCGATGTTGCCGGTGGCCTTGAGGTCGGGATAGCGCTCGACCGTGACGAGCAGTCGCGACAGCGCGCCCGACAGGGCGTTCTCCGCCTGGCTGATCTGCTTGATCCCTTCCGGTCCGGACGCATTCACTTTCACCGCCTGATTACGCGCCTGAATGACCGCCTCGAGCGTCGACCGCTCGAAGTCCATCGCGCCTTTGACGGCGTTGACGAGATTGGGTATCAGATCGTGCCGGCGCTTGAGCTGCACGTCGATCTGCTTGAATGCGTTGACGGTTTGATTCTTCAGCGAGATGAGGCCGTTATACGCGCTGACCACCCACAGGCCAACGACGACAATGAGAATCAGCAGCACCCACATGATATCGTCTCCGGTAATGGTAGGGGCGCAGCATGCTGCGCCCGTACAGATGTATTACGGGCTGTGTGGCAGGAGTTTCGCGAGTGCCTGGCGGACGGATTCGGCCAGGCCGTGGTCGTCGGGGCCGAGGCGGGCCAGCGGATGATCGGCGTCGAGGTGCAGCTCGACGCCGCGTGACACAGGGATCCGGCGCCAGGTCGTCGGGCCGCCCGTTTCCTTGCTGGCGTCGCGCGTGAGCCAGGCGGTGAGCGCGCGGCCGGAGCGCCCGCGCGGCATTCCCTCGGCACCCTTGAGCGGCAGGCGGTCGGGTGTCGGCAACGAGGTGCCGAGGACCTGCGCACAGCGGCGCTCCAGAATGTCGCCGGTCTGGTCGTGCATGTCCTTGGTGATGGAGGCCAGCGTGGCGCCCTCCATCTGCCGCAGCTTGATCGCGAGCAGCTGGAGGAAGTGGCGGTACGAATAGGTCGCCGCGGTGCCTCGTCCTTCCGGTGGACTCACCAGTCCGCGCGTCACGTAGAAGCGGATCGTCCGCTCGCTCGGCGCGGCCCGCGCGGCCGCGTTGATCGGCGTCACCGCCGACGCATCCAGGACGGCTCCCACCACGACGGACAGATCGCGCAGGTTCCAGGGCGCGAGGTTGCGGTACTCCCGCAGCACGTGCAACGGGTCGGCGTGGGCGACGGTCGTCATGCGTCCATTGCGTCCGAGGCGCGGCCCTGCTGCAGGGATGAGGACACCCAGTCCGCGACCTGTTTGAGGTTGAAGGGCTTCCGGATCACGGTGCAGCGATGATGATCGAGCCAGGTCCGCACTTCCTCCGCCTCAGCATCGCCGGTCATGATGGCGATGTGCCCCTCCAGCGCCGGCCAGCGGTGAATGATCGCGAGGTACAGCGCGAGCCCCGACATCGTGGGCAGATGAATGTCGAGCAGCAGGGCATCCGCTTCTTCGGCAGCGAGCATCTCGTACGCCGATTCGGCGGTGCCCGCGCTGAGCACGCGGTAGCCATGGCGCTCGAGGAACCGCTCGAGCACACGCCGCAGCCCGGCCTCATCGTCGACGATCAGGACCGTGGCCGGCTTGCGCGGCGGCGAGGTCATCATGAGGCGGTTGCCGCCGTGCTACGCGCGGGCGTCAGGAATCCCTGGACGATCCGGGTGGTCGCTTCATCGGCGGTGAGCGACAGGCTCATCTCGCCGGCCGTAAGCCCGAGGTATTTGCGCGCGTGTTGCTGCAGCGTTTTGGCCTGGGCGTAGCCCAGCCGTTTGGCGACGTCCTCGATTGTGAACCCCGGATCTTGCAGCACGCGGTGCGCATAGAGCACACGCGCGGCCGCGAGGATGTCGCGCGGGCTGGGCAGCCCGGCACGCGCGAACCAGCGCGCGCACGTGCCCCGATCCACGCGCGCCCGCGCGGCAACCTGCTGAATCGTCTGGACCGCCCCGGGCGTGCGAATCGCGTCTTCCAGAACCCAGCGCAGTTCGGGGGGCAACGGAGCGAGGGCGGCCATGAGTTGGTCGAGCAGACGATGTGATGCCGCGTGCATCGCTTCCGACGATACCAGCTCGTGCAGCCGCTCCGGATGGTCGTCGATGCCCCGGAACACGACCTGCTGGATCCCGCACTGGCCCAGGGCGAGGAGTACCGCCGCGAGCTGCGGCGTCATCGATTGCGGAGTCGTTGAGGTGTAGAGAATCAGCCGCAGCGAGGGAAACAGCAGGTGCAGCCGCTCGATTTCCTGTCTGCTGGGGACGCCGCTCAGTGCGGGATCGACGACCGCGATTTCCACCGGCCGGCTGCGGATCGTTTCGAGCGCGACATCCCACGTTGGGGCGCGGGCCAGCATGAAGCGTGGCGCCACAGCGCCGCGCAGTCTCTGGTATTGAAGATCTGAGACTGCCGCGAGTACCAGCATTCCCCTACATGACCTCCGAAGAATTCCCTAGGTGCCGCAAAATCGCCCTACGATTGCCGCAAAAACACCCTAAACGAATGCTGCCTCACCACACAAGTTGTCTGGCGTTTGCGAATCACCATTCAACTCGATCAGTGGAGGCATTCATGTCACGCCAGATCCGCACCCTCGTAGCGTTGTTACTCGTCTCGTTTGCTCTCAGCGCCGCTGCCTGTGCCGACGCATCGGGTCCGAGCAGCAACGTGTGTGATCAGAACAATCCTGTCACTTGCAGGTAGCCGCTACGCACTGAGTGTCGCGAGGGACGCCGAAACGTCCCTGAGCGAATCACTCTGAACGTTGCTAAGCGATTCGGCGCCCTCGAAATGGTCGGGGGCGCTGCAATCGTTCAAGCCTCCTAAGATCCGCTCGACCCGGAATGCCAACTCATGGAGGTCATGGGCGAGCGCGATTTCAAGTGCCTTACGTAGCTCCGTCTCCGCCCGTCGAACGTTTTCGAATCGGGCAAAGCCGATTCCAGCCTTGAGGTGGTAATCCCCTCGAATATTTGGTGGAACCTCGTGACCGCCGTCGAGCGCCCGCTCCCGCCAGCGCTCGAAACCGACCCGGTCGCGCCGGAATGACGCGCAATTCATCAACTCGATCATCGCGTTCGCGACCAGGTCGGCAGCCGCGCGCGAGCGCACGACATGCTGCAGGGCGCGCTCGGCTGCGTGGACTTCCCCCAATGACAAGAGTGCCAAACCAAGGTCACCCATGGACCTGGCTTGTGATGTTTCGTCTTCGTACAGTTCATAAGAGCGCCACAGATGGGGCGCCCCCTCATGCGCTTGTCCTCGGCGCACAAGGATGTTGCCGAGTCCGTGCTCTGCCTGGGCATGGACCGTTCGGAATCCCGCGGTGATCGCGTCTGCGAGAACAGTACGCCACGCAGCCTCGGCGCCAGCAAGATTGCCGCGGAAGTGGAGCACGTTGCATTGACCAACACGGCTGAGCAGAACCGAGATCAGATCACCGTTTTTCGCCGCGATGCTACCCGCTTCAACGTATGCCCCATCAGCGCCATCGAAGTCCGTCTGAAGCCGCCGGACGCGCCCCAATCGTAGCCACGCACTGACCGTGTCGGATACCGTGAGCCGTTGGTGGCCGACATCAATCATGGTTAGGAGCGCGTCTTCCGCCTCGTCAAAATGCGATTCCTGCTCGAGGTAGAGCGCGTACGCGAATAGGGCGGGCCCGACGAGTGCGATGTCGCCAGTGGCTTGCGCTTCCCCCGCTGCCCGCACGATGCAACTGAGATGCGAGGCTTCCGTGCCCTCGCCGGAGAGCTCGGCGCAATAGCGCTCCGTGGCCGCCCACTGATAGCGGAACACATCCGGAGTTGGTGGGTCTCGATCGGGAGCGAGCAGGTCGACAAAGCGCAGAGCCAAAAAGGCTCCCTGCCCCAGACGAACATCCGGGGAGGTAGCCGGCTCTTCGGCCACGCGCTGCAAGAAGACGGCGTGGGGCAGCCCCCCGCCGCGAGAACGGAGTTCAGTGCTCACGCGCATTCCTATTTGCACCTGACATGCCGCACGCCAAGACCATCACGGGCACCAACATAGCGCTCGCCGCCCCCGAGCGTTAGCCCGCAAATGGCGCGTTTTCGGGCTTTTCGCCGGGTTTTTTGGGTGCCGGAAGGGTTTCGCCGACACGTATAAACAACGGATGTCCAAGGGCTTCACTCTCCTCGAAATGATCGTTGTGACGGCGATTGCAGCGCTGCTGCTCGCATTCTGGCTGCCTCGCGCGGCCCGTCTCATGGACTGGATTGAGACCGAGCGTGCGGTCCGCGACGTCACGACGGCACTGGCCGTCGGCCGGAACGGTGCGATCCTGCAATCGACCCGCGCGCGAATCGTGATCGACACCGATACGCTGCGAATCGATCGGCTGGGCGCGGAGGGATGGGAGCCGTGGTGGCGAACGCCGGGACCGGCCAGTCACGGCGTCCTGCTCGAAGTCTCGAATCCCGTCGTGACGTTCGGGCCAACGGGGATGGGGTGGGGCGTGTCCAACACGAAGATCGTGCTGCGGCGAGGGTCTCAGGCCGAAACGATCACCCTGTCGCGAGTCGGCAGGGTGAAACACTGGTAGGTGCAACCGTTCAGCGCGTCGCTGCATCTAATCGTATGAAACTTGGATGCGCTGCAGGACGTAAATCGAAAGGTCGCGGCCGAAGTGTGACGGCCACTTCGCCCGACCGCCAACCCCGGGGAGCTTTTCGCCCCGGGGTTTGGTCTTTCTAGAGCGCGGGCCCCGCGTCCTCGTCAAGAAAGACCAGCGTCGCCCGGCGTGAGACGAGGCGAACCAGCGCTTCGTAGACCTTCGGGTCGAGCACCGTCCCCGAAAGATCGGCCATCCGCTCGACCGCCTGCTCGGGCGTCATTTTCTCCTGGTACGGCCGGGCCGTGGTGAGTGCATCGTAGACCTCGGCCGTCGCAATGATCCTTCCGCCCTGCGGCACGTCCTCACCGCGCAAGCCATCAGGGTACCCGCTGCCATCAAACCGCTCGTGGTGGCTCTTCACCATTGCCACGATATCGCCGAGGTGCACGAGCGGCGCGAGGATCTGGGCGCCGATGATGACGTGCTGCTTCACGTGCTCGAACTCATCGGCGGTGAGCGGCCCTTCCTTATTCACTACCGCGTCACGTGTGCCAATCTTGCCGAGGTCGTGGAGTCGTCCCGCCATGCGGACGCGCTCGACGTCCTCTTCGGTCAGTCCCATTTCGGTCGCAATGTTGGCCGACAGGTCGGCCACGCGCGCCGAATGGCCCCGCAAGTACGGGTCCTTCGCCTCGAGCGCGTTGACGAGGGCCTCGAGCGTGGCGGTCGAAACACGCTCCAGGCGATGCCGTTCACGCTGCAGCTCTGCCGTGCGTGTCGTGACCTCTTCCTTGAGCCACTGATTCAGATGGCGGTTCTCGAGCTGCATCTCGCGGCGCTTGATGGCGCGCTGCACCGCCCGGCCCAGGTCCGCGAGCTCGATCGGCTTGGTGAGATAATCGAGTGCACCGCGCTGCATGCAGAGCGCCGCGCTCGTCGCATCGTTGACGGCAGTGAGCATCAGGATGGCAAGATCGGGCTCGATCTCGAGTGCCTGCGGTACCAGGTCTACACCGCTCGTGCCGGGCATGCGGATATCGGACAGCATCAGCGCGATCTTGTGGAGGCGCAGCTGCTGCAAGGCCTCCTCGGCCGACGCCGCCGCGTAGACCTCGAACTGCTGCTGCTTCAAGAATTTCCGCAGCGCGTTCCGGATGGGCTCTTCGTCATCGACCACGAGGACCGTGACGATGCCCGGATGAGCGGTCAACCCGATTCTCCTTGTGAAACCACGGCCAAACTAGGAATCGGCTGCGACGAACGCCAGGTCCACGGAGGCAGGAATCAGGCGTGCCGCGTGGGCGCGGGTCAGCAGCTCACTGACGGCGCGCCGCCCAACCTCGCCATAATCCACCGTGTAGGCGTTCACGTACATGCCGACGAAGCGGTCAGTGCGGTCTGCGTCGAGACCGCGGCTGAAGCCCTGCGCGTGTCGCAGCGCCTCGACGCGGTGCGCCAGCCCATACTCGATGCTCGCTTTCAGGTCGCGCGCAATCGCGCGCATCAGATCAGCGCCGAGGTCGCGCCGGACAACGTTGCCGCCCAGCGGGAGCGGAAGCCGAGTCTGCTGATACCACCATTCACCCATGTCCGCCCAAAGGTGCAGTCCGCGGTCGGCGAACGTGAGCTGACCCTCGTGAATGAGGAGGCCCGCGTCGGCCTTTCCGGCGGCGACGAAGTCTTCGATCTGATCGAACGCGACGACGACATGGCGGGCCGCTGGTTGATAGAGCCGCAGCGCGAGAAATGCGGTCGTGAGCTCTCCGGGCACAGCGACCAGGCGTCCGGCCAGCGCCTTCCGTGGATCGGCCGGCGAGACCTCACGAGCCACGATGCGCGGGCCGTAGCGATCGCCGATGCTGGCGCCGTGCGCGAGCAGGGCATAGCGATCGGCGAGGTACGCGTAGGCGTGCAGCGAGACGGCAGTCACCTCCAACTCACCCGCCAAGGCGCGCCGGTTGAGGCTTTCGATATCGCCCAGCTCGTGGACGTACTGGCGCCCGCCCGTGTCGATCTTGCCCGCTGCCATGGCCCAGAACATGAACGCATCATCGGCGTCGGGGCTGTGGGCAACGTGGATCGTGCGGGGAGCGGTCGCGGTCATGAGGTCCCGCTGCGGCTCCGGGCCTGGCGCTCGGCCTCTGCATGGAAGCTCGTCAGCGCATCGAGGTGCGCATCCTGGCCGTATTCCGGCCGCTTCCGGGCCAACTCGGCGGCCTC
Organism: Gemmatimonadales bacterium; assembly: GCA_036395695.1. Lineage (GTDB taxonomy): Bacteria > Gemmatimonadota > Gemmatimonadetes > Gemmatimonadales > GWC2-71-9 > 20CM-2-65-7. Next base: position 16,552 of record DASWDA010000146.1, read on the forward strand.
GTTACGCAGGAAGTCGGCATACGCGCGCCGTTCTTCCGGGACGTTACGAAGCGCCTGGTACGCGTGCGCACGCAGCACATAAATGAAGAGATGTGTGGGGCTCGCTTGGCGGATGGTATCGGCCTGGGCGAGTGCCCCGTTGGCGTCCCCGCCGGCGAGCTGCAGCAAGCCGACGTGGTAGCGCGCATCGGCGTCGAGCTGAGGCAGCTGGGCGTACGCGCCGAGCGCCATCGGCAGGAAGAACTGCACGCTGTCGGTCTTGCCGGCCTCGGCCAGCATCATGACGCGATTGAACAAGCGGTTCGCGCGCTCATCCGGTGACATCTGGCTGATGTCGGGCGGCCGTCCACCGCCGCTGCTCGCGAACGGCGCCACGGGTTGGTCGCTCCGCTGGGGCGCCGCGCTGGAGCGCATCGCGACCACCGCGACCAGGGCACCCAGTGCCGCGCCGGCGAGCGCCCAGGGGAGACCGGCTCGCCATCCAGTGGCTGTGCCTCCGGCGGTGGCTATCGCGGCGCCGCACTTATGGCAAAAGCGCGCGGTGGAGGAGAGCGGTGCACCGCAGGCGTGACAGGTCATAGGCTGGAGAATGTAACTCGGGCGCGGACTGGCGGGCCGCCTGAAAGCCCGTAGAGTAGGGGCCCATGGCAGCCACCGAGTACGGCAAGCACATGGGGGAGCTGAAGCGCGGCGAGCAGCACTGGGATGTCTATCTTGAAGGCCAGCCCGACGGGTCCCTCGGCGCGGTGCGCGGCCGGATTCACTTTGTGGGTGGGGGGGGGCAGTTGCACAAGGTGACGGGGTGGATCTTCCTCGAGTGGCAGGAGAAGGATATGCAGGAGCGGTTCGCAGAGTTTTCGGCGGTGGAGCTGCTGCATTTTGTGGAAGCCTTGTAGCGCATATGTGGCATTTTTGACCGATCAGTTTGCACATTTCCACATGATTAACAATCCGTCAGCCAGTTTTTTATGCAGTTCGTGCACGGCTTTCTTGACACCACGCCGCTCGGCCCTCTAGCTTTCGAGAATGGCCCGCCGCTTGCAACGCGTCTCAGTGACTCGGGAAGGAGACCCCATTCAATGACAGCAACGCTGGAACCCAGCGTCGGCGCCGGTGCGAAAGCAGCCGCCGGTACGTCGCCGGCGGATGTGATCCGCCGCGCCAAGGAAGCAGGAGTGCAGATCGTGGACGTGCGGTTCACCGATCTCCCCGGCACCTGGCAGCATTTCTCGATTCCGTTGAAGGAGCTCGAGGAAAATACGTTCACCGACGGCTTGGGATTTGACGGCTCGTCGATCCGCGGCTTTCAGGCAATCAACGAGAGCGACATGCTGCTGCTGCCGGATCCGGCCAGCGCGTTCGTCGATCCGTGCCTGCAGGTTCCGACGCTGTCGCTCACCTGCGACGTCGTGGATCCCATCACCCGCGAGCCCTACTCCCGCGATCCGCGCTATGTAGCCCGTAAAGCCGAAGCGTTTCTGAAGAAGAGTGGCGTCGCCACGACGGCGTATTTCGGACCCGAGGCGGAGTTCTACATCTTCAACTCCGTGCGCTTCGACCAGAACGCGCACGAGGGCTACTACCACATCGATTCGGAGGAAGGGATCTGGAACTCCGGTGCGAACGGCACGGCCAATCTGGGCCACCGGCCGCGCCACAAGGAGGGCTACTTCCCGGTGCCACCGACCGACCGGCTGCAGGATCTGCGCTCCAAGATCATGCTGGCGATGATCGCGTCGGGCATCGAGGTGGAAGTCCACCACCATGAGGTTGGTACGGCGGGCCAAACCGAGATCGACATGCGGTACAACACGCTGACGCGCATGGCGGACCAGGTCATGATGTACAAATACATCGTCAAGAACGTGTGCGCGGCGAACGGCTACACGGCGACGTTCATGCCGAAGCCGATGTTCGGCGACAACGGCTCGGGGATGCACGTGCACATGAGCCTGTGGAACGGCACGAACAACCTGTTCTTCGACAAGAACGGGTACGCGCTGATTTCTGATTCGGCGCGGTGGTACATCGGCGGCCTGATCAAGCACGCGGCTGCCCTGCTTGCCTTTGCGGCCCCGACGACGAACAGCTACCGCCGGCTCGTACCGGGCTACGAGGCGCCGATCAACCTGATTTACTCGCAGCGCAACCGCTCGGCGATTTGCCGCATCCCGATGTATTCGACCTCGCCGAAGGCCAAGCGGCTCGAGTTCCGGGCGCCGGATCCATCGGCCAACCCGTACCTCACGTTCGCCGCGCTGCTCATGGCGGGTCTCGACGGCATCAAAAACAAGATCGAGCCGCCCAAGCCGATGGACGTCGATCTGTACGACCTGGAGCCGGCGGAGCGCAAGCACGTGAAGAACACGCCGGGAAGCCTGCAGGAGTCGCTGGCGGCGCTCGAAGCCGACCATGCCTTCCTGCTCGACGGGGGCGTCTTCACGCAGGATCTCATCGATACCTGGCTCACGATGAAGCGAGTCAAGGATGTCGACGCGGTGGCGCTCAGGCCGCATCCGTACGAGTTCTTCCTGTATTACGACGCCTGACAACTGGCGGTAGGGGGTATAGGGGGCGGTAGGAGGCGGTACACCTACCGCCCCTTTACCGCCCCTAATCTCAATGACAACCAAACGCGAAATCCTCGACGTTGCCAAAAAGCAAGACATAAGCTCGCTCAGGCTCCAGTTCACCGACATCCTCGGCGTCAACAAGAATGTCGAGGTACCCGAGAGCCAGTTCGAAAAGGCGCTCGAGGGCGACATCATGTTCGACGGCTCGTCGATCGAGGGCTTCGTCCGGATCGAAGAGTCGGATATGGTGCTGCGGCCCGACCTCGAGACGTTCCGCGTCCTCCCCAACGGCGACGCCGCGGGCAAAGTCGCGCGCGTGATCTGCGACATCTACAATCCGGATGGGTCGTCGTTCGCCGGCTGCACGCGCCAGGCGCTGCAGCGGCAGATCGCGAAAGCCAAAGCCCTCGGCTACGAGATGATGGCCGGGGTCGAGGCCGAGTTCTTCATCTTTCAGCTAGATGCGGACGGTGAGCCGACCACCGTGACGCACGATCACGGCGGCTACTTCGACCAGACGCCCGTCGATCGCGCCGAGGAGATTCGCCGCCTGATCGTGAAGGATCTCGTCGCCATGGGGTTCGAGGTCGAAGCGGGCCATCACGAGGTGGCGCCGGGACAACACGAAATCGACTTTCGCTATGCCGAAGCGCTCGCGACGGCCGACAATCTCGCCACGTTTCGGTTCGTTGTCAGGAACGTCGCCTACCGCCACGGCTTCCTGGCGACGTTCATGCCCAAACCGATCTTCGGCCAGAACGGTTCGGGGATGCACACCCACCAGTCACTGTTCCGGAAGGGCGCGAACGCGTTCCACGATCCCAAGGCGAAATGGGAGCTGTCCGCCGTGGCGCTGCAGTACATCGCCGGGCTGCTGAAGCACGCCCGCGGCTTCTGCGCGGTCACGAATCCGCTCGTCAATAGCTACAAGCGGCTCGTCCCCGGCTACGAGGCCCCCACCAACGTGGCGTGGTCGATGCGGAACCGCTCCCCGCTCGTGCGCATCCCCGACCGTCGCGGCATTGGCACCCGCTGCGAGCTGCGCATGCCGGATCCATCGGCGAACCCCTATCTCGCACTTGCGGTGCAACTTGCCGCAGGGATCGACGGATTGCAGAAGAAGCTGACCCCGCCAGATCCCGTGAATAAGAACATCTTCGAGATGAGCTTTCGCGAGCGCCGGAAGTACCGCATCGACGAGCTGCCCCGCGACCTGCACGAGGCGCTCGACATGCTCGAGAACGACGATGTCATCAGGGACGCGCTCGGCGCACACATCTACGAGCGGTTCGTCGAAGCGAAGCGTGAGGAATGGCAGGAATACATCGGCCGAGTCAGCGAATGGGAGGTCGAGCGCTACCTGGCCCAGTACTGAACGTCCCCCCCCGCTCCCCCCTACCTTCCCCGTCGGCCTGATGGCATGATGTATGCTCATACGTGCATATAATGCACGAATGATGTTCCATTCGTGCGATTGCCAGGCCAGGACAGTTGCAGAGTGTCCACAGATTCGTGCATATTATGCACGAATCCACTGACACCACGAAACCGCCGAGGGGGGACATGGACGCCAACACCGTTGCCATCAACTTCGTCTGGACGCTGGTCGCTGGTTTCCTCGTGATGTTCATGCAGGCCGGCTTCGCGCTGGTCGAGACCGGCTTCACCCGCGCGAAAAACGCTGCGCACACCATGACGATGAACTTCATGGTGTACGGCATCGCGATGTTGGCCTACTGGGCCGTGGGCTTCGCCCTCCAAGCGGGGGGCGTGGGGCCGCTGGCCACGCTCGGTGGCTACGATCAGCTGTCACACGAAGTCGCGGTGACGATCGGCGGGAAGTCGTGGGGTCTGTTCGGAGGAACCGGGTTCTTCCTCACCGGCGTCGCCTACACCGCGCCAGTCTTCGCGTACTTCCTGTTCCAGATGGTGTTCATGGACACTGCCGCCACGATCCCGACGGGAGCGCTGGCCGAGCGGTGGAGATTCGTCGCGTTCGCGGTGTTCAGCGTGTTCGTCGGCGCCGTCATTTATCCGATCTACGCCAACTGGACGTGGGGCGGCGGTTGGCTCGCCATGCTCGGCAAGAATCTCGGGCTGGGACACGGCCACGTCGACTTTGCGGGATCGTCCGTCGTGCATATGACGGGCGGAGTGATGGCGTTCGTCACGGCGATTTTGCTAGGCCCGCGGCGTGGCAAATACGGCGCCGACGGAAGCGTGAAGGCCATCCCGGGGCACAACATCCCGATGGCGTTGGTCGGCACGTTCATCCTCGCCTTCGGGTGGTTCGGTTTCAACGCCGGATCGACATTGGCGGGTTCTGACCTACGCATCGGCGTCATCGCGACGAACACGATGCTGGCTGGGGCGGCGGGCGGAGTGACGGCGATGCTCTACGTGTGGCTGAAGTACGGCAAGCCCGATCCGTCAATGCTCGCGAACGGCACACTCGCGGGACTCGTGGCTATTACCGCCCCATGCGCATTCGTGACGGCCCCATCCGCCGTCCTGATCGGCGGGGTGGCCGGAGTGCTGGTCTGCGCGGCGGTGGTCTACATCGAGCGGTCACTGAAGATCGACGATCCCGTGGGTGCCATCTCGGTGCACGGGGTGTGCGGCCTGTGGGGGATTCTATCGGTAGGCCTGCTGGCGGACGGAACCTACGGGGCGGGCTGGAACGGCGTCGACGGAGCCGTGCGTGGGCTCTTTTATGGCGACGCGTCGCAGCTCGTGGCGCAGCTGGTGGGCGGCGTGGCCAATTTCGTGGGCGTCGGCATCATGGCGTACGTCGCCTACAAGGTCACCGGCCTCGTCGTGGGCGGCCATCGCGTCTCGGCGGAAACCGAGGAACTGGGGCTCGACGTGCCCGAAATGGGTGTGGAGGGCTACCCCCACACTCCAGAGGCGTCGACGATCGTGGTCTTGTCCGAGCAGCCCGTGACCGTGCCCGCCGAGCCAGCCTTCGAGCCGCAGCCGGAGCCGATCTGATGCGCGCCCCCGGGGCCGCAATCACCCTTGCGGGTTTCCTGGTCGTGCCAGGATTGCTGGCGGCGCAGGCCGCCGCGACCACCGAAGCGGCACTCAAGCTCACCGGCTGGGCCGAGGCGTCCTACGCCTATTCCCGGCACAGCGCCGGCGATACGATGATCGTGGGGCGGCTGTACGATCGTCTGCAGAACCGCTTTGCCCTGAATGCGTTCGGCGTCGTGCTGGACAAGGCGTACGACCCCACGAAGCGCAGCGCCGGATTCCACGCTGAGTTCCTGTTCGGCCAGGATGCCACAGTGATCAAGTCCGGTGGAGGGGCGATCGACCTCGGCACGCAGGCCGATATCCCGCACCTCTACGTCACCCTGAACCTCCCGACCGCAAATGGGAGCGGCGTGCAATTCAAGGCGGGGCGCATCCCCACACTGCTCGGGCTGGAGGTGATCGAGACCACCGGCAACCCGAATTGGTCGGAGGGAAACCAGTTCATCTACGTCGAGAACTTCACGGCGGTGGGTGTCAGCGTCGAAACGAAGCTCAACCGTTACGTCGACGTGCAACTGCGCGTGATCAACGGGTGGGACCAGGTTTCGGACAACAACAAACGTAAGTCACTGATGGGACGTATCGGGATCTCGCCCGATACGCTTACCTCGGTAGGCATCACTGGGTTCTGGGGTCCGGAAGAGACCGGTAACGACAACGCGAATCGCTATGGCGTGGAGGCACTGCTGTCGCGCAAGCTGGGCAGCGCGCAACTCTGGCTACAGGGTGACTACGGCCGCGAGCAGGCGAACGCCGCCTTGCCGACACCCACCCAGGATGCCGAATGGTGGGCAATCGGCGGCTGGGTGTCGTACGCGGTCAACACGTCGGTTGGGTTAGCGCTGCGGGGGGATTATGTGAACGACGCGAACGGCGCGCGTAGCAGTGGGTCGATGGGGTTTCCCGTGAACGCGGGGCACAAGTTTGGCAGTGCCACGGCGACGTTGAATATCCATGCGTGGCCGAATGCCGTCCTCCGACCGGAGTTGAGGTACGATCGATCCACGTTGGCCGCCTTCGACGCCCGGAAGGATCAAGTCAGCGTCGCGCTGGGCTTGGCCTACTTGTACTGACGCCAGGGCGGGAGCCGCCCCGATATACCCTACGGCCGCGGGGTGGCCGTGGGGTATATCTTTTGACGTTACGTGGGAGCTCGAGCGGTACCTCACTATCTACTGATCCTCGCGATCACCGGCTGCGAGTTTATGCCGCGGCCGGGCGATACCCAGGGCGTACAACAAGCAGGGCGGTGGGAGCAGCATGGCCGCATCATCGCGGAACCTGATGCACGCTACACGATCGTCCACTTGCGGGTCGATACGACTGCCCAGGACCGCCACGACGTCCTGCTCGCGCGTTTCGATTTCGATCCCAGCGATGCCCTGGGTGACGAGTACTCGCTGAGCGTCGCCCTCGATCTCGGGGACGCACGGACCCTCTCCGCCAATCATCCGTATTCGCTCGGTGACGCGATCCCCGCGTGGGGGACGGTGACCTGCTTGTGCCGGCCGCTGCGGCCCGATTCGGTGCGCGGCACGTACACGATGCAGACGCGAGGCTCGCGCCAAATCGCGGGCCGCATCGACGCGACACTGTATTTCACGGCGTGGAATGATTCCAGCAGGCATGCGACCTATCGACTGCGTCAACGGATCCATGGGGTGAGACCGTGACGGTTGGACGGTTGGACGGTTGGACGGTTGGTGCGGTGACGGGTCTGCTTCTGAATACGATCGTAGGTACTCCTTGTCCTGCACAGACAGACCGTCCAACCGTCCAACCTTCCAACCGTCAAACCATCGACACAATCATCGTGCAGAACGGCAACATCTTCGACCGGGAGGACGCCACACCTGATTGGGTCGCGCACCTGGCGAACCGGCTGCACGTGCGCACGCGCCCATGGGTGATCCGCCGGCGCCTGCTCCTGAACAGCGGCGATCCGTTCGACTCGGCCCGAGTGGCCGAAAGCGAGCGCGCCCTGCGCTCCCTCGGCGTGTTTCGGTCGGTGCGGGTGGACACGGTTCGGTCCCAGCCGGGGGGACAGCTCGCGCTCCGCGCGGTCACGTCGGACGGTTGGAGCACGCAGCCACAGGCCAGCTTCTCGAGCGCAGCCGGCGACGAAACATGGGACGTTGGCCTGATCGAGAAGAATTTTCTGGGCACGGCCACGCAGCTGGTCGCGATGTACGGCCGCAACCCGGATCGCAGCCATCTCGATCTCGATTTCGTCAATCAACAGTTCTTCGGCCGCCGCACGGCGCTCGCGCTGCGCTACCGGGACCTTTCCGACGGCCTGCGTGGGGAATGGCGCTTCGGCCTGCCGTTTCACGAGACCGCGGCGCCCCATTCGCTCGAGACCTACGGCGAGGCGGCACGGGAGCGCGTGCTCCAGTTTCGCGACGACTCGCTCGTCGACAGTACGCTCCATCACGTGCTCCGGGTTGGAGTGATCGGCGGGATCGCGGCGCACGCGACCAGTCATAGCTACACCCGGCTGTGGGGCGGGTTGGAGTGGCGGCGGGAGGACTTTGCGCCGATCGGTGCCACGTCGGTTCCGTATTCCGTGTTCACGACCGCGCGGGCGGGGATCGAGATCGGGTCGGTGCGGTTCCAGGTGCTCGAACACTTCAACTCCTACGCGCGACGCGAGGATGTGGACCTCTCGCCCACGTTTCGGGCGGGCGTCGTGCTACAGTCCGGGGTCGGGTACGAGGTCAGTGGACAAACGTCCGCCGTCTGGAAGCGCGGCTTCGCGCTCCTGAACCTCGCCGCCAACGGTTTGGACACGACTCGGACGCTCGGACAGCTGACCGTGGTGAGCCAGAACATCCCCGGTCACACGCTGATTGTGCATGCCGAAGGTGGGGTGGTGACACATCCGAAGCCCGGCAGAGAGTTCGATCCGTGGAATTCGCAGCGAGGGCCCAGATTGTTCGGCGCGCACGCCTTCACTGGCACACGCACGACCTGGTTCGTGTTCGAAGACCGCGTTCTCGTCGCCGACGGCATCCTGGGCCTGATGGCGGTGGGTGTCGCGCCGTTTCTCGATTACGGCGGCGCGTGGTATGAAGACGAACCTGCCCGCCAGTTCGGAGACGCCGGTTTGGCGCTGCGGCTGGGACCGACGCGGGCGGTGCGTGGCGACGTGGCGGAGATGGCGTTTGGTTACCGGTTCGGGCGGGGAATGCCCGGAAAGCGGTGGGCGTTCACGGTGCGGAAAGGTTTCTCATTCTGACAGGAGTACCCATGGAGCCGTCGCGGGAGATCTTTGATGCCGTCCGGGCCGGGAATACGGCGCGAGTGCGGGAGTTACTCGACGCCGACCGCGGACTCGCGAGCGTGCGCAATGAGCGGGGCCACACACCCGTCCTGATCGCGCAATACCATCACAAGCCCGACGCCGTTGCCGTGCTGCTTGGCGCCGAACCGGCGCTCGACATTTTCGATGCCGCATCGGTGGGACGGACGGCGCGCGTCGCCGAGTGGCTGGAGCAGGATCCGGCGCTGCTCGAGGCACGCTCCAGCGATGGGTTCTCGCCGCTCGGCCTCGCCGCGTTTTTCGGACAGATGGAAACGGTCAAATTGTTGCTGGCGCGCGGCGCCGATCCCAAAGAGGCCATCGGCCAGGCCGCCACGAAGGGGAACGTCGCTGTCCTCGAACTCCTCAAGGGGCAGGTATGACGGCGCATTTCGACTGGATCGGGTGGCTCGCGACCGCCGTCTTCCTGGTCTCGTACTTCACC